>CAJJIY010000008.1 GCA_905187695.1 uncultured Eubacteriales bacterium | reverse complement strand
GTGTTCTTTAGGGGGATTAATAGCCGTATTTTTCCCGTTTGAGCAGAAGGAAAAAGGCGGTGGCGGCGCAGGAGAGAACCTCGGCCACGATAAGGGAGAACCAGATTCCGTTCAGTTTGAAAAAGACCGGCAGGAGGAGCACCGAGATCACCTGAAAGACCAGTGTGCGAAGGAAGGACACCAACGCCGAGGTGAGCCCGTCGTTGAGCGCCGTGAAGAAGGCCGAACCGAAAATGGAGAACCCCGAAAAGAGGAAGGAAAACGAAAAGATCCGGAAAGCGCGCACAGTCATTTCCAACAGCGCCGCGTCATAGCCCACAAAGAGCCGGGAAAACGGCACGGCCAACCCTTCGCCCGCGGCGAACATGAGGAGCGCACCGGCTGAAATGAGCACCAATCCGCGGCGCAAAAGGCTCTTCAGTTCCGCCAGGTGACCCGCGCCGTAGTGATAACCGACAATCGGCGCACTGCCCACCGAATAACCGATGAACACCGAAAGAAACACAAAGCAGATATACATGAGCACGCCATAGGCGGCCACGCCGTCCTCGCCCGCGTATTTCATAAGCTGGGCATTGTAAAGCATGCTGACCAGTGAAGAAGAAACATTGCTCATAAACTCCGAAGAACCGTTGCCGGCGGTCTTGAGGAGTGCCCTCCCGTCAAAACGAAAACGGCAAAAACGAAGCAGACTGCCGTTTTGGCGTGCGAAATAAAGGAGCGGAACCACACCGCCGATGAACTGGCTGAGCGCCGTGGCCAGCGCCGCGCCGAAAAGCCCCAACGGGAACACCGCCACCAGCAACGCATCCAGCACCATGTTGGTCAACCCTGCCGCCACGGTGGTGAAAAGCCCCAGATGCGGCTTTCCGGCCGTGACAAACAGGCACTGAAATTCGTATTGAAGAATAAAGAAAGGCAGAGCGGCCAGAATGACCCGGCCATAGGCAAGACTGTCGGTGAGCAACTGCCCCTGCGCCCCCATTGCCACAGCCACCGGGCGAAGAAGCAGAAAACCCACGCCGGTAAGCAGGGCGCCGCACAAAACGGAAAAAACCACCACCATTGAAAAGATCTCATTGGCGCGCCGGGGATTCCCTTCCCCCAGCGTTTTGGAGATCAGCGCACTGCCGCCCGTGCCGAACATGAATCCGACACTGCCCATCATCATGAGAAGCGGCATGATGAAATTGACGGCGGCAAAGGGCGTTTTACCCACAAAGTTTGACACAAAAAAACCGTCCACCACACCGTAGACGGAAGTGAAGATCATCATGACGACAGAGGGGAAAGTATAGCGGAGCAGATGCCGGAAGGTAAAGTGATCCGATAATTGCATATAAGAATACCTCCGTGCAAAAGTAAAGCACATTATACCTGATTTTTCGGCCATTGTCAAGGCTGTTTCAAAAAAATCTTGACAAATGACCGCGAAATCATTATAATAGGCTGACACAGATATGCTGAAATCACGGAGGTAAAAATGACATCTTTTTGCGGTGCAAATTGCGAAGAATGCCCCAAGCGGGAAAACTGCGCGGGCTGTGAAACGCTCTGCGGCAACCGGCGCGGCCGGTGTGTGGCAGCCGATTATATCCGCGTGGGCGGAATACCGGCTTACAGCGCTTTTAAAAAGGCCCTGTTGGCGGAAATCAACCGTCTGCTGGCAGCCGAAGGACTCCCTGTGGCCGATGCGCTTTACGAACTTTCAGGCGAGGATGTGAACCTTGCCTATCCGTTGCCGGACGGACGGCGCGTGACTTTTCTTTCAAATGAAAAGATCTATCTCGGCACACAGATTGCCCTGCCGGATCCGGGCGTGTGCGTGGGCGCGGTGGCGGACGCCTCTTTTATTCTCCTGTGCCGCTACGGTGTGGACGGCGCGGACCCGGAGATTCTGCTTTACAAGCAAAGATAAAAAGCGCGGCACTCTGTTACAGTGCCGCGCTTTCTGATCTGCCCGGAGCAACCGCCGCCGATCGTTGCCTTACAGGAGCAGTTCTTTGCGCGAAAGGGCCGGAAACGGAACAACGGGCGTTGGCGGAAGCGGTGTATCCAACAGCTTTTCCAGGTAGACCATGTGATAAAACCGGCCGAATTTATAGGCGCACCGGAAAAAAGTGCCCACCGGACGGAAGCCCATATGTTCGTGAAAACGAAGACTGTTATCGCTCAGATAGGGGTCGGTTTCGGCCGGCACGGCCACGCAGGCATAAAGATTGCGAATGCCCTGTGCCCGCGAGATGCGGATGAGCGCCTCGTAAAGCGCACGGCCAACGCCTTTTCCCTGCGCCCGGGGCGCAAGATAAACCGAGATCTCGGCCGACCAGCCATAGGCCGCCCGTGTGCGGAGCGGACCGGTATAGGCATAGCCCACGATTGCTCCCTCCCCTTCAGCCACCAGATACGGGTATTTTTCGAGCGTGTGCCGAACGCGCCCGCAAAAATCCTCTGCCGTGGGCACGGTATATTCAAAAGTGATGGCGGTTTTCTCTACATAAGGAGTGTAAATGGCAAGAAGGGCCGCCGCATCCTCCGGACGGGCGACACGGAGCGTATAGTCGTTCATGCAAACTGCCTCCGGTTTTCGGAGCGGGCGTTTTAAAACGCCCGCTTTTTTCTTTATTTTAGCACACTCTCTTTGCTTTTTCAAGATTTTTGAACGGGCGAATCGCAATAAAAACAACGCGTGATTCCGGCCGCATCCGTATAGATCCGGTGGGGCAGATCGCGCTCGTGCCGGGTCAGGCAGTGCACATTGCCGCACACGGCCGCCGGGGACAGCGTACTGCCGGCCGTGCGGTCTTTTTCGTTTTGCTCCTGTCCGGTCAGCAGCGTATAAATAAGCGCCATCCGCATGAGCCGCCCGCACCGGGTCTGTTTGAAATAGCAGGCGCGGGGGTCGCTGTCCACCTCCGGCGAGATTTCTCCGACCCGCGGCAGGGGGTGAAGCACAACGGTATCTTTTTTGGCCATGGCCAGCTTTTCCGGGGTGAGCACGAAAGCGCCCCGGAGCCGTTCGTATTCGGCCCGGTCCGCAAAGCGCTCGCCCTGTACCCGCGTCATATAAAGAAGATCCAGCGAACCGATCTCCGACTCCAGAGAGGTGCTGACGCGGTAAGGAATCCCCAAGGGGCGCAGGGTCTTTTCCACCACGAAATCCGGCAGAGCCAGCTCCGGCGGAGAGATCAGCACAAAGCGCGTGCCCTCATAACGGGACATGGCCTCGATGAGCGAATGTACGGTGCGGCCGTATCTGAGGTCGCCGCAAAGACCGATGGTCAGTCCGGTCAGCTCCCCCTTTTCTTTTTGTATGGTGAAAAGATCGGCCAGCGTCTGCGTCGGGTGATGGTGTCCGCCGTCCCCGGCGTTGATGACCGGCACGCGGCTGTGGGCCGCGGCGCACAGTGCGGCCCCCTCAAAGGGATGGCGCATGGCAATGAGATCGGCGTAACCGGAGACCACCGTGATCGTATCCGCGAGAGTCTCCCCTTTGACCGAGGAGCTGGTGCCCGCATCCGAAAAACCGAGCACATGACCGCCCAGCGCATACATGGCCGATTCAAAGCTGAGACGGGTGCGGGTGGAGGGCTCGAAAAAGAGCGTGGCCAGCGTTTTGTGACAAAGCGCATCGGCATAATCCGCGGGGTGCGCCTCCATATCCGCGGCCAGTTGCATGAGCGCATGGATCTCTGCCACCGACAGATCGGTGATTTCCAGAATGTTTCTCATCTCAGGCCTCCATCCACGCGCTGTCTGCGGGATGATCCCGGAAAGCCAGCAGTTTCCGGACATCCGACGGCGCGATGAGCCCCGTTTCTTCCGCCATCGCCGCCACCGTATCAAAATCGGTCAGCGTGACGAGCGGCACGCCGGCCGCGGCCAGGCGTTCTTTTCCCTTTTTCATTCCGTATGTAAAAATGGCCGCGATCCCCAGCACCTCGGCGCCGGCCTCCCGCAGGGCCTCCACACACTCCAGCACGCTGCCGCCGGTGGAAATGAGATCCTCCACGACCACCACCTTCGTCCCCGGCCGGAGCTCGCCCTCGATGCGGTTGCCGCGACCGTGATCCTTGGCTCCGCCGCGGACATAGCCCATCGGCAATCCCAGCTCCCCGGCGGCGAGAGCCGCATGAGCAATGCCGGCCGTAGCCGTTCCCATGAGCATTTCGGCCTCCCCGTAGTTTTCCTTTACGGCGGCGGCCAGCGCCTGCTCCACCCGTGTGCGCACGGCGGGGGCACTGAGGATCAGACGGTTATCACAATACACCGGGCTTTTGATGCCGCTGGCCCAGGTGAAGGGCTCTTCCGGCCGGAAGAATACCGCCCGGATAGACAGCAGATCCTTTGCAATCCGTTCTTTTGTTTCATTCATTTTCAGTTGCCTCCTTTGACAAATTCCTCAACACAGCGTGCGTAAGCGGCCGCCGGATCCGGAGCGGCCGTGATCGGACGACCCACCACGATATAATCCGAACCCATCTGCTTTGCCATGGCGGGCGTGGTCACGCGGCACTGATCGCCCTTGTCACCCTCCGCGAACCGCACGCCCGGCGTGACCGTAAGAAAACTTTGGCCACACGCGCGGTGTACGGCATCGGCTTCCAGCGGCGAGCAGACCACACCGTCCACGCCGGCCGCCTTTGCCGTGGCCGCATAATGGCGCACCGCGTCCTTCATCCCCAACGGGATGAGCAGCTCTTCCCGGAGCGTGCGTTCATCGGTGCTGGTCAGTTGCGTCACGGCCAGCAGAACGGGGCGTGTGCCGTCCGGACGGGTAAGTCCGCGCACGGCGGCCTCCATCATGGCCTTTCCGCCGGCGGCGTGAAGATTGACCATATCCACTCCCAGCCGGGTAAGCACGCGCATGGTGCGCTCCACGGTGTTGGGAATGTCATGCAGTTTGAGATCGAGAAAAACCCGATGCCCTTTTTCTTTCAGCACACGCAAAAAATCGGATCCTCCGGCATAGAAAAGCTCCATGCCGACCTTTAAAAAGAGCTTTTGTTCTTGGAAAAGCTCCAGAAATTCCAGTGCGCGCCGCTTGTTTTCAAAATCCAATGCCACAATAACCTTTTCATTCATGAATGTGCCCCTCCTATCATCCCGTTGAGATTTTCAATACCGTACTTCTCCATGGCCGCAGGCAGTGCCTCCACGATCCTTTTGGACGCATACGGATCCAGCAGATTGGCCGTGCCGACCTCGACCGCGCAGGCCCCGGCCAGCATCATTTCAAGGACATCTTCGGCGCTCTGTACACCGCCCACGCCGATGATGGGAATCCGGACCGCCTCGTATACCCGGTAGATCATACCCAGCGCCACCGGAAAGAGCGCCCGGCCGGCATATCCGGCCAGTTTATTGGCGATGACGGGCTTTTTGCTCCTGAGGTCGATCCGCATACCGACCAGCGTGTTGATGAGCGTGAGCCCGTCTGCGCCGCCCGCCTCGCACGCCCGCGCAATCTCGGCAATATCCGTGACATTGGGAGAGAGCTTCATATAGACCGGCTTGCGGCTGACCGCCCGAACAGCCTTTGTGATTTCAAAGGCCTTTTCGGGATCCGAACCAAACGCCATGCCGCCGCATCTGACATTCGGGCAACTGATGTTGACCTCCAGCAATCCGATCTGTTCTTCCGCCGAAAAGCGCCGGCAGAGCTCTACATATTCCTCCGTTTCAAATCCGCAGACATTGGCGATGACCTTTTTCGTGAAATATTTTTTCATTTCGGGCAGTTCGTGCGACAACACATGATCCGCGCCGGGGTTCTGAAGACCGATGGAATTGACGATACCCGTATCGCTCTCGGCGATCCTGGGCTGCGGGTTTCCGAAGCGCGGCTCCCGCGTGGTGCCCTTGAAAGAAAAGGTGCCGAGCAGATTCAGATCGTAGAGCGCGGCAAATTCCCGGCCGTAACCGAAGGTGCCGCTGGCGGGGATGACGGGATTATCCAGCTCCCAGCCTGACAGCATGACTTTCGTATTCACCAGATCACCTCCTCTGACCGGAGCACCGGCCCCTCTACGCAGATCCGTTTCGGGCCGGATTTTGTCTGGCAGCTGCAACCCATGCAGGCCCCGAAACCGCATCCCATGCGCTCTTCAAAGCTGTATTCGCCCGGCGTCTTTGCCGCCGCATTCAGTGCCCGGAACATCGGCATCGGGCCGCAGGCGTAAAAATAGGTGTAGGAAAGCCCGGGCAGAGCGTCGGTGACGAAGCCTTTGCCGCCGTAGGTGCCGTCGGCCGTCAGCACGGTGACCGCCGCGCCGAGCACCCGGAATTTTTCCTCATAAAAAACCTCGCACGCGGTATTGAAGCCGAGCAGGACCGTCGGGCGCGCGCCGGCCTTCAGCAATTCCCGGCAAAGATAATAAAGCGGCGGCACGCCGACCCCGCCGCCTACAAGAAGCGGCCGTTCCCCGCCCCGCTCGGGCGAGAACCCGTTGCCGAGGCCGGTGAGCGTGTTTATTTTCGTGCCCGGCTTCATCCCGGACAAAATTTCAGTGCCCTTGCCGACCACCCGGTAGATCAGCGTGAGCCGATCTCCCTCCCGGTCGCAGACCGAAAGCGGGCGGCGCAGATAGCACCCCTCTACCCGGAGATTGACGAACTGCCCCGGCGCACGGATGGCCGAAAGATCGCCCTGCAGCGTCATCTCATACACATCCTTGGTCAGCGGTCGGTTATCCGTGACCGCCAGAAAAACCTCTTGCATGAAAGTCCTCCTTTTTACGAATCAATGGTAGATACGCCCAGCGTGGTCTCCTCCAGCACATCCAGAAGCACCCGAACGGTGTCCAGCGCCGTAAACATGGTGATATTATTCTCGGTGGCGATCTGTCTGATACGGCGACCGTCCCCGTCGGTCCTGGAGTGGCCGGGTTCGCCGGTATTGACCACATAGGAAATGTGCCCCTGCCGGAGCGATCTTTCAATGTCGTCCGATCCGTCGCTCAATTTCCGGAGCACCCGGGTGCGGATGCCGTTGGCCTTCAGAAACGCGGCGGTGCCGGCCGTGGCCTCGATGTTGAAGCCAAGGTGATAAAACCGCCGGATCAGCGGCAACGCCTCTTCCTTATCCCGGTCGCTGACCGTAACAAAAACCGTGCCATAGTTGTGCAGTTCCATGCCGGAAGCCTGCAACGCTTTGAACAGGGCGCGGTTGAGGCGGTCATCATAGCCGATGGCCTCTCCCGTGGATTTCATCTCTGGCGAAAGCGACGCGTCTGCCCCCGCCAGTTTGCAGAAGGAAAAGACAGGCGCCTTGACATAATAGCGCTTCTTTTCGTCCGGATAGAGGGCAAAGATGCCCTGCTCCTTGAGCGAAAGGCCGAGCATGACGCGGGTGGCGATGTCGGGGAGCGCATAACCCGTGGCCTTGGAAAGGAACGGAACGGTGCGGGAGGAACGCGGGTTGACCTCGATGACAAAGACCTCTTCCTTTTGCGTGACGATAAACTGAATGTTGAAAAGGCCCACGATGCCGATGGCTTTTCCCAGCCGTTTGGTATATTGCAGGATCATACCCTTGACCCTGTCCGAAAGGCCGAACGGCGGATAGACGCTGATGCTGTCTCCGCTGTGGATGCCGGTGCGTTCCACCAGCTCCATGATGCCGGGCACAAAAACATCCGTGCCGTCACAGACGGCATCCACCTCGACCTCCTTACCGGACATATAACGGTCGATGAGCACCGGGCGACCGGCACTCATTTCCACCCCGCCGGACAGATATCCGCGCAGCTCCGTCTCATCCGGAATGATCCGCATGGCGCGGCCGCCCAATACGAAAGAGGGACGGGCCAGAACCGGATAGCCGATCTCCCGTGCGGCCGCCACGCCGGCCTCCATGCTGCACACGGCCCTGCCCTGAGGTTCCGGGATTTCCAGTTCTTCCAACAGCTTTTCAAAAGCATCGCGGTTTTCGGCGCGTTCGATGGCCGCACAGTCGGTCCCGATAATCTTCACGCCGCGGGCGGCCAGTGGTTCGGCCAGATTGACGGCCGTCTGCCCGCCGAGCGTGGCAATGACCCCCAGCGGCTGTTCGAGGCGAATGACATTCATCACATCCTCCACCGCCAGCGGCTCGAAATACAGCTTGTCGGAGGTGGTATAATCGGTGGAAACGGTCTCGGGATTGTTGTTGATGACAATCGCCTCGAAGCCGGCCTCCCGGATGGTCTTTACGGCGTGGACGGTGGAATAATCAAACTCTACGCCCTGCCCGATGCGGATGGGGCCGGCCCCCAGCACCACGATCTTTCCCCGGGCGCGGCTTTCCCCGCCCGCCTCGTTTTCCACGCCGTTGTAGGTGGAATAGTAATAGGGGATGTAAGCGTCAAACTCGGAGGCGCAGGTGTCGATGGCCTTGTAGACCGGGAGAATGCCCGCCTCTTCCCGGCTTTCGCGCACGGCGCTCTCGGAAAGTCCGGTCAGATCCGCCACGGCGCGGTCCGAAAAACCGTGCTGTTTTGCCTCCCGTAAAAGCGCCGGGGAGAGTGCGTTTCCGGCCAGCTTTTTTTCCAGCTCGGTAATGTGCCGCAGTTTTTCGGTAAAAAAGCGGTCAATGCCGGTCAGCGCCGAGAGCTTTTCGGGCGTCTCGCCGCGGCGGAGCAGCTCGCACAGCATGAAGATCCGGTCATCCGTGGCTTCCCTGATATAATCGAGCAGTGCCTCGCGGCTCATGCCGGCGGCTTTTGCGGAAAAGAGGTGATAGGCACCGGTCTCCAATGAGCGGACAGCCTTGAGAAGACTTTCTTCAAAGGTGCGGCCGACGCTCATCACCTCGCCGGTGGCCTTCATCTGCGTGGTCAGACGATTGCTGATCCCATCGAATTTGTCAAAGGGAAAACGGGGCATCTTCGTAACGATATAATCCAGCGCCGGTTCAAAGGAAGCCGGCGTGTTCGGAAGCATGATCTCCGAAAGCGTGAGACCCACCGCAATCTTGGCCGACACACGGGCGATGGGGTAGCCGCTGGCTTTGCTGGCCAGCGCCGAGGAACGGGACACGCGGGGATTGACCTCGATGACATAATAGTCGAAAGAGTTCGGATCCAGCGCGAACTGGACATTGCATCCGCCCTCGATCTCAAGGGCACGGATGATGCGCAGGGCGCTGTTGCGAAGCATCTGATATTCCCGGTTGGTGAGCGTCTGACTGGGGCAGACCACGATCGAATCGCCGGTATGCACGCCGACCGGATCCAGGTTCTCCATGTTACAGACCGTGATGGCCGTGTCCGCGGCGTCCCGGAGCACCTCATATTCGATTTCCTTAAAGCCCTTCACGCTCTTTTCCACCAGCACCTCATGCACCGGGGAAAGCGCCAGGGCGCGGGCAAGCAATTCGCCGTATTCCGCCTCGTTATCGGCAAATCCGCCGCCGGTCCCGCCCAGCGTGAAGGCAGGGCGAAGCACCAGCGGGAAGCCGATCTTTTCGGCCGCCGCCCGCCCTTCCTGCTCGTTTCTGACAATCTCGGAAGGAAGCACCGGCTCGCCGATCTCGCGGCAGAGCGCCCGGAAAAGTTCCCGGTCCTCCGCCCGTTCAATGCTCTCGGCCCGGGTGCCGAGCAGTTCCACGCCGCACTCGCGGAGCACGCCTTTTTTCTCCAGCTGAAGCGCCAGATTGAGGCCGGTCTGGCCGCCCAATCCCGGAATGATGGCGTCCGGGCGCTCATAGCGGACAATCTTGGCCACATAGGAGAGCGTCAGCGGCTCCATGTATACCTTATCGGCCACACTGGTATCGGTCATAATCGTGGCGGGATTGGAGTTGCAAAGCACCACCTCATAACCCTCTTCCCGGAGGGACAGGCAGGCCTGTGTGCCGGCATAATCAAATTCCGCCGCCTGCCCGATGACGATCGGGCCGCTGCCGATGACCATGATTTTTTTCAGATCAGTGCGCTTTGGCATCTTTTTTTCCTCCACATTTTCCCATTTGTTCGATAAATCGGTCGAACAGATATCCGCTGTCCTCCGGACCGGGGGCGCTTTCGGGATGATACTGCACCGAAAAAACGCTGTCCTTCGGCGCGGAGAGTCCTTCTACCGTGCCGTCGAGCAGATTGCGATGCGTCACCGTAAGACCGGTCCCGGCAAGACTTTCTTCCCGCACGGCATAGCTGTGATTCTGCGAGGTGATCTCCACCCGTCCGGTCTGCAGATTGCGCACCGGATGATTGCCGCCGCGATGACCGAATTTCAGTTTATAGGTCTGCGCGCCGTAGGCCAGCGCGATCATCTGGTGCCCCAGACAGATGCCGAACATCGGCATTTTGCCGCGCAAGGCCCGCACCAATCCGATCACCGGGCCGACATCGGTGGGGTCGCCGGGGCCGTTGGAAAGGAAGAGGCCGTCCGGCGCGTCCGAGAGGATCCGTTCGGCCGGCGCGTCAAAAGGATAGACCGTTACGGCGCATCCGCGTGCCGTGAGGGACCGGAGAATATTTTTCTTGATGCCGCAATCCACGGCAGCCACCCGAAATCGCGGAAAATCCCCGCAGACGGTGTAAATTTTTCCGGTGCTGACCCGTGCCACCGCGTCCTGCGGCCGGGCGGTCGTCCTGATTTTTTCCAGTGCCTCCGGCACGGTGGTTTCCGCCCCGGAAAGAAAAGCGCGCATACTGCCCTCCATGCGGATCTTACGCGCAAGCATCCGGGTGTCCACTCCGTAAAGGCCGGGAATACCGCAACCGTCAAGCCAGGAGCCCAGCGAGCGTTCGCTGCGGAAATTGGAAGGGTACGGATTATATTCTCCGACGATCAGTGCCGAGAGAGACGGGGCGTCGCTTTCGGCATCCATTGTGTTCACACCGTAATTTCCGATGAGCGGATAGGTCATGACCACGCCCTGATCGGTGTAGGACGGATCGGAAACGATCTCCTCATATCCGACAGGAGAGGTGTTGAAAACCACTTCCATGACCCGGTCGCCTTCACCTCCGAAAGCGTAGCCTTCAAATACACTTCCGTCCTCCAGGATCAGTTTTCGTTTTGTTCGCTTTTCCATACCGTTTTTCCCTCCATCACTGTCTGTACGCATTGCCCATAGACCTCCCACCCCGCAAACGGAGTGCTTTTTCCTTTTGAAAAGAATGCTTCGGGCGAAACGCGAAAGGGCGTTTGCACCTCAAAAACCGCGAAATCCTCCGGCCGTTCCGGAAGACCGAAGCGGCGGCGCGGATTGTCGCACAACAGCGCCTTCAGCGCCGATGCCGTCAGGATACCGGTGCGGACCAACCGGGTGTAAAGCACCGGGAACGCGGTCTCCAGCCCGGTGATGCCGAAAAGACTGCCCGCAAGTCCCCGGCTTTTTTCCTCCTGGCTGTGGGGGGCATGATCGGTGGCGATCATGTCTATCGTACCGTCCAGCACTCCTTCGATCAGCGCGCGACGGTCGGCTTCTTCACGGAGCGGCGGGTTCATTTTGAAAGCGCCGTCCTCCCGCAGATCATTTTCGGTGAGAAGCAGATAATGCGGGGCGGTCTCGCAACTGACATCCAACCCCTCGCGCTTGGCACGGCGGATCAACGCCACGCTTTCCTTTGCGGAAAGATGACAGGCATGATAGCGGACACCGGTTTTCCGGACCAGCGAAAGATCGCGCTCCAACTGCCGGTATTCGCTCTCGGCACAGATGCCGCGATGCCCGTGGGCACGGGCATAGGCTCCATCATGAATATAGCCGCCGTGTAAAAGAGTCTCATCCTCACAGTGCGCCACGATGAGCCGATCCAGCTTTTTGGCTTCTTCCATAGCGGCCTGCATCAGTTCTTCCCGCTGAACACCGCGCCCGTCATCCGAAAAGCCGGGGACAAAAGGCGCCATGGCCGCGAAATCCGAAAGCCGACTGCCGGCCTCTCCCGCCGTGATAGCCCCGTAAGGATGGATCCGGACGCGTGCATCCCGCGCGATGACGGCGCGTTCGGCCGCCAGCGTTTTCGGGCTGTCCGGAACGGGAGAAAGATTCGGCATGGCGCAAAGATCGGTATAGCCGCCGTGCGCACCGGCAAGGCTGACGCTGGCCACTGTTTCTTTATAAGAAAATCCCGGCTCTCTTGTGTGCACGTGGACATCACAAAGGCCGGGAAAAATGAGGTAATTTTCAAATGAAAGGGGCAAAGACTGCCGGGCGGACGCGGGAAATGCCGAAAGCATCCCGGCAAGGGTCTCTTTTTTCAGTCTTTCTTCACGCATATCGCTTCTCCTTTCAACAAAAAAATCCTGCCATGCCGGCAGGATGTAAAAGAAGATATGGAGGAAAAACGGACAAAAGTCCCTGCTCTGACATATCCACTTCTGACGGCCATCTGCCCCGGCAAAAATGTGCTGTGTCGTTTGACTTTTACAAGTTCGGTTTATTATAACACGGTCTCCGCGCTTTGTCAAGTACCAGCCGCGCTTTTTTTCAGATTTTTGAGACCGCCGGCAACAAATCATGGAAGACCGGCGTGTAAAAAAGTTTTTGACGGCGCGTAAAATTCCGGCTCTGCGGCAACAGCCACATGAGTTTGGTAAAGCAGGCTTCCGGCGTCATATCATAGGCTTCCCATACGCCCAGCGCGCGAAGGTCGCTGCCCACCCGGTAAACCGAAAGATCCGTTCCCTCGCTTTGCACCTGCGTGGTGAGCACCACCGGCTTTCCCGCACGGCACGCGGCCGACACCTCCCGCCGGAAAGCACCGTCTGCGTCCGGCAGTCCGCCCACACCGAAGCCCTCGATCACCAGGGCGTGGTAGCGGCTGATCATATCATGAAGAAGTCCCGCATCCATACCGGGGGTGAGCTTGAGCAACCCCACTGAAGTATCCAGCGTATCAAAAAAGCGGGTGCGACCGAGCGTCGGGCGGAAATAGACTGTCAGCCGCCCATCCTCCACCTTGGCGGGGCAGGGATAGTTGGGGCTGGCAAAAGCATCAAAACTCTTGGTGCGGATCTTGCGGGCACGCGCGCCGAGGATGACCTGCCCGCCAAAAACCACCAGCACTCCCGGCAACCCGGCGGCGGCACAGCGGAAACTGTCCAGCAGGTTCTGCTTGGAATCGGTACTTTCAAAACCGATGGGACGCTGTGCCCCGGTGAGGATGACCGGCTTTTTGCTGTTCTGGATGAGGTAGGAAAGCGCGGCGGCGGTATAGGCCAGCGTATCCGTGCCGTGGGCAACGACAAAACCGTCGTAATTTTCATAGCTTTCGGTAATAATCCGGGCAATCCGGAGCCAGTGCGCAGGGGTCATATCGGTACTGTCCAGCGCAAAGGGCTGAACAGCCTCCACTTTGGCAAAATCGGCCACCTGCGGCACATGGGAAAGCAACCGGTCGGCCGTGAGCGAAGGGCCGAGCGCGTTTCCGGAAAGTTCGGAGGCAATGGTGCCGCCCGTACCGATAAAAAGCAGTTTTTGCATCTCGGGGTTCCCCCTTTTGGATTTCTTTTTTTATTATATCACTTTTCTCCCGGAATGCAAAGAGTTTTTGCGGGAATTCGGCCCGTAAACTTGACAAGCGGTCGGAAAAAGCGGTATACTGTAAGAAATTCTGCAAAGGAGGCGCGTGATGATCCCGGAAAAGTTTCTGTCCCGCATGAAGGCCCTGCTCCCGGCCGAAGAATACGCAGCCTTTTGCCGGGCGCTGACCGAGGCGCCGGTGCGGGGGCTCCGGCTGAATCCCAGAAAAGCGACAAAGGAAACGCTCTTGCCGCTCCTGCCCTTTGAAGCGCCTCCCGTACCCTTTCTTACCGACTGCTTTTTCGCGCCGGCGGACCCCGTAGGCGGCCTGCCCGCACACCACGCGGGAATGTTTTATATGCAAGACCCGTCGGCCGGATGCGTCAGCGAGGCGCTTCCCCTGCGCGGAGGAGAACGGGTGCTGGACCTTTGCGCCGCGCCGGGCGGAAAATCAATCGGCGTGGCCGGCCGGCTGACTGCGGGCGGTGTGCTCCTTTCCAATGAGATTGACCTTGGGCGTTGCCGTGTGCTTCAGGGAAATCTGGAGCGGATGGGCTTCCCGAACACGGTCGTTACCCATCTTTTCCCCGCGGCACTGGCCGACTTTTACGGCGCGGTCTTTGATCTGGTACTTTGCGATGCGCCCTGCTCCGGCGAAGGGATGCTCCGGAAATATCCGCAGGCGGGAGCGGAATGGAAAGAAGAAAACATCAACCTTTGCCGGAAGCGCCAACGGGAGATTCTCTCTGCGGCCGCCCGGCTGGTCGCCCCCGGCGGACATCTGCTTTACTCCACCTGCACCTTTTCCCCGGAGGAAAACGAAGAAACCGTGGATGATTTTCTTACGGCACATCCGGATTTTTCGCTCCGGCCTGTTCCCGAAAAAATCCGGACAGCGACGGGAAACGGCCTGGTTTTTCCGGGTGCAAAGCACCCGGAAAGTCTGCCCCTTTGCCGTCGGTTTTATCCGCATCTGGCCGCGGGAGAGGGACAGTTTCTGGCTCTCCTTGCCCGTGACCCGGATGAAACGGCAAAATCTTTGCCAAAAAAAGATTCTTACCGCGCCCCCGGCGGACGGGAAGCCGCGCTTCTTGAAGATTTTTTATCCGACGCACTGACGAAAATGCCCGAAGGACGGCGGATCTTTTACCGGGACAAATTCTATCTTGCCCCTGATTTTCCGCTCCCGCCGGACGGCCTTGTGACGGCCGGCGTATGTGTGGGAGAACTCCAAAAAGGAAGAATATTGCCCCATCACCAGTTTTTCTCGGCCTTTGGGCGGCTTTTCCGGCGACAGCTTCCGCTTACAGGCGATGACCCGCGGCTTTGCGCCTTTCTTTGCGGAGAGGAAATTGAAATTTCCCCGCCGCCGCAAGGAAACGGCCCGCTGGTTGTTTTGCTTTGCGGCGCGCCGCTTGGCGGCGGCAGAGCGGTGGGAAACCGTTTGAAAAACGCCTATCCCAAAGGCCTTCGCCTGCGACAATCTTGATTTTAAGGAGAATTTTATGCTGACCGTATCCCATCTGACCAAATATTATGGCAAAAACCCGGCCTGCGCCGACATTTCCTTTTCACTTGACCCCGGCACGATTACCGTGCTCCTGGGCCCCAACGGTGCGGGCAAAAGCACCCTGCTTAAATCGGTGGTCGGCTTTCTTCGTTTTTCGGGAGAAGTGAGTGTGGGCGGCTTCCCGAACCGGAGTGCGGAGGCCAAACGACTCTTTGGCTATATGCCCGAAATTCCGGCCCTCTACCCCAATCTCACGGTGATGGAGCACCTGGAATTTTTGGCGCGCGCCTATCGTTTACAGAGCTGGCACCCTCTGGCCGACAGTCTCCTTGACCGTTTTGAGCTGACCGACAAAAAGAAGAAATTCGGTGACGAGCTCTCCAAAGGTATGCAGCAGAAGCTGAACCTTTGTCTTGGCCTTCTGACCCGGCCGCGTCTGGTTTTGATGGACGAACCGATGATCGGCCTGGATCCGCACGCCATCAAGGAACTGAAAAGCGTGATGGAGGAGATCCGCGCAACGGGCGGAACCGTACTGGTCTCCACCCACATGATCGACAGTGTGGATATGCTCTGGGACCGGACGCTCATTATGCAAAAAGGACAGTTGCGCGCCGATGTCACCAAAGAGCAGCTCTCGGCCGATGGGCTGACCCTGGAAAAACTCTTTTTTGCCATTACCGAACAGGAAACGCCGATGCAAACAAGCAGCGAGGTCACGCCATGCGAATGACCTTTTATTACCTGTGGCACAGCTTTAAAAATCAGATCAAAAAGCTCTGCCGCACCTGGGTAGTGGCGTTTATTCTGATCTGTATGCTCTTTGGAGGTCTTATTGGCGTTTTGGTTGGCAGTATAACTTCCGATCTGCCTGGCGAGCCGGATGACCCCGCGGATGAAGTGACCGAGGAAGTGGAAATGACCGCTGAGGAAAAAATATGCCTGGCCGAAACCCTCACGGTGAGCATCTCTTTTCTTTCGCTCCTTCTTTCGGTTGTAACGGCTGATAAGAGCGGCGGCAAACTCTTTTTGCCGGCTGATGTCTCCCTGCTATTCCCCTCTCCGCTCCGGCCGCAAAGCGTGCTTTTCTTCCGGCTGATGGCGCAAACGGCCGCGTTCGTTGCGGGCGGCATCTATTTGCTTGCCCAGGTACCAACGCTCTCAAGGGCATTTGGGGTGGGAGCGGCGCTTTCCATGGTTTTTGCGTTTTTATTGCTTCTTTGCTATTCCAAGGCGCTCTCCGTTCTGTTTTATACATTGTGCGGAACGCATGAACGGGTGCGGCGCGCACTGCATCCGACAGCCTTTGCGCTTGTGGGTGTGCTGGCGCTGTGTTTTCTCTTTTACCGAACCGCGCGACCGGAAGAAAGCACCCTGCGCGCGGCGCTCTCCTTCCTTGACGAACCGGCTGTTTACTTTCTGCCGATTGCCGGTTGGCTGAAGGGCGCGGTTGGCGCGGCGGCCGGCGGCGAAGTGTTGCGCGCGCTCTTCTTCTTCGGAATTTTGGTGCTTTGCTTTCCTTTACTGCTGTTTTCGGCCTATCGCGTCAAGGCTGATTTTTACGAGGACGCCATGCTCCACGCCGAAGAATTGGCCGAAAGAACGGCGGCCGCAGCCGAACAAACGGCCGTGCGGCGCAGAAAGGAACGCAATGACAAAATGAAGCGGGACGGCCTTCATCACGGGCAGGGTGCCTCGATCTTCTTCTTTAAAACGCTGTATAACCGTTTTCGGTTTGCTCATTTGCGGATTTTTACCAAAACCTCCGAGACCTATCTGGCCGTTTCGTTGATCCTCTCCGTGCTCTTTTTGCGCTCGGATGATCCTTCGCCCGCCTTTTTCGTGGTCTCCCTTGTGCTTTCGGCCATGGCCTTTTACCGGGCGCTGGGCAGTCCTGTCCGGGAGGACCTTGGTGCGGAATCGCTCTTTTTCCTGGTGCCGGATGCCTCTCTTGCCAAAATTTTTTATTCCTTTTCGGGCGGAATGCTCTGCGTGGCAATGGACGCCGCGCCAGCGCTCCTTCTTTGCGCGCTGCTTGTGCGGCCGGCGCTGTGGGCCTTCCCGCTTGCGCTCCTGATGCTCTTGTCGGTCAGCGCTCTTTCGGACAGCGTGGGATTGCTGATTCACCTGCTGTTGCCCACCGGCATTTCGCAGAATCTGAAAGGTATGGTGAGCATTTTCTTCCTTTATTTCGGACTGGTGCCGGACGCACTGCTGCTCTTTTTCGGTTATACTTTCGGGAAAATGCCGGTTTTCCTCCTGCTGACCCTCCTTTTGAATCTGGGTCTCACGGCCGTTACCCTTTGCCTATCTCCTATTCTGATCGACAGGGGACGAAAATAAAAAATATCCAAAACTCAAAAGGAAAGCCCGGTGCGATGCACCGGGCTTTCCTTTATTTTTCCTTTTGTGTTTCAGGTGAGAAAGAATGAGCCACCTGCAACCGATGAATAGCCTTTTCAATAGCCAGCTGGGACAGGAGATATTCCTTGTGCGACTGCTTTTCGCGCTGGGCGCGGGTGGCGGCAAGCAGACGCTCCTGTTCGCGTGCAGTATCAATCTCCTCCGGCCGCAATGCCGTTTCGCACAGCATACGCACGAGCGTGGGGGTAACATTGATAATGCCCTTGGTGACGGCGGCGATTTTCACCTCGCCGTCCGGCAGGGTAAAGCGCACCTGTCCGTCTTCAATGGCGGCACACAGCGGCGCACGGCCGGCCTGAATGCCCATCTGCCCGTCCGAGACCGGTAACACCAACGAAAGGCAGGGGCCGACATAAAAAGCGCGCTCCGGCGTGAGAATTTCAAGACGGAATTCTTTCATATCGTGCTCTCCTTTCGTTTGAGTCCCGCAAAGGGTCGTTTTTAAAGATTTTTGGCTTTGCGCCACACATCGTCCACCGTGCCCACCTGGAAAAAGGCGGACTCGGGACAGTTATCCAGCTCTCCGCCGAGAATGGCCGAGAAACCGCGTACCGTTTCGGAAAGCGGCACATATACGCCCGGGGTGCCTGTGAACTTTTCGGCCACACTGAACGGCTGGGAAAGAAAACGCTGAATCTTCCGGGCGCGGTAGACCGCGACGCGGTCCTCTTCGCCCAATTCGTCCATGCCGAGAATGGCAATGATATCGCGCAGCTCGCGGTAATGCTCCAGCACTTCCTCCACCGCACGCGCCACGCGGTAATGCTCCGCGCCCACAATATCGGGCTCCAGCATCCGGGAGGCGGAGGCCAGCGGATCGACGGCGGGATAAATTCCCTCCTCGGCAATCTGCCGGCTGAGCACCGTGGTGGCATCCAGATGCGAAAAAGTGGTGGCCGGCGCGGGATCCGTGAGGTCGTCGGCCGGGACATAAACCGCCTGTACGGAGGTGACGGATCCGTTTCCGGTAGAGGCAATGCGCTCCTCCAGTTCGCCGAGATCGCCCGCCAGCGTCGGCTGATAGCCGGCAGCCGACGGCATCCGTCCAAGCAAAGTGGAAACCTCGCTGCCGGCCTGCACAAAGCGGAAAATGTTATCAATGAAAAGGAGCACATCTTTGTGGCATTCATCCCGGAAATGTTCGGCCATGGTAAGCCCGGTGAGCGCCACACGCATCCGCACGCCGGGCGCTTCGTTCATCTGGCCGAAGACCAGTGCGGTTTTGGACAGAACGCCGCTTTCCTTCATTTCAAGATAGAGGTCACTGCCTTCCCGGCTCCGCTCGCCCACACCGGTGAAAACCGAATAACCGCCGTGTTCGGTGGCGATGTTGTGGATCAGTTCCTGAATGAGCACGGTCTTGCCCACGCCCGCGCCACCGAAAAGGCCGATCTTGCCACCCTTGGCATAAGGGGCAAGCAGATCAATCACCTTAATGCCGGTCTCCAGAATTTCCTCGGTATTGCGTCTCTCGGCAAAACCGGGAGCAGAGCGATATATGCTCTCCCGCCGGGTGTCTTGCGGGAAGGGTTCGCCGCCGTCCATCGGATCTCCCAACACATTGAAAAGCCGCCCCAGTACCCGTTCACCCACCGGTACACGGATGGGATGTCCACAGGCCGTCACTTCCATACCGCGCGAAATTCCTTCGCTGGCGCCCAGCATAATGCAACGCACCAGATCGCCCTGCAGATGTTTGGCCACCTCCATGACGCGGCGCTCGTTTTCCACGGTCAAAAACAGTTCTTCCCGGATGTGCGGCAGTGTGCCGTGCGGAAAGGAAACATCAATCACCGGCCCGCTGACCGCGACTACATGACCCTTTTGAAGTTCGTTTTGTTCAGACATTTTCTTCCCTTTCCACACCCGGTAAGGGGGTGTTTTTTGTTTGTTCTTGTTCGGCGGAAGCTCCGCTGACGGACCGACCTGCGCGCTTTTTCAGCGCCCGCGCCCCCGAACTGATCTCAATCATTTCGCGGGTGATGCCGGCCTGACGCAGACTGTTATACTGAATCTTCAGTTTGCGGAGCATTTCATCGGCGTTTTTCCCGGCAGTGCTCATGGCGCTCATCCGCGCCTCCTGCTCACTGCAATAACTGTCCACCAGAGAACTGTAGATAAATCCCGTCAGATAGCTGGGAACAATGCCCGAAAGCACCGTGTCGGGATCCGGCAGAAATTCTTTGACGCCCGGTTCGCTTTCGCGTCCGGTTGACGCGAAACGGCTGCGTGAGAGCGGCAGGAGGCAGTTCCGCTTACATTCGCTCGGACGGCCGCTGTGATAGTCGGTATAGATGATATTGATTTCATCCAACGCCTTCCGGTCGTATTCCTCCAGCAGATCCACACAGATGTGCCGGGCCTGCGAAACCGTCGGGAAGGCCGCCGGATAACAGAATTCCGGCGCGAAAGGAATGCCGCGGCGGGCAAAATACTGCCGCCCGTACTCGCCGATGATGAAAAGCACGGTCTCCGGATGCTTTTTCATATAGTCCTCCGCCACATGGATCGCCGTGCGGTTATAACTGCCCGAAAGCCCTTTGTCGGAAGTGACCAGTAAAATACCGTGCCGCAGGTGTCCCCCCGGAGCGGGTTCGGGCACGCGGAAATAGCGGTTGGAGGTTTCGGGAAGGTAACGGAAGAGCTCGCTGATGGTTTCTTTGAGCGCCCCGAAATAGGGCTTTGTCCCCGCCACTTCACGCAGGGCCCTGCGCATTTTGACCGAAGAGATCATATACATTGCGTTGGTAATCTTACTGGTCTCGGCAATACCGGCCATGCGCGCTCTGATCTCACTGACACCGGGCATTTTTCTTCCTCCTTCCCTGTTTTTTCTTTAATTTCTTTATTCTTTTGCAGACGCGGGGAGCGGGAAGCCCGCCTCAAAGAGTAGCGTGCGACAAAGCGCCAGCACATTTTCCTTTAGCTTTTCGGAATATTCTCCATGGGAAAGCTCAAGGAAAAGTCCCGGATCACGCTGTGGGAATACGGAAAGCAATCTTTCCCGTGCTTCGGCCACTTTTCCCGGCTCAATCTCTTCAAAAAGCCTTGCCTGTGCCGAAAGGAGCAAGAGCACCTGCTCTGCCTGTGAAAGCGGCGCGTGGAGCGACTGGCGCAAAAGGCGTGTGAGCCCCGCGCCGTAACGCAGTTCCCGCAGGGTGGTTTCATCCAGATCGCCGCCGAAACGGGTAAAGACCTGCATTTCACGATACTGCGACAGATCCAGCCGGATACTGCCGACCGCCTTTTTCATCAGTTTGGTCTGCGCCGCGCCGCCCACACGGGAAACCGACAATCCGACGCTGACCGCCGGCCGCTGACCGGCGAAAAAGAGTTCGCTCTCCAAAAAGATCTGTCCGTCCGTAATGGAAATGACATTGGTGGGGATATAGGCCGAGACATCGCCCGCCTGGGTCTCCACAATCGGGAGTGCGGTCATACTGCCGCCGCCCAAAGCCGCCGACAGATGCGCGGAACGCTCCAGAAGCCGGGCGTGCAAATAAAACACATCGCCGGGATAGGCTTCCCGCCCCGGCGCACGCTCCAGAAGGAGACTCAGCGTCCGATAGGCCACCGCGTGTTTGGAAAGATCATCATAAACAATGAGCGTATCGCGGCCGCGGTACATGAAATATTCGGCCACGGCGCATCCGGCATAGGGCGCGATATATTGCATGGCGGCCGGATCGTTGGCCGGAGAGGAAACGATAACGGTATAGGCCATTGCGCCCGCTTTTTCCAGCGTATCGGCCACCCGCGCCACCGAAGAGGCCTTCTGGCCGATGGCAACATAAACGCAGACGACATCCTTCCCTTTCTGATTGAGGATGGTATCCAACGCCAGGGAAGTTTTGCCGGTCTGACGGTCGCCGATGATCAGTTCGCGCTGGCCGCGGCCGATCGGGAAAAGCGCGTCCACCGAAAGAATGCCCGTGGAAAGCGGCTCAGAGACCGGCTGACGGTCAATAATGCCGGGGGCGGGACGCTCGATGGGAAAATATTCTTTCGCGCCGATCTCGCCCCGGCCGTCGATCGGCTGACCCAACGGATCAATGACACGGCCCAGAATCCGGTTGCTGATGGGGATGCCGGCCGTGCGCCGGGTGCGGAGTACCCGCGTTCCCTCCATCACTTCGCTTTCGTCCCCGAACAGCACCACGCCGGCCGTCCCGTCGGTGCGCAGATCTTCCACCATGCCTTTGACGCCGCATTCAAAGAGTACGATCTCGCCATAGGCCACTTCATAAAGGCCGCTGATGACGGCGATCCCGTCTCCCACCCCCAACACCGTGCCGACCTGCTGATGGCCGGTGTGAAGCGAAAAATCCGCGATATCCTCCCGGAAAAGCGAAATAATGCGGGCAGGATCATATTCCTTGGGCAGAGACTGAAAGGACTTCCGGAGTTGCCGGATACGCCCCAGCGTGCTGAAATCATAGTTGTCATCCCCGACAAAAAGCCGGAAACCGCCGACCACGGCAGGGTTGCGCCGGATCTCAAAGGTCAGTTCGCTGACGCCGTATTTCTTTTTGATGACCGCGCTTATTCTGGACAGCTGTTCCGGCGTGGGCGGCGTGACGCACTCGATCTCTACCGGAAGCGCCGCTTCTTTTTGCTCGTCAAAATCCGAATGTGTGCGATCGTTTCCGTTTTCCGCCGAAAGAGCCTCGGCAGGCATTTTGTCACGCGAAATTTTGGGCGTGCTCATTTGTGCTCTCTTTCCGCTTTCACGACCGTGTCCGCCAAACGGACAAACTCATCGTAAAGCGCGGTGTTGCGCTCTGGCGTGACGGTGCCGGAAAGCAGTTTCTGTGTGGCCGAAACCACCAATTCCCCGATCTCGGTCTGTGCCGAATCAAGAATGTGCTTTTTGCGTTCTTCAGCCTCGGCCTCGGCAACGCGGATGATATCAGCGGCCTTTTCCTCGGCGCGGCGGATCGTCTCGGCCCCGGCGGCCGCGGCCTCCTTCCCGGCGCGCTCGGAAAGCTCGGCGGCCTCTTTTCCGGCCGCGCTCAGTTTTTCTTCGTATTCGGCGCGTAACGCTTCGTTCTCTTTGGCGTTCTCTGCGTTTTTCTTTTCCGCTTTTTCAATCCGTTCACGGCGTTCGTCAATAAAGCGAAGCACCGGCCGATACACGAGAAAAGTGAGACCGCCCGCCAGAATGACGAAGTTGAGCAGATGCAAAAGCACCTGTAAAAAATCTATATTCAACGGCATGGAAAGTGCCCTCTCAGAGTACGAAGATGACAAGAATCGCCACGATCAGCGCATAAATAACCACGGTCTCAAGGAAGACCAGACCCAACATCATGGCCGAGTTCAGCTTGCCGGCCGCCTCGGGCTGGCGTGCCATGCTCTCGGCAGTCTTACGGATGACGGCGGCCATGCCGAGCGCGGCGGCCACAGCCACGGCACCGACGGCGGCACTGGCGGCAATGGCTTTGATGGCCTTGGTCTGATCTTTGGTTTCTTCAACGGTGCTTTCGGAAGCGGAAGCGGCAGGAGTCTCCCCGGCAGGCGCTTCATCAGCCGATACGGTCAGCGCAAGAACCGTCATAAAGCAAAGGAGCAGGGCGACGAGTAAAGAGAGAAATTTCATGCTTTTCATGTTCAGATACCTTCTTTTCTGTAAGTTTGTATAAATTTATTTGTTTCAGGAATGAGAGCCATCACCGGCCGGATGCTTTCCCGCCCGGGGTTCGGAAGCTTCGCCGTAAAAAATCGAAACCAATGTGGTCAGCACATAGGTCTGAATGACCGCATGCAAAAGGGTGAAAAGCACCCCTACCAGCACCGGCACCACAAAGGACAGCGCTGTATAGTAATAGACCAGCTCTGTGACCAGAAGCCCGGAAAGGAGCGCGCCGAAAAGCCGGAAACTCATGGATACCGGGAGCGAAATATCCTTGACGACCCCCAGTCCCCCGCGCACGCCGTTGTAAAAAATACCCGCACCCAGAATCACCAGGAAAGACAGACAGCCGATGGCCAGCGCGCCGTTGATATCCGAGATCGGAGCGGGCAATGACACCGAACGCCCCGCAGTGGTAACGGCCTGAATACCGAACAATTCAAACAGGGTGCTGAGAAAAATATAACTGCCGACCGAAAAAAGATACGCCCCCAAAAAACCGGAACGCCGGGGAGCGGCTCCGCGGGCCTGTCCCGAAAAAAGCCCGACCGCACCCTCCAGCAGGCACTGGAACCTTCCGGGGATCTCTTTCATGCGCGGAATAAAGAAAATCCGCAAAAGAAGCGCCACCAAAAGAAGAATCCCCGTCACCACAAAGGCCGAAATGAGACCCGGATTGACTGTAAGGCCAAAAAGATTCATCCGATTCCCCTCATGAAGCACGCCGTCCCGCATGACCTCGGTAATGCTCTCCTCCGGCGCCTCCTTGGGGAGACCGATGAGGAAAATGCCCGCGAGCAACAGCAAAATGAGGAAAATCCAAACAAAGAACGCGACCCGCATCGGCCGCTTTCTCTTTTCTTCCATTATTTTTAATCACCGCCGTTTCCATATGGCTTGCTCCGGAATTTTTCCGGAGAGATTTTATTATACACCTTGAAAAATGATTTGTAAAATAGTATAATCTTATTCAGATCATAGTCAAAAGGATATAAGGTGGCAAAATATGACGATCCGGCACATCCGTTTTTTTGTGGCCGTCTGCGAAGCGGGCGGCGTGACCCGCGCGGCCGAGGCGCTCCATGTGGCGCAACCGGTGGTGAGCACCGCCATTGCGGAACTGGAAAAATACTATGGCATCCGGCTTTTTGAACGCATCAACCAGCGCCTGGTCATCACGGAAGAAGGCAAAAGGCTGTTGGTGAAAGCAAGAGACGCGCTGGCCGGCTTTGAAGACTTTGAGGCACTGGCCAAAGAAGGTAGCGAACGCCTCCAGCTCCGGTTGGGAGCGACCCTGACCATCGGGCGCACACGCCTGCCGAAATTGCTTTGCGAGATTCGGGAAAAATATCCGGAGGTAGATCTGCGGGTACGGGTGGATAATGCCACCGAGATCGAGCAGGCGCTTCGGGAAGGACAATTGGATCTGGGACTGGTGGAAGGAATGATGACCGCGCCCGGCATCCGGGCCGAGGTCTTTGACAGCGACCGCCTTTTGCCGGTCTGCGCCGCAGAAGACGCACTCCCCGCTTCTCTTTCGGTTACGGAACTGGCCCATACACGGCTCCTGCTCCGGGAACCGGGCAGTTCTTCCCGCGAACTCATTGATCATGTGTTTGCCGCGCACCGGGAAAAGCCCGAACCGGTCATGATCTCGGTCAGTCCCTCGGTGCTGATTGCCGCAGCCAGCGCCGGATTCGGCGTGACGATACTGCCGGAAGGACTGGTTGCCCCGGCCATTGAGCGCGGCGAACTGCGGGCGCTTCCGGTGACGGACGCCGATTTTACCCGCGAATACTATCTGGTGACACACCGCGGAAAGCGATTCAGCGCCGCCGGCCGGCGGGTGCTTGCTTTTCTGCGGCCACTCCTTTCCGCAACCGGAGAACCGGGGACGGCCACACGCATTTCCACTTGACAAAACCGGGATAACTGTGTTATACTGTTTTAAGTCAAGATCTCTTCCACATCACGCACGCCTTTGAAGGAGGCAACCGTTTTTTTATGCTGATCCGCGAATTTGAGAACCGTGACCGCGAAATCTTTCTCACACTCTGCCGCGACTTTTATGCCGCCGATGCCACTTTGAAACCCTATTCCGCCGAAAACGCAACGGCCACTTTCAACCGCGTTCTGGAACATCACGAAAACCTGTGGGGATATCTGCTCACGGACAGTCAAAACGGCGAAGCGGCCGGATACGCGCTGGTCAGCGCCTATTGGTGCAACGAGGAGGGCGGTAACATCCTGGTACTGGATGAACTTTATCTCTCCCCCGCCAGCCGGCACCACGGCTATGCAGGGCACTTTCTGGAATGGTTGGAAAAGGCATTTTCCGGGCGCGCACGGGCGCTGACGCTGGAAGTGCTCAACACCAATCAGAGCGCGCAGTCGCTTTACCGCCACGAGGGGCTCTCCCCGGACGGATTTGTGACCTATACCAAAAATCTTTCCTGAAATTTATCTCAAAGAAGGTCTCCATGAATCTTTCTGCCGCCGCCAATGCCGATACCGCCGATCTGGTGCTCTTTGCGATGCTCCTTCTGGTGGGTGCGCTCATTGCCGTGCTGACTGTTTTTTCCACTATCGTCAGCATCATTCTTGCCATCCGCTATGTCAAATATAACCGGATGCAAAACAGCATGAACATGACCGGCGAAGACGCCGCCCGGCGGCTGTTGGATCAAAACGGTCTTTCGGACATCAAAGTGAAGACCACCGGCTCGCTGCTTTTCGGCAACAGTTACAGCCACTTTTTCAAAAAGATCCGCTTACGCCGGCTGACCCGTCACAAAGAAAGCCTGACCGCCATGGCCATGGCCGCGCAAAAAGTGGGGCTGGCCGTGATGGACAAAGAAGGCGACCCGGACATGAAAACCCGCAACCGCTTGATTCCGGTGCTCACCTTCGGTCCGTTTGCCTTTATTCCGCTGGTGCTCCTCGGCATGGTACTGGATATTTTTCTTTTTTCGGGCAGCGGGGTGTGCACCTTCGTTTTTGCGGCGCTGGCCATCCTCTTCTATGCGCTTTCTTTCATCTTTTCACTCATCACGCTGAAAACCGAGAAAAAGGCACAGGAACGGTGCTATCTCCTGCTTTCCGAAAACGAAATGGCCACCACCGAGGAGCTGACGCTCATGCACGGCCTTTTCCGCCTTTACAACATCCAGTACATCAATAATATCATCCTTTCAATGCTGGAGCTGATCTATCGTACACTGAAAATTGTATTTGAACTGCGAACCAACCGGTCGCTCCGCAAAAACTGACCGCCCGTGAAAGAAAACCCGCCCCGTTGGGCGGGTTTTTTATTGTCAGCACTTTCCAATCAGCCAGTCGGCCAGCTTTAAGAGGGAGGCATGGCTCTCCGGAGAAAGCGCGGAACGGAGCGTGACGACCGGCTCCGCAAAAGTGAGATCGACGGATTTTTCAAACATGGCGCGCATCAAAAGCGCCGCGCGGGGCACCCAGGAGCCGTTTTCAATAAATCCAACTCTGCGTCCCTTGAAGCCGCGCTCGCAAAGGTGTTCGATAAAAGTCCTCATAAAGGGAAAGAGATCGGCGTTATAGGTCGTGGTTGCCAGCACCAGCCGGTCATAGCGAAAAGCGGCGGCTACGGCTGCGGCCATGTCATCCCGTGCCAGATCAAAAACTTCGGTCTTGACACCGGCCGCCCGGAGCGTATCGGCCAGCAGAAGCGCGGCTTCTTTCGTGTGGCCGTAAACCGAGGTATAGGCAATCGCCACGCCCGCGCTTTCCGCTTCATAGGAAGCCCATGTCCGGTAGGCCGTGAGATAGGGTGTGAGGTCGCCGGTCAGCACCGGGCCATGGAGCGGGCAGATGGTCCCGATAGAGAGTGCCGCCGCCTTTTTTAAAAGCGCCGTTACCTGCGCGCCGTATTTTCCGACAATGCCGATGTAATAACGCCGGGCTTCGGGCAACCATGGCGTATCCGGATCTCCCGTGCCGAAGCGCCCGAACGCATCGGCCGAAAAGAGCACCTGCTCGCTTTCTTCATAACTGACCATGACCTCCGGCCAGTGCACCATCGGCGCGGTGACAAAATGCAGCGTGTGCGTGCCGAGCGCGAGCGTATCTCCCTCCCGAACCATTTTGGCGTTTGCTTTCATATCACGGCCGAAAAACTGGCCCATCATCTCAAAGGCTTTGGCGGTCGCTACCGGGACGGCAGACGGATAAATTTTCAAAAACCGCGCGATCCCGGCCGAATGATCGGGCTCCATGTGCTGAACCACCAGATAATCCGGCGTGCGGCCGCCGAGCGTTTCGGAAAGGTTCCGGAGCCATTCATCCACAAAATGCGCCTCCACCGTATCCATCACGGCAATCTTATCATCCAAGATTACATAAGAGTTGTAGGTCATGCCGTCCGGCACGCGGTACTGCCCTTCAAAAAGATCCACTGCGCGGTCGCTGACGCCGATTTCACGGATTTGCTTGCTGAATTCCATTTTTCAAATTCCTTTCTTTGCGGCCGGGAACGGCCGGTAATTTTATCTTTTTTGATTGATTTTTACAGAAGAAACAATGACATAGACCACCATTCCCAGCGTGACGGCCGCGGCCGCGTAAAACAGCCAACCGGAAGTTAAGGCAACTTCCGCCGCGCAAACGCCGAAAGCAATGCCCATGAGCAGAAATACCACGGCCGATTGGCGGTAATACGGCTTTTTATTCATTTCTCGGCGGGTCTCCTCGCCGGCGTAAAGATAGGCGTTGTTGAAAACCGGCCCTTTTTCGCGCCACTGGAAAAACGAGATCAAAAAGCAGGCCGCGCATACGATGCCAAGCAAAGCAATTCCGATGATTTTCCCCATTTTTCTCTCCTCCTTACAGAAATTTCAGCCGTCGCCACCTACCCGACAGCACAAATCATCCCGATCGGTGCCTTTTTACGCAAGGATTTCCGGCAGATGGGAAACATCCGGAATGACAAAATCGGCAAAAGGCCGTAAAGCGGCGGCGTTTTCCGCTGTTTTGGCTACGCCGACCGAAAAAATGCCGCCGTTTCTGGCAAAGGCCATGTCAGTCAGGGTATCGCCCACCATTATCATGCGTTCCCGCGAAACGCCGGTCTCCCTCCGGATTTTTTCAAGGAGAAAGGGATCCGGCTTGGTCGGCGCCTGTCCGTCGTCGGAATAAATCTGATCAAAAAGGGTTTCCACGCCCAGCAAACGCAGACAACGGTGCGTGGAATCTTCTTTATCGGTGGTGACGACCATCAGTTTCTTGCCCTGTCTTTTAAAACCGGAAAGCACCCCGTAAAGATTTTCGCAGGTGGGTCTTACCCTGCCCTCATGGCTGCAGCGCTCATAGGCATTCAGCATTTTTTCGATGATGACAGAAAGCGGGAGCGATGCCCCGTATTTTTCAAGCACATCCGACATGGCCCGCCCCATTTCCTCGTAGGTTCCCTTGCAAAGCACGCTGTCAGGCGCGGTCACGCCGTCTCTCACGCCAAAGGCCCAAAGAATCTCTGACACCGGAATATCTTCCCGGCCGATATCCCGAAGCACCCGGGCAACGGACTTGGCCGAAACCGTGACCCAATAGGCGTCAAAATCCATCAGGGTGCCGTCTTTATCGAAAATGATCACATCCGCTCTCATGCTGTTCCAAGCGCTCCCTTTTGCGTTTTCAGATCTTTCTCATTTATTATATCGTACCCATGCCCCACTGTCAAGTTTCGTCGTTCTTTTTTATTTGACAAACCGGCCTTTTTGTGCTATGATAAAAAGCAATAAAAAGGAAAGCGAAAGGTCAGCAAATGGGAATTTTAACTTATAACCGGGACACTTTTCTCATGGACGGAAGGCCTTATACCATCCTCTCCGGCGCGATGCACTATTTCCGGATCCCGCGGGAATATTGGTACGACCGGTTGCTCAAACTGAAAGAATGCGGTTTCAACACCGTTGAAACCTATACCCCGTGGAATCTGCACGAACCGACGGAGGGTACTTTTGATTTTACGGGAAATCTGGATATTGTTTCCTTTGTTGAAACGGCCAAAGAACTGGGGCTCTCGGTAATCCTGCGCCCGGGCCCCTATATCTGCGCCGAATTTGAGTTTGGCGGTCTGCCCGCGTGGTTACTGGCCGACAAAGATCTGCAGTTGCGCTGTGACGACGCGGTTTTCCTTTCCCGGATGCGCCGGTATTATACCGAGCTTCTGACCCGACTGCGCCCCTTTTTCGCCGTGAACGGCGGAAATATCGTAATGCTCCAGGTGGAAAATGAATATGGCAGTTTCGGCAATGACAAGGCCTATCTGCGCGCCGTTCTGGACATTTACCGCCAAAACGGGATCGATTGTCTCTTTTTCACCTCCGACGGCCCGAACGCCACGATGCTCACCGGCGGCTCGCTCCCGGACTGTCTGGCCGTGGCCAACTTCGGCTCGAAAGCCAGGCAAAACCTCTCTTACCTCAAGACGATACGCCCTGACCAACCCATGATGTGCGGAGAATTCTGGTGCGGCTGGTTTGACCACTGGTTTGAGGAGCACCATGTGCGCCCGGCCAAAGAAATTACGGACGAGTTTGCCGATATGCTGGAAATGGGTGCGTCGGTCAACCTTTATATGTTCCATGGCGGTACAAATTTCGGCTTTACAAACGGCGCAAACTATGACAAATATTACGCGCCGACCGTGACCAGTTACGACTACAACGCGCCGCTTTCCGAAGCGGGCGACCGCACCGAGACCTACTATGCCCTGCGCGAGCTCATCCGTTCCAGATTCGGCTCTGTGCCGGAACTGACCGCGCAAGAAAGCAAAAAGGCCGCCTATGGGGTTGTTTCTCTGACTGAGGCGGCTCCGCTCTTTGAAAATCTGGAGAAAATTTCATCGCCGCATCACGCCCCGACCATGCGCTGGATGGAAGATATCGGCCAGCGTTTCGGCTATATCCTTTACCGTACCGAACTGCGCGGACCCATGGACGGATGGCCGCTTCACGCCGAGGGGGTGCATGACCGCGCCCAACTTTTTGTCAACCGGGAAGCGCGGGGCGTATTTGAACGCTGGGTGCCCGATTCCGAGGAAAAAGCGGCAATCTCGGTGCCGCTTTCAGAAGGGGAAACGGCCGAACTCTCAATCCTGGTGGAAAATATGGGGCGCGTTAATTACGGCCCGAAACTGCTGGACCGCAAAGGCATGCAGGGACTTCGTTCGGGCGTTCAGTACCAATTCGGTTGGGAAATGTATCCCCTCCCCATGGAAGACCTTTCGGGGCTTTCTTTCCGACCGGTTTCAAACGGCCCTCTGACCGGTCCTGTTTTTCTTCGCGGCACACTTGAAATAGAGGAACCGGCCGATACATTTCTCTCTTTGCCGGGCTTTACAAAAGGTTTTGTAAAAATCAACGGGCACAACATCGGGCGTTATTTCAATCCCGCCGGACCGCAAAAAACGCTTTATGTTCCCGCACCTTTCCTGCGGGCAGGCAAAAATGAAATCCTTGTTTTTGAATCCGACGGTACGCTCCGGAAAGATCTTCTTTTTTCGGACAAACCGGAACTGAGCGCACCCGATTGCCACAAGAAAAATTCATAATTCCCTCCCGATGGGCAAAAACAAACGGCGTGACTTTGTGTCACGCCGTTTTTTTAAGCGACCGATTTATTCTTCTTCGACCACTGCGATACCCAGATCGGCAAGCGCTTCGCTCTCGGCCGGAACAGGGCAGCCGGACATCAGCTCGCTGGCGTTTTGCACCTTTGGGAAGGCAATGACATCCCGGAGCGAATCCGCGCCGGTCATTACCATGGCAAGCCGGTCCAGTCCCATGCCGGAGCCGCCGTGCGGCGGCGCACCGTATTTGTAGGCATCCACCAAAAAGCCGAATTTGCGGTCAATTTCCTCCGGCGTGAGCCCCAGTGCCTTGAACATCTGCTCCTGAAGCTGCCAGTCGGTGATCCGGATGGAGCCGGAAAGCAGCTCCGTGCCGTTGAGAACCATATCATAGCATTTGGCGCGCACCCGGCCGGGATCGCTTTCCAGATACGGCAGACATTCCTCCAACGGCATGGTGAAGGGATGGTGCATCGCGTCCCAATGGCCGGTTTCCTCGTTCCATTCAAAGAAGGGGAATTCGGTGATCCAAAGGAAGTCAAAGCGTCCTTCCGGAATCAGCGACAGTTTCTTGGCCAGCAGAACGCGAAGCGCGCCCAGCGTGGGCAATACCACTTTATCCTTATCGGCCACAATCAGCAACACATCGCCTTTTTCAAGGCCGACGGCAGCATAAAGCGCGGAAAGTTCGGCCTCACTCATAAATTTCCCGAAAGAGCAGTTCGGAACTTCTTCGGCATAACGAACATAGCAAAGTCCCTTGGCACCGATGCCCTTGGCATGCTCCACCAACCGGTCGATCTCCTTACGGCTGAGCGTTGCGGCGGCTTTTTTGACCAGGATACCGCGCACACTGCCACCGGCGGAAAGCGCGTTTGCAAAGACCGGGAAAGTACTCTCTTTGAAGAGATCGCTCAGGTTCCGGATCTCCATGCCATAGCGGGTATCCGGCTTGTCCGTGCCGTACTTTTCCATCGCCTCGGCATAAGTCATGCGGCGCATCGGCAATGTGACCTCACGCCCCAGTACCTCGCGGAATACGCGGGCAATAAAGCCCTCGTTCATGGCCATGATATCCTCTTGCGTGGCAAAAGACATTTCAAGGTCGATCTGTGTGAATTCAGGCTGACGGTCGGCACGCAGATCCTCATCCCGGAAACACCGGGCAATCTGAATGTAGCGGTCAAAACCGGCCACCATCAGAAGCTGCTTATAGATCTGCGGCGACTGAGGCAAAGCATAAAAACTGCCCTTATGGATCCGGGAAGGAACGATGTAATCCCGCGCGCCTTCGGGCGTGGGCTTGATCATCATCGGCGTTTCAATCTCCAGAAAGCCGTTTTCATAATAATATTCGCGGGCAATCCGGGCAATCTCGTGGCGCATCCGGATATTTTCCTGAAGAGAAGGACGGCGCAGGTCAAGATAACGATACCGCAGGGCCGTTTCGTCCTTCGGTTTTTTGGTATCCGATACCTCAAAGGGCGGGGTCTTGGCAGCCGAAAGGATCTTCAGCGAAGAAACGCGCACTTCCACTTCTCCGGTCGGAAGGTGGGGGTTGACGGCGCCCTCTCCGCGGGCGGCCACCACCCCGTGCGCGACCACAACATATTCGGCACGGCAGGAAAATGCCTTGTCAAAAGGCTCGGCGGCGAGATCGCGGTCAAAAGCCAGCTGCAAAAGTCCCGTGCGGTCGCGCAGGTCGATGAAAATGAGCGCACCCAGATCGCGCTGGCGCTGTACCCATCCCATTACACAGACTTCTTTTCCGATATCCTCTTTGCGAAGGTCGCCGCAATAATGGGTGCGGCGGTCTTCTCCAGTTAAAAACTCAGCCATAAAAACTCCTTAGTCGATTGCTTTTCCGTCCGGCGTGAAAAGCGGCAATTCGGCAAGATAAACCAGATCCTTGCGGTCGCGGGCATCTCCCTCGGCCAGAATGGCCATGCGTCCGCAAATTTCTCCGCCGGCTTCCTTGACCAGCGTTTCGATCGCATGGAGCGATTCGCCCGTGGAAATGACATCATCGACAATCAGAATCCGTTTGCCCTTCATCAGTGCGGCGTCGGCCTTATCCAGGTACAGTTTCTGCACATTGGCCGTGGTAATGGAATGAACCACCACCTCCATGACGCCGGTCATGTAAAGTTTGGGCGCTTTGCGGGCCAGGAAATATTTCTGATTGCCGGCCAGACGCGCCATTTCATGTACCAGCGGAATCCCTTTGGCTTCTGCAGAAATGAGATAATCATAAGGCGGTGCTTTCCGGAGCAGTTCTTTCGCCGCGGCGGTGGTCAGTTCGGGATCGCCGAAAATGACGAAAGCCGCAATCGAAAGCTTGTCATTCAAGGGACAGATCGGCAATTCGCGGTCCAGTCCCGCAATGTTCATTTTATAGGTTTTCATTCTGTGCCTCCCATATCAGGATATCATGTCAGACAACAACAGTTTTTATTATAAACGCTTTCGCAGTGAAAGTCAATCTTTTCTTTAGAATTTATAACTTATAACGCGCAAATCAGTTTTTCGATCGGCCCGTAACCGCTTGTCCCCGCCTTGAGCGCAAGATCCGCCTCCGAACAGGCCGAAAGAGCGCGTGAAAGCCGCCCTTCCCCGTTTTTTTCTACCGCGCGCAGGCAAAGTCCCACTTTGTATTCGTGCATTTTCAGCGCGGCGGCGATCTCCATCCGGCTTTTTCCGGCCACAGCCAACACCCGCACCGCCGAAAGATCGCACAGTGTGCGGGAAATTTCCGAAAGAATGAGGGTCGGATCCGTCCGTCGATCCCGAAGCAATGCCAGCGCGGAGAGCGCCGCATCTCCATCTCCGGACAAGATTGCATTGGAAAGGGCAAATGCATCGGGCACCGCTGTAAAAGAGGCCACGGCCGCAATGTCCGCCGCCGTTACTTCCGTGCGCCCGGCGGCCTTTACATAGGCCACAAGTTTTTCAATCTCGCCCGAAAGCGTAAACATATTCCGTCCCGCAAAAGAAAGAAGCGCCTGGGCACTGCCGGGCGCAACCGTCACACCGGCGTGCCCGAAATGCCGCGACACCCATGCGCACAGTTTAGCGTCTGTCGGCGTGACAAAGCGCACGGGGTAAAACATTTCCGCAAGTTTTTTGAGAAGCGCGGAAGGGCGCTTGGGCAGATAACCCTCGTCCATCGCGCCGGCCGAAACCGTGAAAACCACTGTGTTATAATCATATTCGGCCAACTGCGAAAGCGCCGCGCCCAGCGCCTCCCAATCTGCCGATTTCAACGAACCCGGCGAAAAGCCGGAAACCGTCAGCAACCGTGCTTCCGACATCATGGGCGGCGGCATCATGGCATCGAGCAACGCATCGGGGGTAAAGGTCTCCGCCTCAAAGCGCACATCGTTGAAAACGGCAAAAGCCTCGTCCGGGCAAAGTGCCGCACGAAGGGAGGCAATTGCCGCTTTCTTGAGATAGTCCTCTTCACCGAAGAAAAGATAGGCCTTTCCCGCCGCGTGCGGAATCTCTTTTTTGGCAAAACCCGCACCGTCTAAAATTTCATTCATGAAACGCCTGCTCCTTTCTTCTTTTTCAGTGATAGGGCGGAAAACCGATCCCGTTTGCCGGCTTTCCATCTCGTATGTCAGGAAAAACCGGGTAATAACTCTGCTTTTCCTAATAAGAGCGACCAATGTTTGGAGTTCTTTGAATTCTTCTTTATTCTTCCAGCTCTTCGGTCTGCGCGGAAGATGCCGCCCGCTCCGCTTCCAGTTTGGCGGAAAGCATCATATCCTTCACTTTCATCAGCCGTGTGACATTTCCGCGCTCGTTTTCTTCCAGTTTGGCCTTAATCTCCCGGATGCCCGACAGGTACCGCGGCATGAGAATATACTCCAGCGCGTTGACCCGCCGGCGGGTGCGCTCGATTTCGGCGGCCAGCAAAGCCGCTTCTTTTTCCAACTGGGCCATGCGCAAAAGATCGGTAGCAATCGTCCCGAAGGTACGGACCGAATCGTCCAGTTCACCCGAAGTAAAGACCAGGCCGTAGTTATAGCTGTCGCTTTCCCCCGCGCCGGTCATCCGCATCCGGAAAGTCGGCACAATAACGCTCATCCGGTTGACGGTATCCACCATCAGTTCGCCGCCCCGGCGTGGGAGAATGAGCGCCTCGCTGAGCATACGCGGGTCACCCGCCGCGCCGGCCAGAGCAAACCCCTCATACGCTCCCTTCAGCGCCTTTTCCACGCGGGTGCGCAATTCTTTATCCTCCCGGACAGCCAAAAGGAACTGCCGCATAAGCTCGTCGCGCTTATCCTTAAGGAGTTTATGCCCCCGGCGCGCGGTCGCATATCGCTGTTGCAGTTTTTTCAGTTCCATCCGGGTGGGATTGACATTCAATCCCGCCATGCCGCCTCCGGGCCGGGCCAGTACCGGTCAAGCAATTCGGGCTTTATGCGTTTCATCTCACTGCGCGGAAGAATGGAGAGCAGTCTCCACCCCAGATCCAGCGTTTCCTCAATGGTTCGGTCGGTGGTAAAGCCCTGATTGACATACTCACGCTCAAAAGCGTCGGCAAATTTGGCATAGAGACGATCCACCGGCGTGAGCGCCGCTTCGCCCAGCACCACCATCAGTTCTCTTGCCTCTTTGCCACGGGCGTAGGCCGAGAAAAGCTGATTCATAGTGTTGGCGTGATCCTCGCGGGTCTTGCCCTTGCCGATGCCCTTATCCTTCAGTCGGGACAAGGACGGCAGAACATCCACCGGCGGCAGGATACCCTTGCGGTAAAGTTCGCGGGAAAGAATGATCTGCCCTTCCGTAATGTAGCCGGTCAGGTCGGGAATGGGGTGCGTCTTGTCATCCTCAGGCATGGTCAGAATCGGAATCATCGTGATGGAACCGGTACTACCCATGCGCCGGCCGGCGCGTTCGTAAAGGGTGGCCAGGTCGGTATAAAGATAGCCGGGATAACCGCGGCGGCCGGGCACCTCCTTGCGGGCGGCGCTGACCTCGCGGAGCGCTTCTGCATAGTTGGTGATATCGGTCATGATGACCAGCACCTGCATATTTTTCTCAAAAGCCAGATACTCAGCGGCGGTCAGCGCCATACGCGGGGTGGAAATCCGCTCGATAGCCGGATCGGATGCCAGATTGATAAAGAGTACCGTGCGGTCAATGGCGCCGGTCTTTTTAAAATCCGAAATGAAGAAGTCCGCCTCTTCAAAGGTGATTCCGATGGCGGCAAAGACCACGGCAAACCGCTCGTCCTTGCCCAACACCTTGGCCTGCCGCGCGATCTGCGCCGCCAGGTTGGCGTGTGGCAGACCCGAACCCGAAAAGATCGGGAGTTTCTGCCCGCGCACCAGCGTATTGAGGCCGTCAATGGTGGAAATACCTGTCTGAATAAATTCCGAAGGATAATAGCGCGCCGCCGGATTGATCGGCGTACCGTTGATGTTCATGCGCTTCTCGGCCAGAAGCGGCGCACCGCCGTCGATCGGCTCGCCCATACCGGAAAGCACGCGCCCCAGCAAATCTTCGCAAACCGGCAACTCCACACCGTGCCCCGAAAAACGCACTCTGCTTTCCGAGATGTTGAGACCTGCCGCCGAATCAAACAACTGCACCAGCACATTCCGGCCGTTGACTTCCAGCACCCGGCAGCGGCGGATCTCGCCGCCCGGCAGTTCGATCTCGCCCAGTTCGTCATATTTCACGCCGTCCACCTGACGGATCAGCATCAGCGGGCCGGCCACTTCCTCAATGGTTCTGTATTCCCGGATCATGCCCTGTTCTCCTCTCTTTCACCCTCGGTAAGCGACGCGGTCTCCCGGTCAATCTCGGCCCGGATGGCCTCATAGTCCGCCGGATAAGTCTCGGCAGGTGCGGCTTTGGCACGACCGATTTTTTCCCGCACGGGCATTGTGGAGACCGACTGCACATCAGCACCGGCCGAAAGCGCCTCGCGTGCCTTTTTATCAAAGTAAAGGATCAGATCCATCAGCGCCGACATCTTGGGCAATGCCGTATAAGCGTCATTATCGCTGAACGCATCCTGTTGCAAAAAGTCCTCCCGGACCGACTGTGCGGTTTCCATGGTCATGCGATCTTCCGGAGACAGCGCGTCCATGCCGACCAGTTTGACGATTTCCTGCAGTTCGTCCTCTTTTTGAAGAATCGCCAGTAACCGGCCGGTTTTTTCCATCCAGTCGGGAGAAATCTCACGGCCGAACCATTCCGAAAGGCGGTCCCGATAAAGCGAATAGGAATTGAGCCAGTTGATGGCCGGGAAATGGCGGCGGTATGCCAGATTGGCGTCCAGCCCCCAGAAAACTTTGACAATCCGGAGCGTGGCCTGTGTGACCGGCTCTGAAATATCGCCACCCTGCGGGGAAACTGCTCCGATGGCCGAAAGCGTCCCGATTCTGCCCTCTTTTCCAAGACAGACCACCTTACCCGCTCGTTCATAAAACTGTGCCAGACGCGAAGTCAGATAAGCGGGATAGCCCTCCTCGCCCGGCATTTCTTCCAACCGCCCCGACATTTCGCGAAGCGCCTCCGCCCAGCGTGAAGTCGAATCGGCAATCACTGCCACCGAATAACCCATGTCGCGGTAATACTCGGCAATCGTCATGCCGGTATAAACCGAAGCTTCCCGCGCCGCCACCGGCATATCCGAAGTGTTGGCGATCAGCACCGTGCGCTCCATGAGCGAACGGCCGGTGCGGGGGTCTTTCAGCGTCGGGAACTCCCGCAGAACATCGGTCATTTCATTGCCGCGTTCGCCGCAACCGATATAGACCACCAGATCCACATCGCTCCATTTGGCCAGCTGATGCTGAACCACGGTCTTGCCGGAGCCGAAAGGCCCCGGCACGCAGGCCGTGCCGCCTTTGGCAATCGGAAAGAGCGCGTCGATGGAGCGCTGACCCGAAATCAGCGGTTCCGCCGGCGGCAGTTTTTCGGTATAAGGACGCGCGCGGCGTACCGGCCACTTCTGCATGAGGGTAATGTCGCTGATACTGCCGTCTTTGCCGCGCAGTTTGCCCACGGGTTCGTCCACCGTGAATTCACCCGCATGAATCTCGGCAATGACGCCCGATTTTCCGGGCGGCACCATGATTTTGTGGCGGATGGTTTCAGTTTCGGTAACATATCCGTAAACATCGCCGCCGGAGACCACATCGCCATAGGAAAGCGCCGGCTCAAAATACCAACGGCGCTCGCGGGACAGGGCAGGTTCGTCCATCCCGCGCTCGATATTCGGCCCGTATTTATCGCGCAAAACCTCCAACGGGCGCTGAATACCGTCATAAATATTGGTCAGAAGCCCCGGCCCCAGTTCCACCGAAAGCGGCGCGCCGGTGGAAACCACACGGTCGCCCCGGCCAAGGCCGGCCGTTTCTTCGTAAACCTGAATGGACGCGCGGTCGCCGTGCATCTCAATGATTTCGCCGACCAGACCGTCTTTGCCGACCCGAACCACATCAAAAAGGTCCGCCGCGCGCATTCCCTCGGCCACGACCAGCGGGCCGGAAACTTTCAGAATTTTTCCTTCTATCATTTCTTGCCATTCCCTTCTTCGTCTTTGAAAAGGATGTCAGCGCCCACGGCGCGCACAACCGCCTCGCGCAGACTCCGGACGCCCATGCCCTGGTTCCCGGAACGACCGGGAATCACGGTCACGGCCGGCAGGGGCCTGTCGCTGTAACGGGAAAGTTCCTCTCCCAGACCGGCGGCCAGATTTTCAGTGATAAAAATCACCGCATATTCGCTTTCTCCGGCCAATTCCCGCAGGAGCCGGCCGGCCTGTTTTTCATCGGATGCCTCAAAAACCGAAAAGCCGAGTGCCATAAAACCCAGCGTGCTTTCGCGGTCTCCGATCATGGCCACTTTATACATAACTTTCCCTTAGCCTTTCTCGGATCGTTTCACTCTTTTGCCCGGCCGAAATACCGGCAAACAGCATACGCAGATTGGCGGCCGTTCCTTCTGCTCCCATCAGGAAAGCAAAAGGCACTTCCCGGCCGAAAGGGATATACCGGACCTGCCGCAGATATTCGATCAGCGCGTTATCACAGCGCTTTTCAAGCGCAGACATGGACATTCCCGGCGCGAAAACATCGCCGTAAACAGTGGAAGCAAGCGCGTCCGAAAGAGACGCTTCGTCTTCCCTTTCTCCGGTAAAAAAGGAAAAAGGCAAGGTACCGCCCTCCAGAAAAGCGCGTTCGAAAAGCGGCTCTCCGGCCGCGCCCATGGCCATTCGGAAAATGCGGACCCGCATCCTGAGATTGGTCAAATCGACCCGGCGGCGCAGATATTCTTCGGCAAACGGAAAACCCGATGCCGCCTCAAAAAGGTCTTCAAAACAGGCGCGGTCCAGCCGGAAATCAAATTCGCGCGGATCGGCCGTGGCCAGATACGCCACACGCACCTCTTCTGCGGCCGCCGCCATATGCGGGGACAGCCGGGAAAAATCCGATTTTTCAAAATCTTTGCAAAGTTCGCGGACCGGCACCCGGCCCAACGGCGAAAGCAACGCCTCCGGATCAATGCCCCGTTCGCGGCATTTGAAGAGAGATTTCAGATTGTGGCAGTCATAAAAATAGCCCACAAACACCGTCAGATCATCCGGCAGGGATTCCCGCACCAACGACATGGCGAAAAGGACCAGCGATTCCGGCAGATCTTTTGCCGCAGGGATTCCGCCCGACACAAGCGCCGCTCTCAGTTCTTCTTCGTTTTTGCTTTCGGCAAAAGAAAGAAGCTGTTCCCGACCCGGAAATATCCGTTCGGCGGCACGGATCCGCGCGCCGGCGTAAAGATAATCGTTTTCATGGTAGCGTTTTTCCATAGCGCATCCTCATTCTTCCGGGAAAAGAAGCGCGGCCACCTTTCCCTGCGTTTCCGCCCGGATATCCGAAAGCAACATGGAAAGCGAACAGTTGACCTCGGTCTCTCCGTAGCGGAGGATGAGACCGCCGTCTATATCGGCCGTATCCGGAGCCAAAGCCAGCTTTTCCACACGGGCAGCGCCCGCACGGGCACGGGCATCCCGCCGTGCGCCGGCAACCGTCTCTTCACCGTAAGTTTCCCGGTCTCCGGGCGCAAAGACGGCCTCATAGCGCTCGGGCACCTCGCTCTCGTCGCCCAGAGCCTTTGCTTCCTCCTCGGTCGCGGCCACCGCACAGAGTGCGCTGGTCAGCAATGCGCGAAGCAACTCACGGTATTTCCCATGGTCGGTATCGCGGATCTCCTGCCGTGCTTGCGCATAGGCACGGTCGATAAGCGACGCTCTGGCCTTTGCCAGAATTGAGCGGTGTTCCATGGCCGCGGCACTGCGGGCGCGGGCAATGAGAGCCTCCCCTTCCGCTTGTGCCCTGTCTGTGATTGCGGCGGCCGATTCCTCGGCTTCTTTGGCGTAGCGCTCGGCCACGGCGCGGCAATCGGACTGTGCCGCGGCCAGGATCTCCCGCACCTCTTCCTTTGCATCGGCAAGAATCCGGTCGGTGATTTTCTCAAGTCCCGTCATCGCAATGTCCCGCCGTCAAATCTTGGCGAAAAGCACCGAAAGAAGCGAGACCAGCACAGCGAAAATCGCATAGGTCTCGACCAGTGCGGCCGAGGTAATGGCTTTACCCACTTCATCGGGGCGCTTGGCAATCAGATGGATGCCGGCCGCCGCCACTCTTCCCTGATGAATGGCCGAAAAATAACCCACAATGGCAATCGGAAGCGAAGCCATGAGGAAATAACCGCCCTGGGCGACTGTCAGCTGTACGGGTGTGCCGAGAATACCGATCTTGAAAAGGATGATGAAAGCGGTAATCAGGCCGTAAATGCCTTGAGTACCCGGCAGCGCCTGCAAAATGAGCGCCTTTCCGAATTTTCCGGGGTCTTCGGTCAGAAGGCCGGTCGAGGCCTGACCCACAATACCCACGCCCTTGGCACTGCCCCATCCGGCAAGACCGGCGGCCAGCGCCGCGCCCAACAGCGCCAGGTTCTGTCCCGAAAAGATCTGCATCAGCAACGAGTTTTCCATGTTTTTTCTCCTTATGTGTGTTTTTATGTGTGTACAGATGTTAAATCAACCTTAAACCGTCCCGGTCTCCGCCGGTGTTTCCTCCGGGGCCTCGACCTCATCGGTATAGCGATCAGCCGGTGTCATCGGCCGGAACGGCGTGCCGCCGTCCTCATAGAATTTCCCGAAAAATTCGATATACTGCAATCTGGAAGTATGCACGAAAGTGCCCAGCACATTGATGGCCAGATTGAGCACATGACCCAACAAGAATACGGGAAGCATCAGCACCCAGCCAACGAAGGTCGGGCCGCCGAGCGTAGCCAGAATGTTGACCACCTGCCCGATGATGCCGGCCGCCAGGCCCAGTGCCAGAATCCGCGAGTAAGAAAGCAGATCCGAAACATAGCCGACCAGATTGTAAAGCCCGCCGAATCCGCCGAGCAGTCGCCCGGCCACACCCTTCCGGTTCCGGCCCTGTGTGGCCAGAATGGCCAGCACGCCCGCCGCTGTCAGGCAAATGCCCGGCACACGGGCAAGGAAGCTCACGCCGATCCCGGCAAACAGCAGATAATAAGAACCGATATCAAAAAGCGCGTCCAGCCACTTGCCGTCCCGGCAGAGAATACAGGCGCGCACAGCCATGCCGGAAAGCAGGTGCACCGCGCCGACGCCCAGCGCCAGGAGTAAAAAGGCCATCGGGTTCTGAAGCGGATCAAAGAGCACCGCAACATTGGCCGCCGTGCCGGGAAGCAACGCAAGATTGGGCAGCTCGGCATCGGTATATTTCAGCATATACCGCAAAAAGGCCAACGGGAAATCCCCGAAATAGGCACCGAACAGCACGCCGCAGATCATGCAGGAAATGCCGCAGTACCCGAACATCAGCAGAAATCGCTTCATCCCTTCCCGCGGATGCAGAAACCGAACCGCAAGGAAGCAGGCCGCCGAAAGAAGCAGACCGTAACCCGCATCGGCAAACATGAGGCCGAAAATAATAAAGTAAAAAATGCTCATGATGAAGGTGGGATCAAAACGGCCGTATTTCGGGTAGGCATACATACCGACCACCCATTCGAAATTGCGGGCATAGGCGTTGTTTCGAAGCAGAATCGGCGGCTCCTCATCCGGTTCGGGCGGGGTGAATTCATAGGCAGCCGTAAACTTTTCAAGGGTGGCCGTCACTTTTTCCCTGGCGCTCACCGGACACCATCCCGACAAAAACGCGCATCGGTCGCTGCCGGCCAGTTGCCTTTTGTTTTCCTCACAAAGAAGCGTGGTATGCTCCATATCCGAAAGGATCTCCACCTCGCTCAGGTTGTCGGCCAGTATCGTCAGCTGTCCGGACAGGCGTTCGTCCTCCTCCCGGAGATGAAACCGACGCTCCTCGGCCGCGTCATAGACCTGTGCGGCCGTTCCTGCCGCGCCGGAAAAATCGGCCGCTTCAAAACCTTTCTGACGCAAAGCCGAAAGAACGGCTTCCGCCTCTTTCCGGTGTACCAGTAAAGAAAAATAAACCCGGTTCCTGTCCTGCGAGATGACATCGGGCACAAAGCCGAGTTCATCCCCCATCCGTACTAGTTCCGTGCTCATACGAAGCGGCAAAGAGCCCAAAAAGAGCCGTGCCTCCCGCGTACCTTTCAGCTCCAACGCGAGCGGATAGTCCAGATAAGGCAACACGGCGGTCATCAGCGCCTCTTCCTTTTGCACCAGTGCCCGGATTTCGGTACGGCGCGCTCCGATCCGCTCGGTCTCGTTTACCGTGCGTTCGGCCCGCTCAAAACCTTCTCCCCGGCGAAATTCCTCAAAGGAGACTGGGTTCGGCCGGGCAAAAATCGCTTTTTTCCGCCGGCTTCTTTTGGTCAGTTCCGGCAGAACCGCATCCACGCGCGCCGCGTGTGCGCGCACCGCGCCGGGGTCTCCCTCTTTCAGGGCCGGCAGATCGCCGGGGACGGGCAAAAGCGACACCGCGCGCAACCGCATCAGGCGGCGGCACAACGCATCGGCCTCGTCTTTTGCGATCACGACATTCAGCTTTTCCATCGCGCTCACTGACATTTTTCCACGATCCCCCACACAATCAGTCTGATCGCCTCCGGCAGGCGCGTTTCCGCATCCGCGATGAGTTCTTTTGCCTCGGCCTCGGCCTCAGCGCGCTTTTTCTCCATGATCTGCGCGGTCTTTTGGCGGATGGCCGCCAGTCTTTCCTCGTTTTCGGCGCGGGCGGCGCGCTCCGCTTCCGCCTTGTGCGCACTGCCCTCCCGCTCCACGGTGACACGCATTTCGGCGGCTTTTTCCTTTGCCACACGGCAAAGGACCTCGGCCTTTTCCTCGGCCGCACGCACGGCTTCCAATGCTTTTTCCGACATTTCCTCACCGTCCCTTTCCCGGTCATTTCCGGTTGTTTGTTATGATAGTTAACATTGTAGCATACTTTGATTTTTTTTGCAAGAGTTTTGTATGTTTTTAAATATTTTAAACATTTATAGACGATCAACTTGACGGAAAGCCCGAAAAGAGGTATACTAAACAGTGACTGAGTTTTACGGAAAGGAGAACGCTCATGGCGGACAGACTGATTCTGCACTGTGACTGCAACGCTTTTTTTGCTTCGGTGGAAATGCTGGACAATCCCTCCCTGCGCGGTCGTCCGATGGCGGTGGCCGGAGAACGGAGCAACCGCCACGGCATTATCCTGGCCAAAAATCCGGAGGCGGCCGCCTGCGGTATAAAGACCGCCGAGACCGTTGGCAGCGCACTTTCCAAATGCCCCGGACTCACGCTGGTGCCGCCCCGGCATGCCCGCTACTCCGAAATCTCCAAAGCCGTCAACCGGATCTATCTTTCCTATACCGACCTGGTGGATCCCTTTGGCATCGACGAATCTTTCCTGGATCTCACCGGATCGCTCCGTCTTTTTCCGATGCCCCCCCTGGAATTCGGCAACACCCTGAGAGAAAGGGTGAAAAAAGAGATCGGCATTACGATCTCGGTAGGCGTCAGCTTCTGCCGCGCCTTTGCCAAACTCGGCAGCGACTATAAAAAGCCGGACGCCACCACGGTCATCAGCCGGGAAAATTATCGGGAGATTGTCTGGCCGCTCCCGGTATCGGCACTGCTTTATGTCGGGCAGAAAACCGCTCTTTCCCTCAACAACATGGGCATTTTCACCATCGGCGATCTAGCCGCAGCCGACCGTCTGGCGCTCTCCCGGCGGCTGGGAGAAGCGGGCGATGTGCTCTACCGTTACGCCAACGGCATGGATCGGGAAGAGGTCCGTTCTTATTTTGACCGGCAACCGCCGAAATCGGTCGGAAACGGGATGACCTTCCGGCGGGACATTGTCGGGCGGGAAGAAATTCTCTCCGGCGTGACCGCGCTCTGCGATGAAATTGCCTTCCGTTTGCGGGAAGCCGGACTCAAATGCCGGGTGGTACAGGTGCAGGTCAAGGATCCCGCCTTTCACACCGTCGGGCGGCAGGTCACGCTTGGGCGATTGACCTGGATCCGGAAAGATCTTGTGGAATCGGCCATGAAACTGATCGGTGAAATGCAGGGTTTCGGCAAAACCGTGCGTTCCATCACAGTCACCGCTTCCGGGCTGGTCACTTCCGACGAAGCCGGAGAACAACTGGACATGTTCAACACGCCGGAACACGAAGACAGAAAGCAGGAAGAAGTGGAAGAAACCCTGCACACCCTAAGACAGCGTTTCGGGCCTGACAGCATTCGTCTGGGTTGCTATGAAAACGCCGAGATCGGCACCGGGCAACCGAAATTCAAAAAGAAAGAAACCCTTCCCGAGGAAAAATCATGAATAAAAAATCCGTTTTGGGCATTTTTTTCTGCCTGTTGACTGCCTTTTTCTGGGGCACAACCTTTGTCGCGCAGGATAAAGCGGCCAAGGTCATTCCCGCCTTTTCCTTTCTTGCGATCCGCTCCTTTGTCGCGGCGGCCGCACTGCTTCCCACTTTTTTGATAAAAGACGCCATCTTGAAAAAACACGGGATTTCTACCCAAAAAGAAGGCTCCACGCTGTTTCTTATCAAAGGCGGCGTGTTGTGCGGCGCCATCCTTTGCGCCGCCTCCGTTCTTCAGCAGATGGGCATCGGAAACAACACGGGCTCTCCCGGAAAAGACGCTTTTATTTCCGCACTGTACATGGTATTCGTTCCCGTTTTGCTGCTTTTTTGGGGCAAACGCTCCGCGCCCCATGTTTACCTCAGCGTCGGCATCGCTCTTTTCGGGCTCTGGCTCCTTTGCATGAACGATGCGTCCATGACGCTGGGAGATATCCAGCTGATGGTCTGCTCCCTTATTTACGCCCTTCAAATCGTCACTGTGGACCTGTTTTCACCGAAAGTGGACGGCATCAAACTTTCTTTTGTCCAGTTTCTTTCAGTCGGCTGTTTCTCACTTCTTTGCGCGCTGATTTTTGAAAAGCCCGACATTTCCGCTTTTGCGGGCTATTGGTGGACCGCCGTTTACGCGGGGCTAGCCGCCTCGGCCATCGGCTACACCTGCCAGATCTTGGGGCAGCAACGGTTGCCGACCACGCTGGCCACACTCATTTTCAGTCTGGAATCGGTCATTGCCGTGCTGACCGGTATGGCCATTCTCCACCTTTATCCGACGCTCAGCGAGGGGATTGGCATGGCGTTGATCTTCTTTGCCATTGTCCTTTCCCAGTTACCCTCGTTGCGCTTCTGGAAAAAACCCAAAGAACCCAAAAAAGAAAATTGACCCGAAAAGGGCGGCAGTTGCCGCCCTTTTTCATTCATCCATATTTTCGATCATGTTCTCGATAAAAATTCCGTAACCGGTGGTGGCGTCGGCAATGAGCACATGCGTCACGGCGCCGACCAGACGCCCGTCCTGAAGAATCGGGCTTCCGCTCATCCCCTGCACAATGCCTCCTGTCCGTTCGATCAGCTCCGGATCGGTCACGGTCACGCAGAAACATTTGTTGCCGCGTGCCTCGGCGTTGATCTGACTGATCTTCACACGGTATTCCCGCGGGCAGTTATCCGCAAGCGTACACCAGAGAGTCGCATCCCCCTCATGCAGTTCCGACCGGTGAGCGACCGGCACTTTTCCGGCAGGAGAAAGCGGCCGCTCGGCAAAACGGCCGAAAACGCCTACCTGAGTATTTTTTCGCAGAACACCCGTTTTCCCGGCCGAAAAATGACCTTTCAGTTCTCCGGGTGCGCCGGGCAGGCCCTTTTTCACACCGCAAAGCGTCACACCCAAAACGCTCCCCCGGCGCATCGGAACCAACGCTCCGCTTTCTCCGTCGCAAATACCGTGCCCCAATCCTCCAAAAGTACCGTCCTCCGAAAAGAAAGTGACCGTTCCGATGCCGGCGCCCGTATCCCGCACCGAGAGCCCGGCGCGGTACTGTCCGTCCCGGTCGCTGCGGATCGGAAGGAGAGACACCTCACGCTCTTTTTCCTCACGCCGGAAGCGGACAAGGCAACTTTCTCCGCCGCAGCCGGCAAACAGGCCGGACAGCGCCTGCGCATCGTTGATCTCCTGTCCGTTGACCGACAAAATGGTATCTCCCGGGCGAATCCCTGCTTTTTTCGCCGGGTTTTCTTTACGGCCGCCGCACTCCACCTCCGAAAAGCCCACCACCAAGACGCCCTGTGTCAGATAACGCACACCGAACGGGAAACCTCCCACATATAAATAGGCGCGCCCGGATTCATCGGTATCCACCTGCAAGGACGGCTCGGAAAGCTCATCCTTTGTAAAATCAAAGGGCGCGGCATCTGCCTGCGCAAAGCAATCCGTACAAGCGGCCCCATCGCCGGAAGAAGTATCTTCGGCCGCCGCTCCCACAAGCAAAAGACAAGGCAATATACAAAGAAGAAGGAGCAACGAGAGGCTCCGGCAAAAAAATGTTTGTTTCATGACTCTTTCCCCCAAAAAACGCTTTGCTATTACTATGCGCCATAGCGGCTTTTTTATCAGTAGCAATATGCGCTCTCTTTTCCATCTTTTCGGCGTTTTGATTCTACATAAGAAAAAATCAGAAAACAAACGACTCCGGAATTGCAAGAAAATTTATAGATACGGTTTTCGGAAATTGAGATCTCTTTTGAACCGGCGCTATACGCAAAATCAGCCTTCATCCGTCAAAGCGGAAACATATTCATACGCCGCATGATTGCTTTGCAAATCAAAAATCAGTGTTTCTTTCCGGTAAAGGCGCGCACGCACCCCGACATTGGCGCTTTCGCGGATCACGCCGGTCATGCGCCCTTTGCGCGGCGCCGACAGAAAGTGCCCGTTTTTACCCGGCCCAATCTCCAGATGAAGCAGATATTTTCCCTGAAAAAGACAAATTTCTCTTTCTTGGGCGCTCCGGATCTTTACCCCACGATAAGTGGCAAAACGGTATTCTTTTTTGTCATAGATCACACTGCCGATACACCCTTTGAAGCGGATTTTTCCAAACGGAATACTGGCAACGGCAACCATCAGCGCGCAGGGCTCCGGAAAATCGTTGCACTGCAACCATTGATAGGCGCGCGGGAAAGAGATCCCGCTGTCCTTTTCGGCATAACCGATGCCGCCGTCAAAGGAATGGCGCACACCGTCCACGGTCACAGAGCCCTGAAGCGGATGCGCCATACTGACCACACCGTGGCGGCACTCCATCGGCAAAAAGCGGAAGGGACCCATGATATCCTTTGAAAGAGGCACTGTCTCCCCGTAAACAATCTCCCCTTGGACGCCGGGCAGATCGATCCGGCAGCCTTTCGGCGAAAAAAAGCAGTTCCCTGCCCAGACCCGATTCCCCAAAACGGACAGTTCCGGCACTTCGAACTGTCGGGCCCCGTGCGAGGTCATCATCTGCACAAAAGCGCCGCTTTGCGCTCTGCCCGGAATGAAGGCAATCATATCCTCTCCGCGCTGGTGCTTATAATACCAGCCCTCAAATCCCTTATTTCGCATTTCTGTCTCTCATGGCCGGGTTGTTCAGAAGATCCCCCTTTGCCGTAAAACGCGAACCGTGACAAGGGCAATCAAAACTACCCTCCACCGCATTATATTTCAGCGCACAGCCCATGTGGGTGCACCGTTTCGGCGTGGGTTTCACCCATCCCCAGAGCGCATGCCCCAGATTGGAAAACAGCTGTGCCCGTAAAATACATCTGTCCGGTGAAAAAGCCGCGGCGTACGGATTTTCACGCCCCAGCACCAGATCCGTAAGAATTTCGGATGCCACCATGGAATTGCTCATTCCCCAGAGATTAAACCCGGTGGCAACATATACCTGCGGCAGTGCCGGGCTGTACGCTCCGATATACGGCACCCCGTCCAGACTGACGCAATCCTGATTTGCCCAGGCAAATTTTTCGCGGGCCAGGGGAAAATATTTTCGGGCAAAAGCTCTGGGGGCCTCAAAACCGCACGCGCCCGCACCGGTGCGGCGCTCTCCCTTCCCGATCAGAAGCAGATCCCGGTAATTGCGCAGATAAACGCCGTCTTTTGCCTCATCTTCTATCGTGCAGCCAAGTTCCGGCGCATTTTCCAGCGCGATGACAAAAGAACGCTTCTGATACAGTTTGGCAAAATAAAGGCCATGACGGTTGATAAAAGGAAAATGGGTGGCCACAATGATTTTTTGAGCGCGGATCCGCCCCCGGTCGGTCACGGCGACCGTTCCTTCCAGTTTGCGCACAAAAGTGTTTTCAAAAATATGCAATCCCTTCGCCGCACCGTATAAAAAACGCAACGGGTGAAACTGCGCCATGCCGGGATAGCGGACCGCGCCCGCCACCTCAAAGGGCAGAACGGTCTGGGTCAGGAAATCCGCCTGATAATCCAGTGCGCGAAGGACAGCCACCTCGCGCTCCATGCGTGTTCGGTCCCTCAGCGAATACATCAAGGAAGGACGCTCTTCAAACTCGCAGGGGATCTCTTTACAAAGCTGCGCGAAATGCGCCACAGCCTGTAAATTGGCATGCAGGTACAATCCGGCTTTTTGCCTTCCGATTTTGTCCAGCAGATCCTGATACAGGGTGTCATGCTGCGCCGTGAGTACGGCGGTGGTTCCCCTGGTCATCCCGCTACCGATTTTAGAGCCTTCCACCAACAGATAATCCACGCCCGCTTCCTGAAGTTTCAACGCACACAACACACCCGCCATGCCACCGCCGATCACCAGTACCTCGGTCTCCCGCTCTCCCTCCAGCGCCGGGAATTCGGGCGCAACAATCTCTTTTGTCCACAGAAATTCCATTTGTGCACACCTCCGTTTTTTGTAGTGTGCCCTTTTCTTTTGGAGTTATGCCGCAAATATAAGGAGAGAAAAATACGCAGGCGATTGCAATAAAAAAGGGGCGGTGGTGCACTTCTCCGCTCCATGCACCTGCTCCAAAAAGGAGCAGGCAACGGGAATCTGAACCTTGCGCAACGCTCTCGTTGCGCCCACCGCCTTTTTTCTTTCTTCAAAAAGAAACTCCACTTTGGCGGTGGTGCGGTTCTCCGCTCCATGCACCTGCTCCAAAAAGGAGCAGGCGACGGGAATCTGAACCTTGCGCAACGCTCCCGTTGCGCCCACCGCCTTTTTCTTTCTTCAAAAAAGAACCACCCTCCTGGCGGTGGTGCACTTCTCCGCTCCATGCACCTGCTCCAAAAAGGAAGGGCACCCCGGTTGGGGTGCCCTTCCTTTTTGGAGCAGGCGACGGGAATCGAACCCGCATCTCCAGCTTGGGAAGCTGGGGTTTTACCACTAGACTACGCCTGCGAACAGTCCTATTATAGCGGATGCGTGCCTTTTTGTCAAGCCCTCTTTTGAAGGTTCTCGTTTTTTTACCTTTCAAAAATCGGAGAATATCGACAGTTGTCCGCCGCATTCCCCGGCCAGATTATAGACCGGCACACCCTTCTTTTGGGCATAGCGCATGGTATAGTAACTGCCGCCGGTAGTCTTGGTCACATAGGCAAGGCAGGCGTCGGCGCCGTCAATCATCGCCCGATCCCGCTCAAACATACAGGAAGGGGTATAATTTTCCGAGATCAGTCGCTTTTCATCGGCGCAGGAGAGCAGTTTGCGATAGCGCTCGCGGTCGCTTTCCCTGTAATACCGGTCCTGACCGGAACAGGGCAGATAAAGAGAAAGGCAGACCTGCGGAAACCGCGACCGCAGGGCAAGCACGCGTTCCGCCGCCAGCAGGTCAAAACCGATGGCGCCGCCATTCCGGAAAATCCGGAACCCCGCGCGGTAAAATTCCAACAGATAACCGTCCAACAGCAAAGACAGTTCTTCCCGCTTTCCGGCCGGCAACTGCCGATGGCCTGTAAAGGCGCAGATTTTTCCGCTCATCCTGTCACTCCTTTCGGGAAAAATAAACCCATGTCCTACTATAATTATCACGCCACCGCCAAACGCCTGATTAGCGAGGGAAAACTGAAACGGTGGTACATTACCGAAAATTATCACGGCATTTCCCCCGCGCTGGTGCTTGTTTTTGAGGATGAGCGTCACCCGGTCATGCCCATCCGCGCGCACCGTTTTGACGAATACCGTCCGCTGCTGGAGGGAAAAAGCGTCAGCCCTCCAGATAAACTCTGAGCGCAGGCAGTTTTTTCTCTGCTGTTTCACGGCCGATGTCATAGGCCATTTTCAGCTTTAAAGGATCCTTCTCCACCCGGCCGACCGGAAGAGGCGACTCCGGCCGGATAATGAAAAGCGCCCCTGCCGCTTCTCTTTCTTTTGCGTAGGAAAGTTCTTCATTGTACATTTCGTGACGGGTCTCCAGTGCGCGCACAAGATTCGGGAAGGCCCGGTATTTGCGCCGGATAAACGGCATCATGCTGTTTTTCTTTTTCAGATATCCCGCCGGGCGGGTCAGCACCGCCACATTCCGGTCATATCCGATTTTTTCAAAATACCGTACCGGAACGGAATCGGAAATCCCCCCGTCCAACAGTTTTTGCCCGTCGATTTCCACCATCTGCGAAACCAACGGCATGGAAGCGGAGGCACGGATCCAGTCAAAACCGTGATCCGCCCATCCTTCATAGCGGTGATAGACCGGTTTACCGGTCAGTACATCGGTGGCCACCACATAAAATTCGGCCGGGTTTTCAAGATAGGCCTTAAAATCAAAAACATCCAGCTTGAGCGGCACCTCGCGATAGCAAAAATCCGTGTTGAAAATGTTGCCGGTTTTCAGCAAAGACCGCAGGCCGCAATAGCGTTTGTCCCGGCAAAAACAGGTGTTATAGCGCAACACGCGCCCGATCTGCCCCGATTTATAGTTGCAACCGAAAGCCGCGCCGGCCGACACGCCGATGATCCCGTCAAAAGAGACGCCGTTTTCCATCAGCACATCCATCACGCCGGCCGTGAACATCCCACGCATCGCGCCGCCTTCCAATATCAGTCCTTTTTTCATTTTTTCCTCACAAAATCAAAATTCGCCGCGATCGATTCATTCAATTCTTTGTTCATCCTCAAACCGATCCGTCCGCGCCTTGCCCATGCTCCGTTTTTATTTTTTATTTCCCAATTTATTATAACACCAAAAAAGAAAAAGTCAATCAAGAAAAAACAGAAAACCGCCCGACAGATTCCCGTCGGCCGGTTTTTTGGATATGCCAAAACAAATAAAACTCAAAACAAACGAACGATCGATCCGACAAACACAACATATAAGATCAAAGCCAAAATGCTCAAAACGATACCCGTAATAAAACCGATAAGCGCACCCTTTCCGGCGGAATCTGCTTTTCTTGGCTCATTACTGAACTTAAAGACACAAAACAAAATGAAACCGATCAAAGGGAAAAAGAAGCCGAGCAAAGCCAACCCGGCGCTATAGGCGTCGGCATTGTCCGTCTTCTTTTTCTCCTCCAAAGCGCATCCGCAATGTACACACATGACGGCGTCGTCCCGCACTTCTTTTCCGCAATGCGAACAAAATTTCATCTTTCAACCTCTCAGACAGATAGTAATTGACATTTAGTGAATGTCAATTCCATTCCTAATATAACATATAATGGCTTTGTTGTCAAGCACTAAATGTCAAATAGTGAGGAAAAATATGTTTATCAACAAATCCGCCGACGGCAAAAACAATCTTTGCGGCGCACAGATCGCCCTCTTCCGCAAGGAATTGGGGCTCTCGCAAAAGAAACTGGCCGATCGGTTGCAACTGGCCGGTCTGGATCTTGACAAAAACGCCGTCCAACGCATGGAATCCGGTCAGCGTTTTGTGACCGACATTGAACTGGCCGTTCTTTGCCGGGTGCTGAAAAAAAGCTATGAAGAGCTGCTGAAAAGTCCCGAAAAAAAGTAAAAACCGTCTCTTTGACGGATTTTCGGAGAAATTTTTCAAACGAAAGAAAAAACACCCGCAACGGGTGTTTTTTCTTTCGTAGCAAGGGAAACGGACAACCGACTTATTGTCCGGCCTTTCTCAGCAGTTCTTCCCACTCCCGGACAATAGAGCGGTCGGCAAAATAATCAATCTTCATGGCTTTCCGGACGCGGGCCAGCGTTTCATTGGTCCGCTCCACGGCCCTTTCCGTGTTTTCCACCAGAATATCATACACCGCGCCGATATCCTTTTCCCATTTGGCGCGCTCCGCCCGGATCGGAGAAAGAATCTCGTTGAGAATCTGATAAAGAAACTTTTTGCAGGTGCCGTCTCCAAGACCGCCCCGGCGGTAATGTTCCTTCATTTCCTCCAGGTTTTTATAGTCGGGCAGATACTCCGCAAAATATTCATCCTTGCAGAAGGCATCCAGATAAGTAAACACCACATTCCCCTCGGTATGCCCCGGATCGCTGATCTGCAAATGAAGCGGATCCGTGTACATTTTCCCGTTGATCTGCTTTTTCAGAGTGGCCGGCGTGTCCGAAAGATAAATGCAGTTCCCCAGCGATTTGCTCATCTTGGCTTTTCCGTCCACGCCCGGCAGTCGTCGCTGCGTTGCGTTTTCGGGGATCATCGCCTTGGGCATTACCAGTGTCTCGCCATAAATACGGTTGAATTTTTCCACAATCTCCCGCGTCTGCTCCAGCATGGGAAGCTGATCTTCCCCCACCGGCACCACATTGGCGTTGAAAGCGGTAATATCGGCCGCCTGCGAAATGGGATAGGCAAAAAAGCCGACCGGAAGCCCCTCATCGGCAAAACCGCGCATCTGAATTTCGGATTTCACCGTAGGATTGCGGGAAAGCCGGGCCGTGGTCACCAGATTGAGGTAGTAAAAAGTCAGCGCGTGCAACGCCGGCAATGCGGATTGTACGCAGATGGTGGATTTTGTCGGGTCGATACCGACCGAAAGATAATCCAGCACCACATTGATCATATTCTCTCTGACTTTTCCGGGGTTGTCCGCGTTGTCCGTCAGCGCCTGATCGTCCGCAATCAGAATGTTGATCTCATCATAAAGCCCGGAGTTCTGGAGTTCCACTCTTTTTTTGAGCGAACCCACATAATGCCCCAGATGCAATCGCCCGGTCGGCCGGTCCCCGGTCAGAATAATTTTTTTATTTTCCATGGATATTCCCTCCGTCCTGTCGCTTCTCTTAACATTATTACTATATTACTACTTTTTTTTCTGAAAGTCAATCTTATTCTGAAGAGATGCTGACTTTTCCCTCTCCCAAATGTATAATTGAATGAGTGGTTTCAAAATCTCAAATTTAACGGAGAATATAAAATGACCCGACACAAATCGTCTTGGCTTCTTTTGCGCCTTTATTGCGTATACGATGCCGGCGCCGGTCTGCCGGAAACGGCCACCGCCACGGCAGGCGTCCTTTCACTTCCGGGAGAGAATCTGCGCAATGATTATGTCTTTGACAAACTCTATTTTGATCCGGATATCTGGGAACTGACCGCCGCCGGATACCCACAGCCCATCGGTACACAACGGTCAGATAAAGTCCGTAAAATGCAAAAAAGCACCCCGATGGGGTGCTTTTTGTGTTGGGGCGTGTTGACAAAAAAGATGCCACCTTGAAAATGGCGAAACTCCTTATATATCAAGGATTTTCGGCACTTTTTGAATTATTCTTTTAAGTTTTTTGGAGCTTGTATAGCTATTTGTGAAAACCAAAGAGTTGACAAAAAAGATGCCACTTCTTCTTGCTCTTTTCTTTGATTGGCACAATATAAGCGTAGCCCTATGTCAAGTATTTTGGTATAGTCAGCTATGCTTATTTCTGTTATAATAAGGAGGTAACGGGCTGACGGTTCTTTGGTGAACTTCGTGTTCGGGCAGTAAACAGTCACCCACCTTCTTGTTATAGAGATTCGATTAAGCAGGTTGTTCTGTTTTTTCGGGGTTGAGATACCCCAACCCCGAAAAAATACGTTCGCGTCACAAGCCAAAGATGAGTCGTAATCAGCTTGGTGGAAACGTTACGAAAAACAAAAAGAAAGGAAATTGTATGATCATCGTTGGAATCGATGTTTCAAAAGGAAAAAGCACCGTGTGCTTTTTCAAGCTGGGCGGCGAGGTGTTGATCACGCCATATGAGGTTACGCACACGAAAGATGAGCTGGCACAACTCGCAGACCGAATCAATTCTTACGGAGAGGAGGTACGTGTCGTTCTTGAAAACACGGGATATTACCATTGGCCTGTGGTAAAGGTACTTGTTGATCACGGCATTTTTGTTTCGACAGTTAACCCACTGAAAATGAAGAGGTTTTGTTCCCAAAACATCAGAAAAGTAAAAAACGACCGCATAGATGCCATACATATCGCATCCTACGGTCTTACCTATTGGCATGAGCTTATCCCAATACAGAGCTGCGAGGACACCTACAGAGAGCTGCTTCTGCTATCCAGACAATACCACAACGTAATAAGCCTGTTGATCAAGGCAAAAATGAATTTGGGAAACTTGCTTGATCAAGTCATGCCGGGTATTACTTCGATCATCAGAGACGATCGAGGCTCTAAATTAACAGAATTCGTAAAGAAATACGTGCATTTTCAGCATATTGATTCTATGGGTGAAGCTCGCTTCGTTCGGGATTTCTGCAAATGGTCTCAAAAACAGGGATATATGTAAAATTTCCATTATCATGAATAAGTTTTTTCCGGGTCGGGAAACAAATATCTGCGCAAGGTCATCTAAGCTGGGCGGAGATCTCAAATGCTCCCGAAACAAGCCAACACCGAAATGGATGGCATCCAAATGGTTTCGATATGGTTTTCTGATATTTTTCCTTGCCATGTTCGGCAATATGGGTTTTCAGACCTACCTTGTGGCAAGCGGTTCGGAAAATCTGCGTGAAGCAATCAAACTGTTTCGGACATTCCGTATTCCGTGGGGATGGACATATTCGGGAAGTATATTCCCGGATTGGGTGGCACAGTTCAGCTTCGGATTTTACAGCCTGATGCTTACATCGCTTCTAATCGGTCTTATTGTTATGAGTTTCTTTAAGCCAAGAACATGTTGCGCCTTCTGCCCGATGGGAACGATGACACAAGCAATCTGCAAATTAAGGAACAGAAAAAACAATAAGTGATAATATCACAGAACCCTGATTTCAAATCGGATATAATAAAAACACAATAAAGCAAAGGAGGACATGAAGATGTCTGTCATTAAAATTAGTAAAGAAAATTTCGCAAGCGAAGTTTTGAATTCTAATAAACCTGTTCTTCTCGATTTCTATGCCGATTGGTGCGGCCCTTGCCGTATGGTGGGTCCGATCGTAACGGAAATCGCAAATGAGCGAAGCGATGTTAAGGTCGGTAAAATAAATGTGGACGAACAGCCGGAGCTTGCGGCACAGTTTCAGGTAATGAGCATCCCGATGCTTGCTGTGATCAAAAACGGAAAGCTCGAGAATCAGGTCGTGGGCTACAGACCGAAAGAGCAAATTGAAGCAATGCTGTAAGGAGAAAAAAGATGGGACTGTTTAATTTCTTCCGCAACACCGCCGACATTAACACCGGTGTTGCGGAATA
>CAJJIY010000007.1 GCA_905187695.1 uncultured Eubacteriales bacterium | reverse complement strand
TTGTGGCGGCCCCCTCCAGCGTATTTGGAGAAGCCGATCTGTCTGCGGGGTTTCGCAAAATGAGAAAATGTTTGGATGAGGCCTGAAAATTAGAGGCGAAAAAAACAAAAAGAGAAAAATAATATTTAAAAATGGAAAATTTAAATATAAATATGGAAATTCGAAAATCAAAGTGATTTTGAAGTCATTTCTCTTCAGCCAAAAATCCCCCGCGGCAAACGCCGCGGGGGATTTGGTTTTTTGTTTTTAAGATCCGAATCAGTCCTTCAGAGCGGCCTGAGCGGCGGCAAGGCGCGCGATCGGCACACGGAAGGGAGAGCAGGAAACATAGGTGAGGCCGATCTTGTGGCAGAATTCCACAGAAGACGGGTCACCGCCATGCTCGCCGCAGATGCCGCAGTGCAGCGTCGGGCGAACCGACTTGCCAAGTTCAACGGCCATCTTCATGAGTTTGCCCACGCCGTCCTGGTCCAGTTTGGCGAAGGGATCGTTCTCATAAATCTTGGTGTCATAGTACGAAGGCAGGAACTTGCCGGCGTCGTCACGGGAGAACCCGAAGGTCATCTGCGTGAGGTCGTTGGTGCCGAAGCAGAAGAACTCGGCTTCCTTTGCAATCTCATCCGCAGTCAGCGCGGCACGCGGGATTTCGATCATCGTGCCGACTTCATACTTGAGATCAATGCCGGCAGCCTTGATTTCGGCATCGGCAGTAGCCACCACGATCTTCTTGACAAAGGCCAGCTCCTTGACATCGCCGACCAGCGGGATCATGATTTCAGGAGCGACTTTCCAGTCGGGGTGTTTCTTCTGAACATTCAGCGCGGCACGGATAACGGCCTTGGTCTGCATCACGGCGATTTCGGGGTAGGTGACGGTCAGACGGCAGCCACGGTGACCCATCATCGGGTTGGTCTCGTGGAGCGCCTGGATCACGGCTTTGATCTCAGCCACGGTCTTGCCCTGAGCGGCGGCCAGCAGCTGAATCTCGTTGTCGTCGGTCGGAACAAACTCGTGAAGCGGGGGATCCAGGAAGCGGATGGTCACCGGCTTGCCTTCCAGCGCCTCGTAAAGCGCCTCAAAGTCGCCCTGCTGATAAGGCATGATCTTGTCCAGTGCAGCCTCGCGTTCTTCAACCGTGTCGGCACAGATCATCTCGCGGAAAGCGGCAATACGCTCCGGCTCGAAGAACATATGCTCGGTGCGGCACAGGCCGATGCCTTCGGCGCCCAGCTCGCGGGCCTTCTTGGCATCACGCGGGGTGTCGGCGTTGGTGCGGACCTGCAGCTTGCGGTATTTGTCGGCCCAACCCATAATGCGGCCGAAGTCGCCGCTGATCTTGGCGTCCACAGTGGGGATGATGCCGTCATAAATGTTACCGGTCGAGCCGTCAATGGAGATATAATCTCCTTCGTGATAGGTCTTGCCGGCCAGCGTGAAGCATTTGTTGGCCTCGTCCATGGTAATGTCGCCGCAACCGGACACACAGCAGGTGCCCATGCCGCGGGCCACCACGGCGGCGTGAGAGGTCATACCGCCACGGACGGTCAGGATGCCCTGCGCGGCTTTCATGCCGGTGATGTCTTCCGGAGAGGTCTCCAGACGAACCAGCACGACCTTCTTGCCGGCGGCTTTCCATGCCTCGGCATCGTCAGCGGAGAACACGATCTGGCCGCAGGCGGCACCGGGAGAAGCGCCCAGACCCTTGCCGACCGGGTTGGCGGCTTTCAGAGCCTTGGCGTCGAACTGCGGGTGAAGCAGGGTGTCGAGGTTGCGGGGGTCGATCATCAGGACGGCTTCCTGCTCGGTGCGCATACCTTCGTCCACCAGGTCGCAGGCGATCTTCAAAGCGGCCTGCGCGGTACGCTTGCCGTTACGGGTCTGGAGCATATAAAGTTTGCCGTGCTCGACGGTGAACTCCATGTCCTGCATATCGCGGTAGTGATTTTCCAGCGTCTTGCAGACTTCTTTGAACTGCTTGAACGCTTCGGGGAATTTGCTCTCCATCTCGGAGATGTGCATCGGCGTACGGACGCCGGCCACCACATCTTCGCCCTGTGCATTGGTCAGGAATTCGCCGAAGAGGCCGTTTTCGCCGGTGGCAGGGTCACGGGTGAAGGCCACGCCGGTGCCGCAGTCATCGCCCATGTTGCCGAAGGCCATCATCTGCACATTGACGGCAGTGCCCCAGCTGTAGGGGATATCGTTGTCGCGGCGGTACACATTGGCGCGGGGGTTGTCCCAGCTGCGGAACACGGCCTTGATAGCGCCGATGAGCTGTTCCTTGGGGTCGTTCGGGAAATCGGAACCGATTTTTTCTTTATATTCGGCCTTGAACTGGTTTGCCAGCACTTTCAGGTCGTCAGCGGTCAGTTCGACATCGAACTTCACGCCCTTTTCTTCCTTCATCTTGTCAATGAGCTGCTCGAAGTACTTCTTGCCGACTTCCATGACGACATCGGAGTACATCTGAATAAATCTGCGGTAGCAGTCCCAGGCCCAACGGGGGTTGCCGGACATGGCGGAGATAGTTTCAACCACTTCTTCATTCAGACCCAGGTTCAGGATCGTGTCCATCATGCCGGGCATGGATGCGCGGGCACCCGAACGGACGGAAACCAGAAGGGGATTCTTCTTGTCGCCGAACTTCTTGCCGGTGATCTCTTCCATCTTGGTGATATAGGTCATGATCTCGGCCATGATTTCGCTGTTAATCTGCCGGCCGTCCTCATAGTACTGAGTGCAGGCCTCGGTGCTGATGGTGAAGCCCTGAGGAACCGGGAGACCGATGTTTGTCATTTCTGCCAGGTTGGCACCTTTGCCGCCCAGCAGTTCGCGCATGTTGGCATTGCCTTCAGTAAACAGATAGCAATACTTTTTTGCCATGTTGAAACTACCTCCAAAAAATTTAATATTCCGGGCACCGCCGTGGCGGATGCCGTTTTGAAACACCTTATTATATCATAGGATGGAAAAAAGTGCAAGATACTTGGAAGAAAATCAGTAAATATTTCGTGAACAGTCCGGGTTTTTCGGTCAAAATACCCGAAAACGCCGATTTTCAGCAAGAAATTTTCCGCTTTCTTCCAAAAAAGGTTTGACAGGCGGAAAGAAAAGCGTTATAATAATAAAAAATCATCGTCGGCGCGAGGGACGGATTCTTTCCGTTTGGGTTCGCGGCGGCGCTTTCGTGTTTGAAAAAAGAGGGGCGCTATGGCAGATATTTATGATCTTTTCCGCAAAATCGAAAAAACAGACGCTACGCCGGCAGGGCCGGTGACTCATCTGATCGTCGGACTCGGAAACCCCGGCGCGGAGTATGCGTTTACCCGGCACAACGCCGGTTTTCTGGCGCTGGATAAGATCTGCGCGGGGCTGGGTGTGAAAACCGACCGCGCCCGTTTTCGCGCGCTGACCGGAGAGGGAACTGTGGCCGGACGCCGTGTGCTTTTTTTAAAGCCGCAGACCTATATGAACCTCTCGGGAGAAGCGGTGCGGGAGGCGGCCGCCTTTTATAAAATCGAGCCCGGGCACATTCTGGTGATCTCGGACGATATCAATCTGGATGTCGGCCGTTTGCGGGTGCGTGAAAAAGGCAGTGACGGCGGTCACAACGGATTGAAGAATATCATTTATCAATTGGGGTCGGATGCTTTTCCCAGGATTCGTATCGGCGTCGGCCGCAAACCGAATCCTGAAATGGATCTGGCCGATTTTGTGCTTTCCCATTTTACCGAAGCTGAAATGGAGAGGCTCTCGGCTGTCTTTGACACGGTATTGCGCGGGGTGGAATTACTTCTCGCGGGGGATGCTGCAAGGGCAAAGCAAGAGTGCAACGGGAGTGGCCAATGAGCGTTTTTTTGTTGCCCTCCCTTTTCCCGGAGGAGAGGGAATATCGGGAACTGTATGCGGCGTTTCTGACAGAGTGCCGCGCCGCGCGGCCGCTTCCGATGGCGGCGTGCGGGCTTTCGTCGGGCGCGTCGGATGCTTTCTTAGTCACTTTTCTTTCTGACCTCAAGGAGGCCGGAAAGTGCCCGGCACTGATCCTTTTGCCGGAGGAAAAAGAATGTGTGCGGCTGTGTACGCTTTTGGCGGGATATGGCCTGCGCGCCGCCTTTTATACCGGGCGTGACCTGACTTTTTATAATATTACGGCCTCGCATGAATACGAATATGAGCGTATCCGGGTTCTCTGGGGGCTTTCGGGCGGCCATTTTGATGTCATTTTGACCACACCGGACGCGGCGCTTTCCTTTACGGTGGCAAAAGAGCCTCTTGACGCGGCAACCATCCGCCTGTCTGCCGCAGAAGAAAGCGCACTGCCGGAACTGGTTCGGAAACTGACGGCGGCGGGGTACATCCGTTGCGAGTTGGTGGACGGCCCGGGGCAGTTTGCCGTGCGCGGGGGGATTGCGGATATTTACGCGCCCAATTTGCGCGCCATGACGCCGGACGGAACACTGCTGACAGATTCAGCCCCCATACGGGTTGAGTTTTTCGGGGATGAAATTGATCGCATGGGTACTTTTGACATCAAAAGCCAACGCATGCAGACCATGATTACGCTGGCAGAGATCCCGCCCGCAAGGGAGGTCCTGCCTTCGACGGAAGCGCGGGAAAAACTTCTGGGAATCCTGAAAGCGCAACGCGCCCGCGCCGAAACGCCGGAGGCAAGAGAAGAGTTGGACAAGGAAACAGCCGATCTCACGGCCGGAGGGGAGATCCGTTTTGCGGACAAATATCTGACGCTTTTTTGCCCGGAACGCGCCACACTGCTCTCCTATTTCGGTGAAAAAGCGCCGGTTGTCATCAAAGGTACAAATGCCGTGAAAGACCGGCTGACAGCCTCGCTCTGGCATTTGGGAGAGGCGGTGGAGTCGCTCCTGACGGCCGGAGTTCTGCCGGGGAGATATGCCGAGTACAGCAAGGATGAAAAGGCGCTTTCCGCCTTTTTATCAACACATGGGGTGCTTCATCTTGACTCGATTGCCGAGGGATTGTCCGGGAAACGGCTCTCCGGCCTTTACACTTTCCGCTCCAAGCATACGGTTTCTTACGAAGAGAATTACCCTCTGCTTTTTGAAGATCTGAAAAACTATCGGGCGGGCGATTACCGGGTAATCCTTTCCGCGCCCAACGAAGCAACTGCCAAAAATGCGGCCGGCCTCCTGCGCGAAGAGGGCTACAGCGTTCGTTTTTGGGAGAGCGACGGCGCCGGAAACGATTCTTCGAAAGAAGAAAAAGAAAAGCAGGATCCCCCGTCTACGCTATCCTTTTTTGAGAAAATCGGTCTTGCTCCCGGTACGGTTTTGCTGACCTGTCGGGAAAAACTGCCCGGCTTTGAACTGCCGGCCGCCCGCGTGGCTGTGCTGTCGCTTTGCCCTGCGGAGACGGGGGGCGGCCTTTCGCTGACAAAACAAAGTCACCGGCGGGAGAAGAAGGACGCCAAGACTTCCATCCTTTCTTATGCCGATCTGCACCCGGGTGATCTGGTGGTGCATGAGGCGCACGGGATTGGCCGCTATCTGGGGCTGGAAACGCTCACCATTGACGGGGTCACCATGGATTATGTCAGCATACAGTATGCGGGAAGTGACCGGCTGTTCCTGCCCTGTGACCGGCTGGAGAGTATTACAAAGTATATCGGCGCACACGCAGACGACGGATTGGTGAAGCTTTCGCGTTTCGGCGGCGGAGAATGGAAAAAAGCCAAGGCGCGCGCCAAAAGCGCCGCCAAGGATATGGCCAAAGATCTCATCCGTCTTTATGCCGAACGGGAACGGCGGCCGGGTTTTGCATTTCCGCCGGATGACGACGCGCAGGCCGATTTCGAGGCTGCTTTCGAGCATCAGGAAACCGAGGGACAGGCGGCTGCCGCCGAGGACATCAAGGCCGATATGATGAAGCCGGTCCCGATGGACCGTCTTCTTTGCGGGGATGTGGGTTTCGGAAAGACCGAGGTGGCGCTCCGGGCGGCTTATAAGGCAATCATGGGCGGCAAGCAGGTGGCCATTCTCGTGCCGACCACCATTCTGGCGCTACAGCATTTTCAGACCATACAGTCCCGGATGCGGGCTTTTGGTGTACAGGCCGATATGCTTTCGCGGTTCCGCACCCCCAAACAGCAGGCGCAGACCCTGCGGCGGCTGGCACGGGGAGATCTTGACTTGGTGGTCGGCACGCACCGCCTGGTTTCCTCGGATGTGAAATTCAAGGATCTGGGGCTGCTGATCGTGGATGAAGAGCAACGGTTTGGCGTGGCACAGAAAGAAAAACTCAAAAAACTGGCCGGAAATGTGGATGTGCTGACGCTGAGCGCCACGCCGATCCCGCGGACGCTGAACATGGCGATGAGCGGCATCCGGGACATTTCAATTCTGGACGAGGCGCCGGGCGACCGCCTGCCGGTGCAGACCTATGTGCTGGAAGACGACGAACTCATTGTCAACGAGGCAATCCGGCGGGAACTCCGGCGGGGCGGGCAGGTCTTTTATCTGCACAATGAGGTGGCCGGTATCCGCGAGGTGGCCGCGCGGATTGCCCGCGCCGTGCCCGAAGCGCGCATTACCGTGGCGCACGGTCAGATGGAAAAAGAGGAGCTGGAAGAAATCTGGGGGCAGATGCTTTCGGGCGAGATCGATGTGTTGGTGAGCACTACCATTATTGAAACCGGCGTTGATGTGCCGAATGCCAATACCCTGATTGTTGATAATGCGCACCGGTTGGGGCTTTCTCAACTGCATCAGATCCGTGGCCGCGTGGGGCGGTCCCCCCGCCGCGCCTATGCGTATTTTACCTACCCAAAGGGGCGGGCGTTGGGAGATATCCAGAGAAAACGCCTGGAGGCGATTCGCGAATATGCCGAATTCGGGGCGGGTTTCCGGATTGCTTTGCGCGACCTTGAATTGCGTGGCGCGGGGAACATCCTGGGTGCCGAACAGCACGGACATCTGGACGCAGTGGGTTATGACCTTTACATCAAACTTCTCAACGAGGCGGTTCTGGAAGAAAAGGGAGAAACGCCCAAATCCGAATGCGAATGTGTTGTCTCGTTGCCTTTTGACGCCTGCCTGCCCGCAAAATATGTGCCGGATACCGGCCAGCGGATGGCGCTTTACCGCCGCATTTCCATGATCGGTTCCAAAGAGGATCTCCTTGACATGACGGATGAACTGACCGACCGGTACGGCGAGTTGCCGGCGGCCGCGGCCAATCTGCTCCAAATCGCGCTCATCCGCTCGCTGGCCGCCCGCTCGGGTGTGACACAGGTGCGGCAGGACGGCGCGGAAGTGGCCGTTACCCAGCCGGAACTTTGCGTGGAGGCGTGGATGACGCTTTCCGAAAAATATCCGGGGAAACTGCGGATGATGATGTCGGCCACGCCCTATATCCGTTGCCGGATGGGAAAGGGGCAGACGGAATTAGCCGCTCTACGGGATCTGTTTTTTGATCTTTATACACTTTGCGCCCAAAAAGACAGCACGCCGTCCGCTCCCCTGGAAACTCCGAATAAGGAAGGAAAAACAAAATGAAAAAGAAACTTTTATCCCTGTGCCTTGCGCTGTTGATGCTCGCGTCGCTTTGCGCCTCTTTTAGTGCGTGCGCCTCGCGCGGGACGACGCTGATGAAGGCGGGCGGCGAAAAAATATCGGTCAATGTCTTTCAGCTTTACCTGGCGCGCATGAAGGGCAGCCTCGGCTCAGCGGGATACAAGGTGAACACCGAGGATTTCTGGAATACCTATGTTTCTACCGATAACACCACCAACGCGCAGTTTTATACCCGAAAAGTTTACGAAGGGCTTCGCCAGATCGCGGCCGCGCTGGTGCTGTATGATGAACTCTCGCTTTCACTTTCGGAGAGCGCAAAGGACGAAGTGGACGCATGGATCGATAAACTGATCAAGGAGGCCGGCTCCAAGAGTCAGCTCAACTCCATCCTTTCCGCTTACGGCGCCAATATCACGACGCTGCGCGATGCCGCGCTGATCGAGGCAAAGATCGCGCAACTCAAAACCCATCTGTACGGCGCGGACGGTTCTCTTATTTCCGCTACGGCCAAAGAAGAGTTTTATAAGGCCAACTATTGCCGCGGCTATCAGATGCAACTGGCCAATTATTATTACGACCGCGAAAAGGACAAGGACGGCGTCACGGTTTTCTATACCGACACAAACTTCAATCATATCGCCTACAAAAAAGAAGGAGAAGGTATTCAGGCCGGAGAACCCGACAAATTCGGGGACACTACTTATCTGACTGCAGACGGAAAGATTTCTTATGACATTGAAAACGGCAAGGTCAACTATTATTACGATGACAAGGGAAACCACAAGACCGTAAAGTATACCGACGCCGAGATGGCGGCGCGGCTGGAGAAGGCGCAGGAGATCGCCAACCGGTGCGTGAACAAACCGGATCTGTTTCTTGAATTGGCGGGTGAACTTTCGGACAATGCCGACTTTAATGAAAATTACGCCCCGAACGGGATGTATTTTACGCTTGGCAGTGCCAGCGATGAAACGGTTTTTGCCACTTTTTCAGAAGAACTTTTCAAAATGGAAATCGGCGAACTGACCGTGCTTTCCTCGGATTCCGGTTATTACATTCTCATGCGCGCGGAACTGGATGACGGCGCGTGGAATGACAGTGCAAACAGTACCTGGTTTTCCACGCTGACCGGACTGACGATGGAATATATGCTTAAACTGCGCACCGACGCTTATCTTTCGCGTGTGGAAATTGATGAAAAGGTGCTTTCCGGCATCAGCATTGTTGATGTGGAGCCCGATTATTATTATTGAGATTGTGAGATGAAAGAGAAAGATCCCCCGGAAAGGTATGACTTTTCCGGGGGATCTTTGTATTTTTAAAGGGCTTCCGCTTCCGCAAGCCATTCGCCCGCGCTGGCGTCGGCCGGCATCCGCCAGTCGCCGCGGGGAGAAAGGCAGACTGAGCCGATTTTTACGCTGTCCGGCATACAGTTCCGCTTAAATTGCTGACCAAAGAAACGGCGGAAGAATACTTTCAGCCACTTTTTGGTGGTTTCCTCGCCGAAAAGGTCGCCGAAAGCCATGCGCGAAAGTTCATAGATCTTGCGGGGGCGGAACTGATAACGCAGGGTATAGTAAAGAAAGAAATCGTGAAGAGCGTAGGGGCCGACGATATCTTCGGTTTTCTGCGAGATCTTTCCGACCGCGTCCGGGGGCAGAAGCTCGGGACTGATGGGGGTGTCGATGATCCGGTAGAGTACCGCCGTGGCCTCGGGCAGCAGGTCGCTGTCCGCCACCCCCGAAATGATCCAGCGTACCAGCGTTTTCGGCACGCCGGCGTTGACGGCATACATGCTCATATGGTCGCCGTTGTAGGTGCACCAGCCAAGCGCCAGTTCGGACAGGTCGCCGGTTCCCAGCACGATGCCGCCCTCTTTGTTGGCAATGTCCATGAGTACCTGTGTGCGTTCTCTGGCCTGACAGTTTTCGTAGGTGACCGAATAATCGGTCTCGGACTGGCCGATGTCGCGGAAGTGCAGCCGCACAGCCTCTCCGATGGGCACGGTGCGGGCATCCACGCCGAGTTTTTCCATCAGCTCGGTGGCGTTGTGCAGCGTTTCGTCCGAGGTGCCGAAGCAGGGCATGGTGACGGCAATGATGTTTTTGCGCGGAAGATGCAGTTTTTCCACGGCTTTGATGGCCACCAGCAGCGCCAGTGTGGAATCCAGTCCGCCCGAAATGCCGACCGTCAGTTTTCCGCCCGTGATGGACAGACGGCGGGAAAGCGCCGAGGCCTGCATATCAAAAATCTGCATACAGCGCTCTACCCGCTCGTTTTTGGAATCCGGGACGAAGGGTAACCGGCCGGGGGAGAGCAGCGAACCGTCCGAAACGGCCAGCGGGCAGGGAAGCGGCACGCTTTCGTAGTCATCTTCCCGGAGAAAGCGCGCGGCGCTTTCTCCGAAAGTGCGGTTGTGTCGCCGGTCATAACGGATCTTTTCAAGATCCAGATCGGTGTAAAGCAGATAGTCGCTGTCAATATAGTGCCGGTTCTCGGCCACGGGCGATCCGGCAAGCGCGATGAGACCGTGGCCGGAAAAGATCAGGTCGGAGGTGGATTCGTCCGAGCCTGCGCTGGCATAGAGATAGGCGCTGAAAGTGCGCGCGGATTGCTGAAGGATAAGGTCGCGTCGGTAATTGCGCTTGAGGATGGTCTCGTTGCTGGCCGAGAGGTTGAGAATGACTTCCGCGCCCGCCCTAGAGAGCAGGGAACTGGGCGGAAGCGGCGACCAGAGGTCCTCGCAGATTTCCACGCCCACTTTTGTGCCGTCGGGCGCGGTGAAGATCAGGTCCGTGCCGAAAGGAAAGGAAAACGCGCCGAGCGTGACCCGGCTGAGGCCGTCCGGTGCGGGGGAAAACCAGCGGCGTTCGTAATATTCACCGTAGGTCGGAAGAAAGGTCTTGGGTACGGCGCCGAGAATGTTGCCGCCCGAAAGAAGGAAGGCACAGTTATAAAGCCGGCCGTTTTGTTCCAGCGGTGCGCCGACAGCCACCAGAATATCTTCCGGAATATCGGCGGCCAGCTTGCAAAGCGCCTGAGTCGCGCGTTCCAGCAGAAACCCGGAAGCAAACAGGTCACCGCAGGTATAGCCGGTCAGTGAAAGCTCCGGAAAAGTCAGTACGCGGACGCCGGCCGCGCGGGCTTCTTTGATTTTTTCACGGATAAGATTGGCATTGAAGGTCGGGTCGGCGATTTTCAGTTTCGGAACCGCCACGCCGGCGCGCAGGATATCGTTCATGAGATGCCTCCGGTAAAAACTTGAATTTCATAATTATCATAACACATCCGGCTCCGGATTGCAACCATCCGTGAAAAAAAGGTGAGATTTCCGTGAAGGTAGCGGGAGCGATTCCTGACTGCCATGAAATTTTTGAAGAGATTTTGGACTGTAAAAGTGAAAGATTTGTAAATTGTGTGTAGATGAAAAATGGAATGGGGTGTAGAATTTTCGGGCGTTTTTTTGTGCACAACGCCAAAAATCAGCCGGGCAGTTTTCGGACGGAATTTTGGAAACGATAACCGCCAAAATCAAAGAATGGTAAATTAAATTTAACAACCTGAGCGGAGAAAAAATGAATTCGTAATTTTCCACAAAAAGGCGGGAAATGCGCCGCCAACTAATTTTAAGGCCTGCCTTTTGTTAAATTTAATTTACCTTCCGGATTTTTTTCTTTTTTGCGTGACAAATTTCGGGCAAAAACAAGGGCGGGGCGAGAAGGAGAAGACTGTCCGTTCCGGGGCAAATGTTCGCACGCACGCGCGTGTGTAATATGAAAAATTACTTGACGAACAGGTGACGGATGTGATAAAATACGCTCATGGGCCAAACCGTTACGACGGCGCGGCTGTCGGTTCGCTGACCGCGAGCAGGGCACAGCCCCGCCCCTTTCGGCATTCCACCGGCCACGGGCCGGTTACCAACCTGCTGGTTGCAGGGAAACACAGGAGGAAAACCATGAAAAAGAAGACCTTCCAAAGACTTCTTGCCATTGTCCTGGCGCTGACTTTTCTGGTAGGCGGCGTAGTGACGACCAGTGCGGCGACCACGCCGAACGGTTCAGTGACGACCAAGACGTTGGCGGAAATCAAGGAACAACTCAATGCGGTGTCGTATGAAGACTACCTGATCAAGTATCAGTCCGTCCCCCGTGCGACTGCGTCGATCCTCATCCGCGGCACGGAAAATTATAGCTATGAGGGAAGCGACTCGGTTCGGGAAGTGACGGAGGATGGCAGTTCTTCGCTTTATACGCCCAGTACCGGCACGACCTCCTGGAAAGTAACGATTCCGACCACTGCCAAATACAGCGTTATGATCGAATACTGGCCGGACAGCGCGAAATCCGCTTCCATCGAACGGATTCTGAAGATCGACGGCAAAATTCCTTTTGCCGAGGCGCGCTTCCTTTCGCTGCCGAAGGTCTGGACCAATCAATATGTAAACGCTCGCGTGACGGCGACCAAAGACAAAACCCTGCAGGCTCTTTACGATGAGGCCATTGCCGCCGGTTTTGATCTGGCTTCCTGCACTATGGAAAGCGATGAAAAGGGCGCCTATCTTTCCATTGCAATGCCGGCAGTCTGGACGCAGTCCGTTTGCGATTTCGTAAATACCAACACCGTCCGCTTCATGACGGCGGATATCGACCAAAACGAATTGCGCCCCAACATGGAGCAATCGCCCGAATGGCGGAGTGTGGAACTGCGCGACGCCGATGGTTTCTATGCCGAAACTTTTGAGTTTGTGCTGGAGGCGGGCGAGCGCACGCTTTCCCTGGAGGCCGTCAACGAGCCGATGACCATCCGCTCCATCACGCTGGTTCCTCACAAGGATCTGATGACCTATGAAAACTACAAAGCCCGTTTCGCCGGTGCGGAGTCGGGGCGTGACTGGGTCCGTATTCAGGCGGAATATCCGGGGGCAACTTCCTCTCAGACCATTTATCCGGTGGAAGACCGCACCGATGCGGCGACGATGCCTTCCAATACCTCCCGCGTGCTGCTCAATACCATCGGCGGCGAAAAGTGGGAGACGGCCGGCCAGTGGGTCCGCTACACTTTCAAGGTCGGTACCAGCGGCCTTTACAACATTGCCGCCCGTTATCGCCAGAATGTTCTGGACGGTATGTATGTGTGCCGCTCCATTTATATTGAAAGCAAAGGGGCTGCGGCTGACAGCCTTGGCTATTATGACGGTTCGGTTCCTTTCTACGAGGCGACCGAGCTCCGCTTCAACTACAGTTCCGATTGGCAGTCCACGCTTCTCAACAACGGCGGCCAGGATTACGAATTCTATTTTGAAGCCGGTGTGGAATATACCATCACGCTTCAGGTGGGCCTTGGCTCCATCGGCGATGTGGTGCGCCGCGTGGAAGCCGCGCTGGACGCCATCAACAGCGATTATCTTGAAATCATCAAACTGACCGGCGCTTCCCCGGACGAATACCGTGATTACGGCTTCTCCCGCGTGATGCCCGACACTATGATTGATATGATTCTTCGTTCCCGCGAGCTTTACGAGATCTCGGCCGAGATGGTGAAGATCACGGGGCAGAAGTCCTCCAGCGTTGCCACGCTGGAAAAAGTGGCTTGGCTCCTGGAGCGGATGGGCTCCAATGAGGACGAGATCGCCAAATATCTGGAACAACTCAAATCTTACATCGGTTCGCTCGGTACCTGGCTCGGCGACGCCAAAACCCAGCCGCTCCAGCTGGACTATCTGGTGGTTCAGCCGCTGAACAGCGATTTGCCCAAGGCAAAGGCCGGTTTCTTCTCCTCCTTTGCTCACGAAATCAAGAGCTTTGTGATGTCCTTCTTCCGGAATTACAACCGGATGGGCGCCACGACCGAGGATACCAACGGCGAGCACACCGTGGATGTCTGGCTGGCTTATGGCCGTGACCAGGCACAGGTCATCCGCGGACTCATCAACAACGATTTTACCCCCAGCAGCGAGCATAACACCGCGGTCAACCTCAAACTGGTGGCCGGCGGCACACTGCTTCCTTCGGTGTTGGCCGGTATGGGACCGGACGTGTATATCGGCCTCGGAGAGGGCGATGTCATCAACTACGCCATCCGCGGTGCGCTGATTCCGATTGAAAAGATGGAAGGGTTCAAGGATTTTGCCCTTTACTATCAGGTGGACGAACACTTCAATACGGTCTATGACGCGGACGGCAATCCGATCGTCAACCCGAACGCACAGTTCAACAACGCGGCCATGCTGGTCATGGGTATTGCCGATGCCAATAACGATTTCCATTATTACGGCCTGCCTGAAACGCAGAACTTTGAAATGATGTTCGTGCGGGAGGATGTGCTGGCTGACCTTGGCATCGAGATCCCCAAGACATGGGACGATATCCTGGCCGCAATCCCGACGCTGCAGGCCAACAACATGCTCATCGGTATGCATACCAACTATAAAGTTTTCCTTTATCAGATGAATGGTACGCTCTTTGCCGATGACGGTATGCGCATCAACCTGGATTCGGATGTGGGACTGACCGCATTTGAGACCATGTGCAACTACTTTACAATGTATTCCTTCCCTTATAAATATGACTTTGCAAACCGCTTCCGTACCGGTGAAATGCCTATCGGTTTTGCTTCTTACAACGGCACATACAACCATCTGACTGTGTTTGCCACCGAAATCAAGGGACTCTGGAACTTCTATCCGATGCCCGGTATTGAGTATACCAAACAGGACGGTTCCACCTATATCAACAATGTCTCGGTTTCTTCCACTTCCGCCATCGTTATGATGACCGGTTGCGACAACGAAACCGGAGCGTGGGAATTCATGCGCTGGCACTCCGGCGCGGACTGCCAGATCAAGTACTCCAACGAAATGGTGGCCATTATCGGTCCTTCGGCCAAGCACGCGACTGCCAACATCAAGGCGCTGGCCGAAATGCCCTGGACTTCTGCGGAATACGAACAGCTTTCTTACCAGTTCAACAACCTGGCTTCAATCCCCAACTACCCCGGCAGTTATATCATCAGCCGTTATACGCAGTTTGCGTTCCTGGCCGCTTATGAAAAGAATGCCAACCCGACCACCGAACTTCAGAGTTATATCAGCACGATCAATAAAGAGATCACCCGGAAACGGGAAGAGTTTGGTCTGGAGACGCTGGAGCTTGGCCAGACACTGAAGGGCAAGAGACTGACGCAGTTCAAGACCGCCTTTGAAGCCGATTGCGCGGCGCTTGGCGAAGGAGACAGCCGCGTGACGGAAGCCCGGACGCATCTTGCCACGATCCTGCGCTATATCACAGAAGAGCAATACGACAATGTGGACCCGCTGGAACTGCAGAAGATTGGCGAGTCGCTGGACGCTACCGCCTTTGCCGGAACGATTACCGCCATTAAAAACGCGGTGACTGTGATGACAAAGAAGTGAGAAAGTCTACCTTATTTATTGCACTGCAAGGAGAAAAGATATGTCAGATAAAAAAGCGGTAGCCCGTTCGGACATTTCGCGGGCCGCCTGGACATGGAAAGAGATGAAAAAGAATAGGGTGGCCTATTTCATGGTGGCTCCCTATATGATCATCTTTACCGTGTTCACGGTGGTGCCGGTGCTCTTGTCCATCGTCATCAGTTTTACAAACTTCAACCTTTTGGAAATGCCCGATTTCGTTTTCCTTGATAACTACATCCGGCTTTTCCTGGACGACGATATTTTTATCATCGCGTGTAAAAATACGCTGATTTTTGCCATTATCGTCGGTCCCTGTTCTTACTTCATGTCGCTTATGGTGGCATGGTTCATCAACGAATTGTCCCCGAAGATCCGCGCGCTGGTCACGCTGGTTTTCTATGCGCCGTCCATTTCCGGTTCGGTTTACCTGATTTGGGGTACGCTTTTTTCGGGCGACTCCTACGGCTGGGTCAACGGTACGCTGCTCAACCTCGGCCTGATTACCGAGGAAATTCAGTGGTTTGAAGACGCCAGTTATGTCATGCCGCTTTGTATCGTCGTGGCGTTGTGGACCTCGCTTGGTACCTCGTTCCTGTCCTTTATCGCCGGTTTGCAGGGCATTGACCGCTCCATGTATGAAGCGGGCGCGGTGGACGGCGTGCGCAACCGTTGGCAGGAGCTTTGGTATATCACGCTGCCTTCCATGAAGCCTCAGTTGATGTTCGGTGCAATCATGGCCATTACTTCTTCCTTTGGTTTCGGCGGCGTTGTGACGGCGCTGTGCGGTTTCCCCTCGGTGGATTACGCCGCGCACACCATCATGCACCACCTGGAGGACTATGGCAGTATCCGGTTTGAGGTCGGTTATGCCTCCGCCATCGCCGTGGTACTGTTCGCCATCATGATCGGCGCCAATATGCTGGTCAAGAAAATGCTTTCGAAGGTGGGTCAGTAATATGTCAAAGAAACTTCGTACAAGAAAACATAAAGTCGTACTGAACCGCTCTGCGGGCGGCGATGTCGGCATTACCATTATTCTGGTACTCCTGGGCACATTCATGTTCCTCCCCATGCTTTATGTGGTGATGCAGTCCCTCAAACCGCTGGACGAACTGTGGATGTTCCCCCCGCGCTTTTATGTGCGGAATCCTACCTTTAAAAACTACCGCGACCTGTTCATGCTGATGAACACCTCGTGGGTGCCGTTCTCGCGCTACATTTTCAACACGGTCTTTACCTCGGTGGCCGGTACTTTCGGAAACCTGTTTTTCTCCTCGCTGGCGGCTTACGCCATGGCAAAGATCAAGTTTCCGGGCGGCAAGTTCATGTTCCACACGGTCCGCACCTCGCTCATGTTCCACTCCACGGTTACGGGCGTGACCTCGTTCCTCATCATGAGCGCACTGCACATGATTGATACTTACTGGGCCATCATCGTGCCGGCATGGGCCACATCGCTGGGTCTTTATCTTATGAAGCAGTTCATGGAGACCAATGTGTCGGATGCCGTGCTGGAATCGGCGCGGCTGGACGGCGCAAGCGAGCTCAAGACCTTCTGGGTGATTGCAATGCCGATGGTCAAGCCCGCTTGGCTGACGCTGATTATCTATTCGTTCCAGGATCTCTGGAACAAAGGCTCGTCCATTTACATTCACTCCGAACAGCTCAAATCCTTCAACTACGCCATCGGTCAGATCATGGCCGGCGGTATCAAGCGTGCCGGTGCGCACGCCGCCTCTCTGGTGATTATGATGCTGGTTCCGATTCTGGTATTCGTTATTTCGCAGTCGAACATCATCGAAACGATGGGTTCGTCCGGTATGAAAGATTAAAAGGAGGAAAAACAGTGAAAAAGTTTATTTCGGTTTTCTGCGTTCTGTTTGTACTCCTGACGATCGCGCTGATACCGGTGGACGCGGCCAAGGTTTATCAGACCTATACCTACTCCATCGAAGGAAAGGCGCTTTACTCTCCGGACGCATATTCTCCCGTCAAATCCGTTGACTATACCAACATGGGCTTGGATGTGGCGCTCAAGGGCGCTTCCGACCTGGTGGTGGACAAGGACAACAACATTTACATTGCGGACACCGACAACAACCGTGTGGTGTGCCTGGACAGATACTTCCATGTGCGCTTTGTCATTGATACTTTCTACAATGACCAGAAGGTGGCAGACAAGTTTACCAAACCACGCGGCGTCTTTGTCACGCAGGATCGCTATGAGGGCGGAAAGCTCCGCTATCCGGGCCGGATTTTTGTGTGCGACACCGAGGCCAGCCGGATTGTGACTTTTGACCTTCAGGGCAACTTTTATTCCATCATCGAAAAGCCGGAATCCGAGCTCTTTGATGAAAACGCCGTGTACTGGCCGGTGGCTGTCGCGGTGGACTCTTATGATCGTCTGTTTGTGGTTTCCAGCGAGACGCTGGAAGGTATCATCGTTATGACCGACAGGGGCGAGTTCACCAGCTTCATCGGCGCGCAGCAGTCGGCCACAACGGTCTGGCAGCAGATCTGGCGCCGTTTCCAGAGCAAGGAACAGCGCAAAAAATCGGAAACGATCATTTCCTATCCTTACAATAATATTGACATCACCGAAAACGGCTTTATTTACGCAACGATCTACCATGAAAAGTTGGTCTCCAAAATGGAAAGCGCCATCAAGGCCAAATCCATTTCGGGCATGTATGCGCCCTGCAAACTGCTGAACCCCTCCGGTGATGAAATCATGCGCCGGAACGGTTTCTGGCCGCCGGCCGGCGAGATTGATTTCAAGAATACGGCAAACACCACACGCACGGGCGTTTCCCGTGTGATTGATGTGGCCTGCGGCCCGGAGCAGACCTGGACAATCGTGGATAAAAACCGCAGCAAGGTTTACACCTATGACTACGACGGCAACCTGCTGTTCGCCTTTGGCGATTCGGGCACACAGCTCGGAAACATGACTGAAATTTCTGCCATCTGCTATCAGGGTGATGACCTCATCGTGATGGATACCAGCAACAGTACGCAACGCCTGACGATCTTCAAGCGAACCGAATACGGCGATGTGCTGGTAGAAGCGCTGGCACACCAGAACAGGCGGGAATACAGCCAGGCCATTGACTCTTATAAAGAGATCCTCATGCGCAACTCAAACTATGATGCGGCTTATGTCGGTATCGGTCAGGCGCTCTTCCGGAGTGCCAAGTATGAAGAGGCTCTTACCTATTACAAGTCCGCCTATGACACCACCAACTATTCCACCGCCTATAAGGAACTCCGCAAGGAATGGATGTCGAAATTCTTCCTGCTGATTCCAGTGATTGTGCTTGTGCTGTGCGTCCTGATTGCAAAAGGTCTGCGCGCTGCGGCCAAGGTCAACAAGCGTGTGGCGGTTTCGGGTGAAAAACATACCTTCTGGAAAGAAGTCTGCTATGTTTTCCATGTGATCTTCCATCCGATGGACGGTTTCTGGGATCTGAAACACGAAAAACGCGGTTCGATGCGCGCCTCGTTCTTTTTCATTGCACTGACGATTCTGGCGCTCTTTTACCGGAGCGTGGGTGCCGGGTATATCATGAATCCGCAGGAGAACTACACCACGATCTTCCTTCAGATTCTGGTGGTCTTCGTGCCGCTTTTGCTTTTTGCCATTGCCAACTGGTGCATCACGACGCTCTTTGACGGCGAAGGCAACTTCAAGGATATTTTCATTGCCTGCAGTTACTCGCTACTGCCCATTGTGCTGACCTGCATTCCTGCCACTTTCCTTTCCAACTATGCGGTGACTTCCGAGGTGGATATTCTGAAACTGATCATGACCCTTGGCTTTATCTGGACGGGATTGCTTCTGTTCTTTGGCACCATGGTCACGCACGATTACACCATGTCCAAAAACTTCGGAACCACGATTGTGACGGTGGTGGGCATGGCCTTCATCATGTTCCTTGGCATTCTCTTTGCCTCGCTGGTGATGGACATGGTTACCTTTGTCACCAACATCGTTTCCGAAATCAATTATCGGTTGTAAAGCACAGAAAGGAGAAAAAAATGAAATCAAAACTGCTTTCACGGTTGCTTTGCGTAGTCTTATCTGTGCTGATGCTTTCCTGTATGTTGCCGGCTTTGTCGGTCTTTGCGGCAGGGGGAAAAAGCACCACCAATCTGCCCTCCACCAATGTCAAAGACTATACCAGCGTGGTTTACGAAAGCGTTGAAAAACGCCTGGAGGCCATGACCAAAGTCTTTGACAACGGCAGCTATTCGCTTTATTGCGATGAAATCCTGGGCATTGTGGCGTATCGCAAGAACGCCACCGGGGAAACGCTCTTTACCAACCCGTGGGATATGTCCAAGGAAACCAGCCAGCTTGAGACCATTCTGACGGCCGAGATGTCCCAGATTATTCTGTCCTACATCGACGGCAAGAACAATGTCAAGACGCTCAACACCTTTACGGATGCCGCTATGAAGGGTCAGATGACCACCAAACTCATTAAAAACGGCATCCGCGTGGAATACGCCATCGGCGAAACCTCGGCGCGTATCCTTTTGCCGATGCGTATCGAACGCTCCTCTTTTGAGAAGTATATTCTGATGCCGCTCAAGGAGGCCAGAGACAACGGGGACATTACCAGCCGCGATTATGCCTGGTTCAATGCGTATTACTCGCTCAAGCAATACGCATCCGAAACCAACGAGGCCAAGCGCGCGGCAATTGCCAAGGCCTATCCGGTGGCCGAGAAGAAAAACATTGACCTTTATGTGTACAACTCCACTCCGACGGTCAAGGAAATGCGCAAGCTCGAGGCGCTGGTGCTGGCCTACTGCCCGGCCTACTCTTTCGAGCAGATGGACATTGACTATGATCTGGTGAATTACGAAGAAGAGGCCACCTCTCCTCCGGTATTCCGGATGGCGCTTGAGTATACCATTGATGAAAACGGCCTTCAGGTGACGCTGCCGGCCAACGGCCTGCGCTATGACGAGACCGCATACCGGATCACCGATTTTCAGTTGCTGCCCTATATGGGCGCCAGTTATACGGGGAATGACGGTTACACCTTCCTCCCGGACGGTTCCGGCACGCTCTATTCCTTCAAAACGCCTACCTCTGTTTCTTCCCGAATCTACGGTGAGGATTATTCGCTGATCACCAAGGTCTCCGGTCTTCATACCGAAGCCTTCCGGTTGCCGGTGTTCGGTCAGGCCGAGTTTGAGATCTCCGGCGGTAAGACCGTTAAGCGCGGTTATCTGGGTATTATCGAATCGGGCGACACGCTGGCCACCATCGCGGCCAACCATTCCTCCCGTAAATACGCTTCGGTCGTCACCTCGTTTATTACCCGGCAGATCGACTCGCCCAAGAGTTCCAACTGGTCGATCTACGCCTGTCGCCGGTACACCGATGATTATCGGCTTCGTTACATTCTTCTTTCGGATGACGATAAGGCAATGAGCGCGGGGCTGAGCAGCTATTATGAGTGCTCCTGGATGGGCATGGCCGCCGCATACCGCGATTATCTCGACCATACCAGCGAGACCTTTAACCGTCTGACCGACGCGGATGTCAAAGAAAACATCCCGCTTTATATCGAGTCTTTCGGTTGCATGGAAACCATCAAAAAGGTGCTTTCCGTGCCGCTGACGGTGTCTTCTCCGCTCACGACCTTTGAGGATATCAAGACCATGTATGAATATCTGGCGGGCGAGGGAATCGACACGGTCAACTTCCGGCTGAAGGGCTTTGCCAACGGCGGCCTTTACTCAGATGTTCCCTATAAACTGAAATGGGAAAGTGCCGTTGGCGGAAAATCGGATTTCAAAGATCTGTTGGAGTATGCCAAAGACAAAAATCTGGGGCTTTATCCGGACTTTGATTTCGTTTTCAGTACCGGTTCCGAAATGGGCAACGCGGTCAAGTCCAAAAAGAACCTGGCCCGTACCATTGAAAACCGTTACACCTCCAAACGGAGCTATTCGGCCACCTATCAGACGCTGGTCAGCTATTATCAGATGGTGCTTTCTCCCGCGACTTATGCCAGATTCTATGAGAAGCTGGAGAAGCGCTACAGCAAATACGGTAACAGCGGCATTTCGCTTTCCACTTTCGGCAGCAACCTCAACTCGGACTTTGACGAGAACAAGACCGTGTTGCGAGAGGAAGCCAAAGAATATGTCGTCACAGCGCTGTCCTACTTCAAGGACAAAGGCTATGATATTATGGTGGATGCCGGCAATGCTTATGCGGTGCTCTATGCCGACCATGTGTTGGGCGTCCCCCTGGATTCCAGCCGTTATACGACCGAACTGAGCGCGGTTCCGTTCATCGGCGCGGTGTTCCACGGTTATGTGCAGTTTACCGGCACGGCGCTGAACATGGAAGGCGACCTTACCTATGCCATGCTCAAGGCCATTGAAAACGGCGCTTCTGCCTATTTCGTGCTTTCTTTCCGGAACACGGAAAGCCTCAAGGAAGACCAGTTGCTTTCCCAGAACTACTCGGTCCGTTATGACATCTGGCAGCAGAAGCTGGTTTCGATTTACCGCCAGCTCAACGAAGCTCTGCGCGATGTACAGACCAAGCTGATTATCGATCACCGGTTCCTTTCGGGTTCGCGTGTGCCGGATAAAGATGAACTTCGTCAGGACATTCTGGATGAGGCCGAGCGCGAGGCGGCCGAACTGGAACAAAGACTGTCCGATGTCACGCTGATTGCCGCTTCCATCAAGCAGATTCGCGCACAGATGAGCAATTGTCTTTACGATGTGGAAACGGCGCTGGATACCATGGAAAACCTGCGTTACGCAAACGGTGACAACGCAATGCTGACGGCTTGGCGCGCTGCGCGCGCGGAGTTGGCGGCCGGAAACGGCCTGAGCATGGCCACGCTCTCCACGCTGGTCGGGCGCTTCACCACCGATTTCGCCGAGCCGATTGCCAAAATGAACCGTGCCAACAACGTCAATACCGGCACCATGGTTCAGGAAGCGAAAGCCTACTACGACCGGCTTGAAACACTCAACGCACCGGAAAGCATCATTGCCGAGGCCAGAGCAAATCTGGTCGAGGTTCTGAATCTTTACCTTGCGGTTCAAAGCAAGTACAACGGCGTTTCCTACAGCATCACAGAGGAAAACAAAAATGCCTATGTGGACGGTGAAGAGGTCGATTTCAACACCTTCCAGGGTATGTTGACCGTGAGCGGCACTTCGCTTGCCGTTGCAGAGGAAGATCTGGAGGCCTATATTTTTGAAAACGATGCCACGGTGAATACCACCTATGCGGGCATTGGCAGCAATGCCGCCGCACAGGCGTTCATCTCGCTTCTGAAGAAAGACGGAATCGCAGCTCCCGACGAAAACGGCAAAACGATCTTTGATCTTCAGGCTCTGATTCAGACGCTGACCGCGCGGCTTGCCGACGGCCAGAAGCAGACGCAGACGACCACAGAAGAAGAAAAGAGCTTTTCCAAGTATAACCCGGACAGCAGCATTGTGCTGGTGACCTACGGTGAGGCGGGTGCACCCTACAAATCTTTCATTCTGAACTTTAACAACTACGCAGTCAAGACAGAAGTAAACGGCGTGGTCTATACGCTGGATGCCTATGACTATGTGGCGATTTATCACTGAGAAAGGGAGGAACTACTGTGACAAATCAGGTCAAAGCGGGCACACAGCCCGTTAAAAAGAAAAAAATTGTCTCCCTGAATCGGAAAAAAGCCCGGGCCGGCTGGCTCTTTGTGTTGCCGTTCCTGATTGGACTGGTCATTATCTATCTTCCGATTCTTTACGAATCGGTCAAATTCAGCCTGTTCAATTACAAGATGGTCAACGGCGTACAGGTCGAAACCTTTGTCGGGTTCAAAAACTACAGCGACGCACTTTTTGACACCTCCAACTTCGCCCAATCGCTTCTGACCGGTCTTAAAGAGATGGCCTTTGACATTCCCGCAATTCTCATTTTCTCGCTTTTCATCGCAGTTATTCTGAATCAGAAGATGATTGGCCGTGCGGCCTTCCGCGCCATCTTCTTCCTGCCGGTCGTGGTCTCCACGGGCGTCATGGAGTCGGTGATGACGGTTTCCTATGAGTCGTCCAATTCTTCGTTGAACCTGGGGCAGGCTGAGACGACCGCTGAGCAGATGGCTTCTGCCATGGCGCTGGAAGCGTTGCTGGAAAAAATCTTTACCAGTCTTGGATTCGGCCTTGGGTTGGTGAAATATATCGCCAGCGCCGTGGCCGGCATCTCGGATATCATCAACCGTTCCGGTGTGCAGATCCTTATTTTCCTGGCGGCACTGCAGTCAATCTCTCCGGCCATTTACGAATCCTGCGAAATTGACGGCGCCACCTCGTGGGAGACTTTCTGGAAGATTACCTTCCCGATGGTCAGCCCGATGATTCTGGTCAATGCGGTCTACACCATTATCGACTCTTTCACGACCGATTCCAACTCGGTGATGAAAGTGATCGAGAACACCTACATCAGTTCGATTGAAAACTCAAAGCATATCAGTGCGGCCATGGGTTGGATGTATATTCTGGTCATGGTGGCGCTGGTCGGTATCGTGGCGGCTATATTCTCCGCCTATGTTTTCTACCAGAGAAGAGACTGATGGGGGAGGGAGAGAACAGTTATGACTGAAGATATGAACAAAAAACCGCGCGTTATGCGCGAGAGTAAAAACAAAATCCGTGTGGATTTTGAACGGACCTCCCTTAAAGAGCGCCTAAAGGAAAAATATCTTTCGATGTATTTCTTCAAGCGTGCGGTCTGGTATCTTTTCCGGCTTTTGCTACTCATCGGGATTGCCTTTGTGGTGTTGAAACCCTTCTATACCATGATCACAAAATCCTTTACCGCCGCTGTTGACTTTGTGGACCCCACGGTAGTCAATGTGCCCCGGCATTTTTCGGCCATCATTTATAAGGCCATTATTGTGGACCTTAAATATGTACGGGTCTTCTTTGAGACCATGGGACTGTCACTGGCCTGCGCGCTGCTTCAGACTTTCTCCTGCTGTCTGATCGGCTATGGTATTTCCAAGTTCAAGTTCCGCGGCAACAAGATCGTGTTCTTTGCCGTGATTCTGACATTGGCTATTCCGCACGGCACCATGCAGTCGGCCATTTATTACCGATTCCAGCATCTGGATGTGCTGGGGATTCTGACTTTCCTTTCGGGAGGTGCACATACCGGCATCGGATGGCTGGACGGCATCCTTTCCAAGATCAAACTGTTGCCGTTCCCGAACGGCGTTCTGACCATTCGGACCGTCGTTCCGCTGTTGCTTCTTTCGGCAACCGGTCTGGCGCTCAAGAACGGGCTCTTCATCTTCATGATGCGTCAGTTCTTCCGCGGTGTGCCGGATGAGTTGGAAGAGTCGGCCTACCTGGACGGCGCGAGCACTTTCCGCACCTTTATACAGGTCATTATTCCGTTGGCCATCCCCATGATGATCACGGTCTTCCTGCTTTCGTTCTGCTGGCAGTGGACGGATGACTTTTACATTCCGCTTTTCTTCACGGGTGACCAAAAGCCATACCTCATGTATTATCTGCCGCAGCTTTCGCAGATACCTGCTACGCTGGCCAACCTTTATTCAACGGTGACGCACTCCAGCGCCAACTACAAAAAGGCCATCCAGTATGGTTGCGGTCTGATGATCTGCACTCCCCTGATCATTCTTTACCTCTTCTGCCAGAGATATCTGGTGCAGGGTATTGAACGCTCCGGTATTGTCGGTTAATAAAAAGCCACAACCAAAAACAGCCCGGGATATCCGGGCTGACAACCAAAACCGGCAGAGCCCTTTTAGGCTCTGCCGGTTTGTTTTATATCAGGAAAAAGAAATGGCGGCGTTCAGCGCTTTGTGCCATTGGGACAGTTTTTCTTTACGCCCGGCGGGGGAAAGCGTGGGATGAAATTCTGCATCGGCATGAAGAAGCGCGGCGATTTCGGCCTTGTCCCGATAGACGCCGGCCGAAAGACCGGCCAGTGCCGCCGCACCGAAGGCGGTGGTCTCCACACAGGCGGGGCGGCGCACGGTCACACCCGAAAAATCGCTTTGGAGTGAGAGAAGCAACCGGTTGGCGGCCGCGCCGCCGTCTACCCGCAGGACGCCGGGGGTCAGGCCGGTTTCTTTTTGCATGATGTCCATGACATCGGCCGTCTGCAGTGCCATTGCTTCCAATGTAGCGCGCACAAGATGGGCGCGCCGGGTGCCCCGGCCGATACCGAAGATTGTGCCGCGGACATCCGGATTCCAATAGGGCGTTCCCAGTCCCACAAAGGCGGGCAAAAAGTAAACGCCGCCGCTGTCAGGAACGGAGGCGGCCAGCGCCTCGCTTTCGGCCGCGTTTTGGAGAATCCCAAGCCCGTCCCGGAGCCATTGGATGGCCGCGCCGCACACGAAAACCGAGCCCTCCAGCGCGTAATTGACCTCATTTTTTGCCTGAAAAGCCACGGTGGTCAGAAGGCCGCTTTCGGAACAAATGGCTTTTTCCCCGGTGTTCATCAGCAGAAAAGCCCCGGTACCGTAGGTGTTTTTCAGGTCGCCGGGGGCAAAGCATCCCTGCCCGAAAAGTGCCGCCTGCTGGTCACCGGCCACGCCGGTGATCGGAATCGGCGCGCCGAAAAGGGCGGGATCGGTTTCTCCGAAAAAACCGGCACTGGGGCGGACTTCCGGAAGCATGGATGCCGGGATCCGGAAAAGCTTCAGCAGTTCTTCGTCAAAAGCGAGCTTGTGAATGTCAAAGAGAAGCGTGCGCGATGCGTTGGTGGGGTCGGTCGCGTGTACACGGCCGCCGGTCAGACGGTAAATAAGATAACTGTCTACCGTGCCGAAAAGCAGCTCTCCGCGTTCGGCGCGCCGCCGGGCGTCGGGCACATGATCGAGAATATAAGAGAGCTTGGTGGCAGAGAAATAGGGATCAATGGGTAAGCCGGTTTTTTCCCGGATGAGGGGGGTATAACCCGCCCGGCGGAGCGCTTCGCAGTCAGCGGCCGTGCGGCGGCATTGCCAGACGATGGCGGGGCAAACAGGCGCGCCGCTTTCTTTTTCAAAAACCACGGTGGTCTCCCGTTGGTTGGTAATGCCGATGGCCGCAATGTCGGCGGCGGTCAATCCCGCTTTTGAAAGTGCCAGCTTTGCGACTTTCACTTCACTGTCAAAAATTTCCTTGGCGTCATGCTCGACCCAGCCTTCCTTGGGGAAGTATTGCGTCAGCTCTTTCGCGGCGCTGGCCGCAACGGTGCCGTCCCGCCGGAAAATGATGCAGCGGGAGCCGGTCGTGCCTTGGTCCAGTGCCATGAGATATTCTTTCATTCTTTTTCCTTTCTTCGGTCAGAGCGCGGCAAAGACCGACAGGCGTTTTCGGGGGAAAAGAAACCGGGGCAAAACAGGTGCTTACATTATTACAGTCATTATAGCATATCTGCCCTAAAAAGTCCACCGCCTGCGGCCGAAATTTTCTCTTTCCCCTTGACAGCCGCCGCGAAAGCGGCTATAATGATAATAAATTGCAATATTTCAATTCCCATTATGCAAAATGAAGATCTACACTGGATTGCCCGGCAGGGCTGAATGGAGGTTTGGTATGAACAGAGTCTATAATTTTTCGGCAGGTCCGTCCATGTTGCCGTTGCCTGTGCTGGAGAAAGCCGCGGCGGAGCTGGTAAACTACAAAGATTCCGGAATGTCGGTTATGGAAATGTCTCATCGATCTCCGGATTATGAAGCCATTATCAGAGATGCGGAGACCATGCTCCGGGAGCTCATGGAAATTCCGGATAACTACCGGGTGCTTTTTCTTCAGGGAGGCGCGTCCACGCAATTTGCCGCAGTGCCCATGAATCTTATCCGCCGCACCGGGAAGGCGGATTATGTGCTGTCGGGTCAGTTTTCTACCAAGGCCTACAAGGAGGCCGTAAAACTCGGCTATGATGTGGTGGCCGCTGCCAGCAGTAAAGAAGAGAATTTCTCACGCATTCCGATACTTTCGCGCGAAATGTTCCGTCCGGACGCGTCCTATGTGCACATTTGTTTCAACAACACCATTTACGGCACAAAATATCCCGTGATCCCGGACACCGGCGACATCCCGCTGGTGGCGGATCTTTCCTCCTGCATTCTTTCGGAGCCGGTGGATGTCAGCCGGTTCGGTGTGATCTACGCCGGCGCGCAGAAGAACATGGCGCCCGCCGGACTTACGCTGGTCATTGTGCGCGAAGATCTTCTGGACTATGCCGAGCCAGGGATGCCCACCATGCTGGAGTGGAAAGTGATGGCCGAAAACGGCTCCATGTACAACACGCCCCCCTGCTATTGCATTTACATGGCCAAACTGGTGTATGAATGGTTGCTTTCCATCGGCGGTCTGCCGGAAATGAAGCGCCGGAACGAGAAAAAGGCCAAGCTGCTTTATGATTATCTGGACAGCCAGAGCTATTATCTGGCGCCGGTCGAAAAGGGAAGCCGTTCCATGATGAATGTCACTTTTGTCACCGGCGACCCGGAGCTTGATAAGAAATTTGCCGCCGAAGCGGGGAAGGCCGGGCTCAAAAATCTCAAGGGACATCGCTCCGTCGGCGGAATGCGCGCCTCAATCTACAACGCCATGCCCATCGAGGGTGTGGAAAAATTGGTGGCCTTTATGAAAGAATTTGCTGCCGTCAACCCCAAAAAGTGAGGTATTCGGATGGAAAATATTCTTTTGCTGAATAAAATTGCCAAAGTGGGGCTGGATGTACTGGATCCCACACGCTATCAGGCCGGTACAGAAGTGAAGAACCCGACCGGAATCCTGGTGCGTTCGGCCAAAATGCAGGATATGTCTTTCGGGCCGGAACTGCTGGCAATCGCCCGCGCCGGAGCCGGCGTCAACAACATTCCGGTGGATCGTTGCGCCAAAGAGGGAATCGTGGTGTTCAATACGCCGGGCGCCAACGCCAACGGCGTGAAGGAACTGGCAGTGTGCGCGTTGCTTCTTGCTTCCCGCCGGGTGGTGGAGGGCATTGAATTTGCCCGGTCGCTTGCGGGGACGCCCGATGTGGCCAAACAGGTGGAGGCCGGAAAATCTCAATTTGCCGGCACCGAGATCTTGGGGAAAACGCTGGGGGTCATTGGCCTTGGCGCCATTGGCGGTATGGTAGCCAACGCCGCCGTGCATCTGGGGATGAATGTCATCGGATGCGATCCATATCTTTCGGTGGAGGGCGCGTGGAATCTCAGCCATCATGTAAAAAAGGCGGCCACCTATGATGAGGTGTTTGCTGCGGCCGATTATATCACGCTCCATGTGCCGGCCACCGAAAGCACAAAGGGTATGATCAACCGGGGTTCGATCGCGCAGATGAAAAATGGCGTGAAGATCATCAATCTGGCGCGTGCCGAGTTGGTAAACGCCGCCGATTTGCGCGCCGCCATGGAAAGCGGCAAGGTAAGCGCGTATGTGACCGATTTTCCGACCGAGGAGACCGTAGAAATCCCCGGTGCACTGGTCATTCCGCATCTGGGCGCTTCCACAGAAGAGTCCGAGGATAACTGCGCGGTGATGGCCGCCCGGGAGCTGTCGGATTATCTGCGCTTCGGCAACATCCGCAACAGCGTTAACTACCCCACGGTGGAAATGCCCGAAAGCGGCAGTACGCGCGTGTGCGTCCTGCATGCCAATGTGCCGGCTGTGCTTTCCAGTATCACGGCGGTCTTTTCCGGCCGGGGAATCAATATTGAAAATATGCTGAACAAATCCAAAGGAGAGAACGCCTATACCATGGTGGATATCGCCGGGGAAGCGGGCGAAGAGATTGTGTCTGCCATCCGCGCGGTGGAAGGCGTGCGTCGTGTGCGTGTGATTTGTTTCTGACATTCCGGGCGTTGGTCCGGGTGGGCCGACAGCGAAAAAACTGTCGGCCTCTTTCCTTTGGCGGGTGTTTCTGAAAAATTCCGCTTTTCTCTTGCCAAACGGGGGGACAGTGTGGTATAATAAAAGTAAGTAGTGCCACCGGAAGAATCTCTTTTTTCGGGTCATGGAAAAGCATCAGCGAGAGCGGACGATCGCGCTCACAGGAGGTATATTTTTGATTATTGCACTGGAAAACGCAAAAAGAGAATTGCTGGACATCCGGCCGACCCTGAAGGATCTTGGCAGTGCGCTCCGGATTGAAGATCTCAAAGGGCGCGTGGCGGAATTGGAGCAAAAAACCGCCGATCCGGCTTTTTGGTCGGATCAGGAAAACTCCTCCAAGGTTCTTCAGGAACTGAAGCAAAGCAAGGACACCATCGCAGATTACGAGGCACTTTGCGCCCGGTTGGAGGACGCGATTGCGCTTTGCGAAATCGCGCTGGAGGCCGAGGACGAATCCTGCCTGCCGGAAGTGGAAGCCGAATTGGAAGCCATCCGGACTGCCGAGGAGACCCAGCGCATGGAGGTGCTTTTGCACGGTGAATACGACCACAGCAACGCCATCGTTTCTTTTCATCCCGGCGCGGGCGGTACGGAGGCGCAGGATTGGGCGCAGATGCTTTATCGGATGATTACCCGCTGGGCCGAGCGTCATCATTTCAAATATAAACTGGTCGATTGGCTGGACGGCGACTGCGCCGGTATCAAGAGCGCCACGATCATGGTGGAGGGCAATAACGCTTACGGCTATCTCAAGAGCGAGAACGGTGTGCACAGACTGGTGCGCGTCTCTCCTTTTGACGCGGCCGGCCGGCGGCAGACCTCCTTTGCCTCGGTCGAGGTGATGCCTGAATTTTCGGATGTGGATAAGGTGGTCATCCGGGATGAGGATATTGAAGTGACGGCGCACCGTTCCAGCGGCGCGGGCGGTCAGCATATCAATAAAACCGACTCCGCCATCCGGATTCTGCACAAGCCCACGGGCATTGTGGTCGGCTGTCAGACCGAACGCAGTCAGCTCCAGAACAAAGAGACCGCCATGAAAATGCTCAAGGCAAAACTGATGGAGATTAAACTGCGCGAGCGGTTGGATACGATTGAAGAAATTCAGGGCAACAAAGCCAATATCGAGTGGGGTTCGCAGATCCGTTCCTATGTTTTCATGCCCTATACACTGGTAAAAGACACCCGGACGGGTTATGAAAACGGCAACATCGGCGCGGTGATGGACGGTGATCTTGACGGCTTTATCAATGCCTATCTTAAGATGAACGCCAAACAGGCGTGAAGGAGTGTATCATGAAGCGAGCCGGTTTTTCTCTCAAGTCGCTGTTTAAAAATCCCGGTCTTTTTGCCGTGCTGTCGGCTTTTTCCCTGGTTTTCACTTTTTTGGTGACGGCCTGCCGGAAAAAAAGTCTTTTGCAGGCACTGCTGGTGTTTGCGGCGGCCGAGAGCGCAAGCGGCGCCATCTGTGCGCTTGCCGGGCGCGAAGCGGTGTGTGAAAACGCCGGAGAACCTGACCGCGAAGCCGAAGAAGCGCGATTGGCAGAAGAGAAGATCCATGCCATTTTCCACGCGCCGGCACGCGAGATAACGGCCGCCGACTTCCGGCGGGAGGTGCCGCGGGACGAGGACGCGAGCGAGGCGGATTTTCAGTGATCGCGCAGGCCGCGCTTTTACAAGCTTTTACAAAATACCCGGAGCACAGCAAGCGAGGGCCGGAAGGTTTTCCGGAACCGGGAGGGAGAAGGAGGAAAACGGATGAAACTGTTTGTGCGGATTTTTTCAAGCGTCATTTTGCTGATAACGCTTTGCACATTCTGCCTGTGGCGTAATGATGCCGTCCCCGATCTTTCCGGGCTGAACGCCTATATCGAGCGCGCGGCCGAATCGGCGGGAAATCTGCGTCAGTTTATCGAAAAAGCCGCGGGGAACGACTGGCAGAATACTCAAAAGCCGACAGACAGCAAAGCCAAAGACGAATACGGCGGCTGCGACCTTTCAAAAGAGCCGGATCCCGAACTGGAGGCGCAAATCTGCGAGGCGCTGACGGCGCAAAAAACCGAAATCGTTTTCCGGAACATCAGTCAGGAAGAGATGAAAACCGCCTATTCATCGGTGCGCCTGTCTCATCCGGAATTCTTTTACCTCGATTCGACTTATGAATGCAGAACGACCGGCAGTACAGTTACCCTTTTCCCGAGATACAAATACACGGCCGATGAAATAAAGGCCATGCGCGCGGTTTACGAAGAAAAACTGAACGAGGTGGTCAGCGGTGTGCCGGCCGGCGCGGATGATTTTGAAAAAGTGCTTTATCTGCACGATTATTTTGTAAAAAACTATGAGTACGACGAGTCGCTGACCATCCGGGACGCCTACACCTTTTTTACGCAGAAGACCGGCGTTTGCCAGGCATATATGCTGGCGTTTATTGCAGCGGCGGAACGGCTGGGCGTTGAATCCGTGCCGGTGACGAGCGACGCCATGAATCACGCCTGGAATCTGGTGCGGGTAGACGGCTCCTGGTATCATCTGGACATTACATGGGACGATACCGGTCTGATGCCTTCGCTGACCTCCTATGCTTATTTTCTGCAAAGCAATGCGGGGCTGGCGGCCTATGACGCCGATAAAACCGAGGGGAACCGTCACTATGGTTGGGTGACCGCCAAGGACGCTTCCGACACCCGTTATGACAAGGCGATCTTCAGAGAAGCGCAGACGCCCATGGTGAAAAGCGACGGCACTTATTATTGCACGGCCGCAGACATGAAAGAAAAAAACAACCGGAGAGGGTGGATCTATGCCGGTAAGGATCCCTCGGCCATGACGCCGCTCTTTGATATCACCGGCGGATATTGGAGCGCGGGTATGACCGGCTACTGGCCGCTTTGCTACAGTGGCGTTCTGGTGGTTGACCGGATGATTTATTACAATTCCGGCAACACGATTTACAAAAGAGATCTGGATACAAACAAAATCGTTGCGCAGGAGATTCCCAGTTCGCTCTCGCCGGGCGAATCCGTTTACGGGATTGCGGAAATTCAACACGGGGAGATCGTTTTTCTGATTGCAAGCGGGCCGATGGAGATCCGCTATCGCACTTTTACGCTCAGCACGGCATCCTGAACACGGGAAACGGGCAGGCTGTTCGCTTTTTTGTCAGAACCCGCCAAAGGGCGGATTTGAAATATCAAGCCAAGGAGAAAGAAAATGGTAAAGGGAAAGCAACTCTACGAAGGAAAGGCCAAGAAAGTATTTGAAACCGATCAGCCGGATATTCTGCTGGTTTCGTACAAGGATGACGCCACGGCGTTCAACGGGATCAAAAAAGGTACGATCGAGGGGAAGGGCGCCATCAACAACCGTGTGACCAACTTCATGATGCAACTCCTGGAGAAGGCAGGCGTTCCGACGCACTATGTCAAAGAACTTTCCGAGCGCGAAACGCTGGTTAAAAAGGTGTCGATTGTGCCGCTGGAGGTCATCATCCGCAACATTTCGGCCGGATCTTTTTCCAAGCGTTACGGTGTGGAAGAGGGAATTGTTTTTGCTGAGCCCACCATTGAATTCTCCTATAAAAATGATGAACTGGGGGATCCGCTCATCAATTCTTACCAGGCCATTGCGCTGGGGCTTGCCACCCGTGAGGAGATTGAGACCATCAAGAAATACGCTTTCAAGGTCAACGAGGAAATGAAGAAATTCTTTGCTTCCATCGGGGTTCGGCTGGTGGATTTCAAACTGGAATTCGGCAAGCTGGCGGACGGTACAATCGTGCTGGCTGATGAGATTTCGCCCGATACCTGCCGGTTCTGGGATGCCAAAACCAATGAAAAACTGGACAAGGACCGGTTCCGCCGGGATCTTGGAAATGTGGAGGACGCTTATCGCGAAATGATGAAGCGGATCATGGGCTGATCTTTCCCGGAGTGTTTTTCTATGTCGGAAATCAGAGAAGAATGCGGCGTTTTCGGCATTGTGGGGCCCTATAATCCAAGGATCTCACAACTTGTCTATTACGGTCTTTTTGCACTTCAGCACCGCGGGCAGGAATCCGCAGGCATGGCAGTCTGTAAGAACGGTGTGCTCACCTCTTTCAAGGATGTCGGCCTGGTCAATGAAATTTTCACACAATCGGTGTTGCGGGAACTGGGGGGCGGCGACATGGCCGTGGGTCATGTGCGTTACGGAACCACCGGCGGAAACGGCCGGGGAAATGCGCAGCCGATTGTTGTCAATCAGACAAAAGGCAGTCTGGCACTGGCACACAACGGAAATCTGACCAATGCTTTTGAGTTGCGCGCCGGATTTGAGGCCAAAGGCTCGATTTTTCATACCACTTCGGATACCGAGGTGATTGCCTATGCCGTGACGGAAGAGTGCCTGCATGCGCCGAGCGTGGAGGAAGCGCTCAGCCGCGCCATGGAACGGCTGAGCGGAGCTTATTCGCTGGTCATGATGACCGGCGACCGGTTGATTGCGGCGCGCGACCCGAACGGATTCCGCCCGCTTTGCTTTGGGCAAACGGCCACAGGGGAATATGTGGTGGCTTCCGAAAGCTGTGCGCTGGATGCGGTGGGGGCGGTCTTTTCCCGTGATCTCCTGCCGGGCGAAATCCTGGTTTTTGAAGCCGGGAAAGAACCCCGCTCTCTGCGCACGCATTGCGGGAAAGCCCCACACACGCTGTGTGTTTTTGAGTATGTGTACTTTGCCCGGCCGGATTCGGTGATCGAGGGGAGAAGCGTGCATGCCGCGCGGTTGCGCGCCGGAGAGATTCTGGCGGCGGAACATCCGGTAAAGGCCGATGTGGTCATCGGTGTGCCGGATTCCGGGCTGGACGCCGCGCTGGGTTATGCCCACGCTTCGGGAATTCCTTATGGTATCGGTTTTATCAAAAATAAGTACATCGGCCGCACCTTTATTTCCCCCGGCGCCGAAAGCCGGATGGATCTGGTGCGTATAAAGCTGAATCCGATTGCCGAGGTGGTAAGGGGCAAACGGGTGGTGCTCATTGACGATTCGATCGTCCGTGGCACGACCAGCGGACGGATTGTCCGGTTGCTTCGGGAAGCCGGCGCCAAAGAAGTTCATATGCGTATTTCGGCCCCGCCTTTCAAAAACCCCTGTTATTACGGGACAGACATTGATTCGCGCGAGCACCTCATTGCCTGCCGGTACAGCCTCCCGGAGATCACGCGGCACATCGGCGCGGATTCGTTGGGGTATCTGTCACTGGAGGGCGTGCGGGAAATCGGCCGGGCAGAAGGATTCCCCGGCGGCTTTTGCACCGCCTGTTTTGACGGCGGCTATCCTACAAGAGTCCCGGGTGAGAACACCAAGGGGCGGTTTGAAGCCAAGATTCACGAAATCGAAGAATAAAAATACCCGGAAGCTTTTGCGCTTCCGGGTATTTTTTCGGTCAATCAGGCCAGCAGTTCCTCGGTTTTTTCTTTTTCATACTGACGGGTATAAAGGGCGTGATAATAGCCTTTTGCGGCCAGCAGTTCTTTGTGCGTGCCGCGTTCGATAATCTGGCCGTCCCGCACCACGAGAATGAGGTCGGCATTTTTTACGGTGGAGAGCCGGTGTGCAATGACCAGCGCCGTGCGTCCCTTGATGACCTTTTCCATGGCATTTTGTATTTTTTGTTCCGTGAGACTGTCCACCGAGGCGGTGGCTTCATCCAGGATGAGAATCCGGGGGTCGCAAAGCAGGGCACGCGCGAAGGAGAGAAGCTGTTTCTCGCCGGTGGAGAGCAGGTTGCCTCCCTCGCCCACATCGGTATCCAATCCTTTGTCCAGTTTTGAAACGATCTCGTCGGCCGAAACCGTGCGGAGCGCTTCCATAATTTGTGCGTCCGTGGCGTTCGGATTGCCGTAAAGAAGATTTTCGCGCACAGTGCCGGAGAAAAGATGAGGGGTCTGTAAAACATAGCCGATGGCGCTGTGGAGCCAGAGCTGGGAGTGTTCGCGCGCATCGCGTCCGTCAATGAGCAGTGTGCCTTCGGTGGGTTCGTAGAAACGGCAGACCAGATTGACCAGTGTGGACTTTCCCGCGCCGGTTTCGCCCACAATGGCGATCTCGGAGCCGAAGGGGATTTTCAGATTGAAGTGAGAGAGCACATTGACCTCTCCGTCCGGATAGCGGAAGGTGACATCCCGGAACTCAATATCTCCCCGGATAGGCTCGAAATTTTCGCGTTTCGGGTCAAAACAATCGCCGTATTTTTCAATAACCTCCGGCGTGTCGGTAACATCGGAGCGGACGGCAAGCAGATCGGTCAGACGCTCGATATTCACACGGGTTGTCACCAGATCGTAGATGGCGTCCACCAGCCACATGACCGGCTCCATCATACCCTGCGCGTAGGAAACAAAGAGGGAGAAGGTGCCCACTTCATCGGCGGCCAGGTATCCGCCGCGCCAAAGGACCAGCGCCAGCGCAAGGGAAGAAGCAAAATGCATGGTGGCCGAAAAGAGGCCGCGGATGGCCGAGGCATGAACGGATTTCTTTTTGTAAAGCGCGGTATCCGCCCTGAAATTATCAATGATCTTTTTTTCGATGGTGAGCGATTTGACGGTTTTGGCCCCGGTAATCCCTTCATTGAAATTGCCGGTGATGCGCGAATTTATTTCCCGCACTTCATGATTGAGTTTTGTCAGGCGGCGGTTGAAGAAGGAAAAGAGCAGCGCCAGTATCGGAATCACGGATACCACCAGCAGAGCCAGTTTTGCATTGATCGAGAACATCACGGCAATGGCGCCGACCAGGTAAGCGCCGTGCCAGACGCTGTCCATAAGCGACCAGGAGACCAGCGAGCCGATGCGTGCCGTATCGCTCATCACGCGGGCATGAATATAGCCGACGCTGTTCTGGTTGTAATAGGAAAAAGAAAGCGTCTGCAGGTGTGAAAAAGCACGCCCGCGCAGGTCGCGGTTGACCGATACTTCAATGGTGAGCGCCATTTTGCAGGCCACATAGTTGGTGGCGCCCGTGAAAAGCACGGCCGCGAAATAAATGAGAATAAAAACGGGAAGATTTCGCAGCGTCATGCCGCCCACGAAATGGTTGAGTGCGTACCGCTGAAAAAGCGGAATGGCCACATCCATCACACTGCCCCAAAAACCGCAAAAGACCATTAAAAAGAGCGAGGAACGGTATTTTTTCAGATAGGGCTTCAGCCGCAGGAGTCCGAAAAAGGGCAGGGAGGTGTGTTTTGTTTCGGTTTTTTCCATTATGCGTCCACCTCCTTATTGTCGCTTTGTGTGCGGTAAATCCGTTCATAGATGCCGCCTGCACAGGAGAGTTCTTCGTGCGTGCCGGATTCGGCGATCCGGCCATGATCCAGCACCAGAATGAGATTGGCCTTTTGCAGAGTGGCGATCCGGTGAGAAATGAGAAAGACCGTGGCGGTCTTAAAGCGTTTTTCCAGCGCCGTGCGGATTCTGGCATCGGTTTCGGCGTCCACGGCCGAGAGGGAATCGTCAAAAATCAGAATGGGCGTCGGCGTGGTCAGCACGCGCGCGATGGCCACCCGCTGTTTTTGACCGCCGGAAAGCGTCACGCCACGCTCGCCCACGAAGGTTTCATAGCCGGAGGGGAAGCTTTCAATGGTTTCGGAGAGCGCCGCATCCCGGGTCGCCCGCTCCAGAAAATCCAGGGGCAGATCGTTTTCTTTTTCCCGCATGGTGATGTTTTCGGCCAGCGTGCGTGAAAAGAGAAAGGGTTCCTGCAACACAAAACCGATCCCGTTGCGCAGGCATTCGGTTTTGATCTCCCGGATGTCTCTCCCGCCGACGGTAATGCGCCCTTCGGTGAGCGGATAGAGTTTATCCAGCAACAGCATAAGGGTGGATTTGCCCGATCCCGTGCCGCCGAGAATGCCCACGGTGGTGCCGGCTTCGGCGCGGAAGGAAATATCGTGCAGAACTTCTTTGGCGCCCTCATAGGCAAAACTGACATGGGAAAATTCAATGTCGCCGTTCATCGGCCAGTCGATGGCTCCGGGTGCGTCCGTTTCGGGTTCGGCATTCATAATTTCTTGGATGCGCGTGAGGGACACGCCCGCCTTGCTCAGCTCCGAGAGCATACGGCCCAATTGACGGATGGGCCAAATCATCATGGAATTGTAAGAAACAAACGCGATATAGTCGCCCGCCGTGAGGGTTCCCCGGACGGCAAAAACCGCGCCCAGTGTGACCACCAGCAGGATCTGTGTGCCCGAAAGAATGTCCGAGATGCTCCAGAAGCGGCTCATGCTCCGCCCCATTTTGATCCACAGGTTGGTATAATGTTCGTTTTGCGCGTCAAAGCGGTCTCTTTCATAGCGTTCGCGGCCAAAGGCGCGCACCACCCGCACACCGGTCAGATTTTCCTGTACCAGCGCCGAGAGTTTGCCCTCGTTTTCATCGCAAGCAAGAAATCCTTCGCCGATCTTTTTGTGAAAGCGCAGAGAATAAAAGATGATCAGCGGGGTGGGGGAGAGGGCGATCAGCGTCATGGGCAGACTCATGCCGGACATGAAAACAACAGAGAGGGTGAGCAAAATGACGATCCGGAAAATGCCGGTCATCTGTTCGGTGACAAAACGCTGTGTTTCGTCGATATCCGAGGTGCAACGCTGAATGAGGTCGCCGGTCTGATGCTTCATGTGAAAAGAGAAGGGAAGGCGCTCGATGTGTGAAAAGAGCATATCCCGCATATTTTTGACCAGCGTCTGCCCGGCCTTGGCATTGGTAATGCGGAAGAAATACTGCCCCAGCACCTTAAAAACTGCCACGAGGAGGAGCAGCAGCGCGGGAATATACAGGTGGGCGCGCAGATAAACGGCGCCGCCGAAGCGCCGGATGAGCGCCGCGGCCACGCGTCCCGGTTCTTCGGCGCTGTTGCCGAGAATGTGATCCACCGTGACCCGGATAATTTGCGGGGAAATCATATCGCACAGTGCAGAGAGCCCCGTCATGAGGATGCTGAGAATAAAATAGGGCAGACTGCCCACCAGAAAACGGCTGAGCAGGCCAATCTTTCCTTTGCTTTTTTGAGCGTTCACGGCGCACCTCCCTGTTGAATTTGAAAGGGACAAAAATGGGCTGCAAAATACCAGGCGGTACTCTACAACCCATTTTCTTTTTTGGGGGAGATCTGCTACGCAAGTTTGCAAATCTGATGTGGAGCGGATTACGGGGCTCGAACCCGCCACCTCGACCTTGGCAAGGTCGCGCTCTACCAAATGAGCTAAATCCGCGGGGTGGTGCCTCCGGTCGGAATCGAACCAACGACACGGGGATTTTCAGTCCCCTGCTCTACCGACTGAGCTACAGAGGCAAATACTGGCGACCCGGATGGGACTCGAACCCACGACCTCTAGCGTGACAGGCTAGCGTTCTAACCAACTGAACTACCGGGCCGGGTGACGCAGGAACGGTATTCCGAACCGGCGACTTTCATATTATAGCATGAAGATTTTCACTTGTCAACACTTTTTTTGAAACTTTTCAAAAAAGACTGTCGATTTCTGCCTTTGTAAAGCGATAATCCCGGTTGCAGAAGTGACAGTGCACCGAAAGAGCCTCTTCTTTGCCATCGGCCACCTCTTCGGCAAGAATCCGGTAAAGCTCTTTTTTGCCGACCGAGCAAAGAGCCTTGGCAATCCGTTCCCGGTTGCAGGTGCAACGGTAGGCAACCGGCAGTTCGTCAAAAACATCAAAGGGGATTCCGTCAAGGGCGATATCCGCAATGGCCTCAAGCGAAAGCCCGCGGTCAAAAAGCGCGGAAATGTTGCCAAGTGAGGAGGCGTTTTTCTCCAGTTTGGAGATGACCTCTTCGGCGGCGAAGGGAAGGAGCTGAATCAGCACGCCGCCGGCCGCACGGCAGGAGCCGTCCATATCCACCAGTACTCCCAGTGAGAGCAGGGTGGGGATCTGTTCGCTTTCGGCAAAATAGGAGGCGATGTCCTCGGCAATTTCGCCGCTGACCAGCGGAACGGTGCCGTTGGTGGGCTCACTGCCGCCCAGATCCTTGATGACGCTCAGCGTACCGGGGCCGACGGCGCCGCCCACATCCAGTTTGCCGTTCTTTTTGAGCGGCAGGTCTACCCCCGGATTTTCGGCGTAGCCGCGCACATTGCCGGCATAGTCCGAAACGGCAATGACCTTTCCGATTGGCCCGCGACCGTTGAGCGAAAGGGTGAGACTGTCCTCTTTTTCGCCAAGGAGAGAGCCCATCATGGAAGCGGCGCACAAAAGCCGCCCCAGCGTTGCGGTGGCAGTGGGCGCGGTGTGGTGAATACGAATGGCCTCGTTTACGATTTCTTTGCCGTTGATGATGTGAAAACGGGCAGAGCCGTCCCGCGTCATACCGCGGAGCATTTTAGATTCATTCATGATCTTCGGGCGGAAGGGGATCTTCTTCCGCGCTCCTTTGCTTTTTACTTTTTACAGCGGGCGCAGACGAACCAGCGCTCGCATTCCGGGGTCGGCGCGCCGTGTGAAAGGTCGCCGAAGAATTCAATATGGACAAATCCGCAATCCGAAAGAGCCTTTCTCAGCTCCTTTTCGCTGTAACAGCGCTCCAGTTGAGTTTCGTCCTCGCGCCGGTATTTTCCGTCTTTTTCCCGGCGGAACACCGACAGGTCAAAGCGGCACAGGTGCGTGCGGCGGCTGTAGTTGTTCTGCCAGCCGCAGTAGCAGTCTTTGCCTTCCAGAATATAGGCGTTTTTCCCGAATATATGCTCGAATTTATAGGGGGTATTGACATCGAAAATGAAAAGGCCGTCCGGATCCAGGTAGTTGTGCACCAGCGAAAAGCATTTTAAGAGGTCGCCTTTTTCGGTCAGATAGCCCACCGAATCCATTGAGCTGATGACTGCGCCGACCGTGCCGTATAATTCAAAACCACGCAGATCCTGTTGCAGAAACAGTGTTTTTGTGTCGCCGGCGCGGGTTTTGCGTTCATAGGCGCGGGAGAGCATTTCGGGGCTGCCGTCCACCCCGATCATGTCATAGCCCCGCGCGGAAAGGAGAAGAGTCAGCACGCCGGTGCCGCATCCGAGGTCCAGCAGAAGCTCCGGAGAAATTCCGGCCCGGCGGAAGGATTCTTCATAAAAGTCGGCAAAAGCGCTGTAATCGGCATCCATCAGCCGATCGTAGACCGCGCCCAGCGCCCGATATGAATTCATAGCCATCCTCCTTTTTTGTGCTCCTTTTATTGTAGCCGATTTTCAGCCGTCTGTAAAGGGCTTTTCGGAAAATTCGCGGAAAATCCGGTTGACATCCCCCGCGCCCATGACCAAAAGCAGGTCGCCGGGGGAAAGCTCAACGGACAGCGCGCGGGCAATGGCGGGAAGATCTCCGGGGGCGCTGGCCCGTGCGCCGATTCCTTCGGCCAGCAGAGCGGGGCTCATGCCGCGGCGGTCGCTTTCTCTGGCGGCGTAGACCGGTGCGACAAAAACCCGATCCGCCGCGCGGAGCGCCGCACAGATCTCCCGGTAAAAAGCGGCGGTCCGACTGTAGGTGTGAGACTGAAAAACCGCGAAAAGCCGGCCGTTTCCTCCCATCATTTTGCGTGCGGCGTCCAGTGCCGCCTCGATCTCGCGCGGATGATGGGCATAATCGTCATAAAGCCGCGCACCGCAGAAAAGGCCGTGATATTCCATGCGCCGCCCTGCGCCGTGGAAAAGGGAAACGCTTTTGGAAATGACGTCCCCGGGCAGGCCGGACAGCGTGGCCGCGCCGATGGCGGCCAGCGCATTATAAACATTGTGTCGTCCCGGCACACAGAGCGTTACGCGCGGCAGTGCGCCCGCGGGTGTGACCGGGAGAAAAGAGAAGAATCCGTTTTGCTCCGTGACCTCCTGTGGGAAAAAGTCCGCACCCGGAGACAGAGAAAAGGCGTATGTTTTCGCGGGGGTCTGCGCCGCGGCCGCCCGGGCCCCCTCGTCATCCGCATTGTAAAGAAGCGCGCCGTCTTTCCCGGGCAGGGCGGCAAAAGCGGCAAAGGAGCGGCAGATGCTTTCTTTGTCTTTGAAATAATCCACATGGTCAAGATCGGTATTGAGAAGCAGGGCGATCGTGGGGGAAAAGCACAGAAACGAATCGCGGTACTCGCAGGCCTCGAAAATAAAATCATCGCCCGCGCCGATGAGAAAGGAACTGTCAAAAGGGCGCATCGGCGCACCGCACAGCACCGACGGATTGCGCCCGGCGGTATGAAAAATTTCTGCCAGCAGCGCGGTGACGGTGCTTTTGCCGTGACTGCCGGCCACACCGATGCGTCGGGGATAATCCGACATGAGGTAACCCAGAAAATCTGCCCGCGAGATACAGGGAATGCCCAGCCGTCCGGCGGCGGCATATTCGGGGTTGCCGGGGGAGAGGGCCAGCGTGTAGATCAGCGCGTCCGCGCCGGTGATATGCGCGGCGTCATGGCCGATAAAGACCCGCGCCCCATGCCGCCGGAGGCGCGTTGTTGTTTCGCTTTCCACACGGTCCGAACCGTGCACCCGGAAGCCGCGGCAAAGACAGAACTCGGCCAACGCGGACATATGAATACCGCCGATGCCGCAAAAAAAGATTTCTTTGGCGCCGGAAAGTGCGGCCGCGATTTCGGCGGGAGCGTGGTGCGTGTTCGGCAAAGACATAAAAGACCCTCCTTTTTAATTGGCTTGGCGTTTTGGAGCGGAAAATATTCTTTCAAAGGTACGGGGCTTTCCTGTTTTCAGGCACTTGCGACCATATGTTGCGAAATTTCGACTTTATTGTTTACACCTTCTTTTCTTTTTTCACGAAACACACACATTCCGATTGAATAGATTCCACAAAAACAATTTATACTATGAGCAGATAGAAAATACCAGCACAGCATAAAAAACAGCAATGGAGGAAAAAAACATGCAAATCACAGATGTAAAGGTACGCAAGCTTTTCCATGACGGCCCGATGAAGGCTGTCGTATCGGTCACCTTCGACGGTCAGCTGGCCGTGCATGATATCAAAGTGATTCACGCACGGGAAAAATTCTTTATCGTCATGCCCAGTCGCAAGAACCCGGACGAAACCTACCGCGACATTGTACACCCCATCAACGCCCCGTTCCGCGCCACGCTGGAAAAAGCGGTGATCGAGGCCTATGAAACGGCGCTGGCGGCCGAGGAAGCGGCCGGCGAGGGAGAAAACGCAGAGGCGGAAACCGAGGAAAAGGTGCCTGCTTCTTACTGAGAAGTAACAAAAAAGGACCGGAGCAACGCTCCGGTCCTTTTTTATCTGGCCTGATAAAAAACATCCGGGCCGGATATTTTATCAGGTCAGTTGTTAGTTGTCAAGCCCCGGTTGTCCGGCCTTGATAAGGGTATAAGCGCCGCTTTTCAGCACGCTTAAAAGTTCTTTGCTGTCGGTCACAGGGAAGGCGGTTTCAATCCCGCCGCCGATGGGATAATCTTGGGCGTGCAGGTCGGTACCCGAGCTTTTGAGCAGATGGAACCGGTCGGCCCAGAGCTCGGCAAAATCATTGCGGGAATGCTGGCCGGGGTGGGCATTGTAAACTTCCAGTCCGTCCAGCAGACGCGGGTCGGTCACGACCATGCCGTTGCGGAAGGGATGCGCCTGAAAAAGCAGGATGCCGGCGCCGCGCACCGAAGCGGAAAATTCCCTGACCGAGAAGGAAAGCAGATCCGGCGTTTGCCGCAGATAGTCCTCGGTCACCCCAAAGAGCAGGAAATCGGTCTCCGCGTGGCAGTCAAGGCGGATTTCCGCGCCGAAGATCGGAGAAATGCCGGCAGAGCGCGCCGCCGCCTCAAAGCGGCGATAGTCACTCATAAAATAATCCACTTTGCCGTCCCATGTATCCGGAAACCCGGTTCTTTCCATGTTTTTAAAGGTGACGCGGCTGAAATGATTGGAAAGCACCACGCTCTGATAGCCTGCCGCGCTGTACTTCCGGACAATCTCTTCCGGGGAAATGAGGGAACAGGTGCTGACCGGGGCACTGTGGCAGTGCAGTTCGGTTTTGTATCTCATGATTCAGAGCACCACCTTCCGGTAGGATTTCTTCCCTTTTTTAAGGAGCAGGCCTTCGCTCAGTTCGGCCGCACCGTAGGTCTTGCGGATGTCGGTCACTTTTTCGCCGTTGACGCTGACGCCGCCCTGTTCCACATTGCGCCGCGCTTCCGAGCGGGAAGCGGCCAGCCCGGATCTGCAAAGAAGCGTGAGAATATCGGCCACGCCGTCGGTCAGATCGCTTTCCGTCAGCTTTTCGGTGGGCGCGTTGGAAGCACTGCCGGCACCAAAGAGCGCTTTGGCGCTTTCCTCGGCTTTTTTCGCCTCTTCTTCTCCGTGCACCAGTTTGGTCAGTTCAAAGGCGAGGATCTCCTTGGCGCGGTTGAGTTCTTCTCCCTGCCAGTGGTCCATCTTGTCAATTTCCGACAGGGGCAGGAAGGTGAGCATCCGGATGCATTTGAGAACATCCCGGTCGCCGACATTGCGCCAGTACTGATAAAATTCAAAGGGCGTGGTCTTTTGGGGATCCAGCCAGACGGCGCCGCTGGCGGTCTTGCCCATTTTCTTCCCCTCGGAATTGAGGAGCAGGGTAATGGTCATGGCATAGGCGTTTTTGCCGAGCTTCTTGCGGATGAGCTCGGTGCCGCCCAACATATTCGACCACTGGTCGTCGCCCCCAAACTGCATGTTGCACCCATAGTTCTGATAAAGATGATAAAAATCGTAGGACTGCATGATCATGTAGTTGAATTCAAGGAAAGAAAGGCCCTTTTCCATGCGCTGACGATAACATTCGGCCGTCAGCATTTTGTTGACGGAGAAGCAGGCGCCCACCTCGCGCAGAAGGTCGATGTAATTGAGTTTCAGGAGCCAGTCGGCGTTGTTGACCATTATGGCCTTGCCCTCTCCGAAATCAATAAAACGCTTCATCTGCTTTTTGAAGCAGTCGCAGTTGTGCCGGATGGTTTCCGGAGTCATCATGGAGCGCATATCGGTGCGGCCGGAGGGGTCGCCGATATAGCCTGTCCCGCCGCCGACCAGCACCACCGGCCGGTTGCCGGCCATCTGCAACCGTTTCATAAGGCAAAGCGCCATGAAGTGACCGACATGAAGCGAATCGGCCGTGGGGTCAAATCCGATGTAAAAAGTGGCCTTGCCCGCATTGATGAGTTCTTTGATTTCTTTTTCGTCCGTGACCTGCGCGATCAGGCCGCGGGCTACCAGTTCGTCATAAATCGTCATAGGAATTCTCCTTATTCAAAATCTTTTCTTATTATATCAAACGCCGGTGCGAATGTCAAGACAAAAAGGCCGCCCTTTTCGGGCGGCCTTTTCATTCGGTATGATGTTTACTGTTTGTCTTCGCTGTTTTCGGTATTGCCGGCCTTTTTGTGACGGCGGGAAACCAGCAGGTTGGTGAGGATCCCGAGAATCAGGGCGCAGGCGATGGCCGTGAGATTGATTTTGCCGATGCGCAGAGCCATACCGCCGACACCCGTGATGAGAATGGCCGAGACCGTGAAGAGGTTGCCGTTGTCTTCCAGATCCACTTTCTGCACCATCTTGAGACCGGAAACCGCGATGAAGCCGTAAAGGGAGATGCACACGCCGCCCATGACGCAGGAGGGAATGGTGGAAAGGAAGGTGACAAAGGGTGCGAAGAAGGAGATGACGATGGCCATCAGCGCCGTGGTGAAGATGGTCCACACAGAGGCGTTTCCGGAGATGGCCACACAGCCGACCGATTCGCCATAGGTGGTGTTGGGGCATCCGCCGAAGAAAGCGCCTGCCACCGAGCCGACGCCGTCGCCCAACAGCGTGCGGGCAAGGCCGGGATTTTCAAGAAGATCGGATTCAATAATGGAGGAAAGGTTTTTGTGGTCGGCGATATGTTCGGCAAAGACCACGAAGGCCACCGGCACATAGGCCACGGCCAGCACGGCCAGATAAGAACCGAAGGAGCCGACCGAACCGAAGTTGTAGTTGCCCTTGAAGGCCTCAAGGAAAGAGAAGTCGGGGTACCACTGCATATGCTGAAATTTGGTGAAGTCGATGATCTTGAGCATTTCGTTGCCGCTTGCAATGCCGATGACCGTAAAGATGGCGGCCACGGCATAGCCGGCCAGAATACCGAGGATGAAGGGGATCATTTTGGTCATCTTTTTTCCGTAGACCGAGCAGATGATGACCACAGCCAGTGTGACCAGCGCGCACAGGAGGCAGATGGCGGCGTGACCGTCCATGGGGCGGACTCCGTCTGCGTTCAGCTTCACACCCACGGCGTCGTTCACGGCGTTCACGGCCAGCGAAAGACCGATGAGAGCCACGGTGGGGCCGATGACCACGGCGGGCATCAGTTTATTGATCCACTTGACGCCGGCAAATTTGACCACCAGCGCGATGATGACATAAACAAGCCCTGCCATGCCGGCGCCGATGAGCAGGCCAAGGTAGCCGACCGACATGGAAACGCCACCGGCGAAAGCCGCGAACATCGAACCGATGAAGGCGAAGGAAGAGCCGAGGAACACGGGGCTTCTGAATTTGGTAAAGCAAAGATAGACCAGCGTGCCGACGCCGGCGCCGAAGAGCGCGGCGGAGGCCGACATTCCGTTTCCGACGATGGCGGGAACGGCGATGGTCGCGGCCAGAATGGCCAGAAGCTGCTGGAAGGCAAAGACCAGCAATTTGCCGTAACCGATCTCACGGGGTTTGGTACTCACATTGTAGACGAGTTTCATGTTTTTTCCTCCGTATTTGGTTTTGAATTGAACCGGGAACCGCAGTTCTTTTCCCGCACGGCCTTTTTATTTACAAAAAAAGCCCCCGCGAAAGGAAGAACCTATTCCGGGTGCGTAAAAATATGGACTTTGCTTCACCATACGCATCTGCCGTGTAGTGTTCTCAAGCGTTCGTGCGTATTATAGCACAACGCAAATGACTTGTAAAGGGGTTTTTGCAAATTTGTCAGAAAATGTTGAAAAGGTTTTCTTGCCGGCCGGAAAGAGCGTGCATTTTCTTCTTGACTTTTCGGGGGTTGTCCTGTATAATAAGGAAAGATGTGCCGGTATTTCATGTCGGAGGATGACAAATGAAACAGAACCTTTTAAAATATATGTCGGAGCGGATGTCCGGCTTTTCCAAGGGACAGCGCCAGATTGCCGCTTATATTCTGGAGCATTATGACCGGGCGGCCTATATGACGGCCTCCCGTCTGGGGGCGCTGGTCCATGTGTCGGAATCCACGGTGGTGCGTTTTGCCGATGAACTCGGCTTTGACGGTTATCCCGGTCTCCAGCGGGCGCTTCAGGAGATGGCGCGCACGCACCTGACCGCCGCCCAGCGCATGGAGGTGGCCGATAACCTGATGGATAAGGATACCATTCTGGATAAGGTTCTGCTGGGTGACGCGGACAAGATCCGGCACACGCTGGAGGGACTTGACCGCACGGCCTTCAACGCGGCGGTAGACAAGATCGTGAGGGCGCGCAGGATCTATATTCTCGGGGTGCGTTCCTCCGCTTCGCTGGCGGATTTTCTGACTTTCAATTTCCGGATGATGTTTGACAATCTCACACCCGTGACCGGTACTTCCGGCAGCGAGGTGTTCGAGCAGATCCTGACAATCGGCCCTGAGGATGTGCTGATTGCCATCAGTTTCCCGCGCTATTCCAAGCGCACGGTGCGCGCGGTGGAGTTCGCGCACAACGCCGGGGCGGATGTGGTGGCGCTGACCGACAGCGCGCAGTCTCCGTTGGCCGCAGGGTGCGACCAGTTGCTCACGGCCCGCAGCGATATGGCCTCTTTCGTCGATTCGCTGGTGGCGCCGCTCAGCATCATCAACGCCATGGTGGCGGCGGTATCCCTGCAGAAACACGACGAGGTTTCCAGGCGGCTGGACCGTCTGGAGAGCATCTGGGACGAATATGATGTCTATGATAAAAACAACTGATGAAAACAGCGATGGAACATGAACAGCGGCTGGCCGTTGTCGGCGGTGGGGCGGCGGGACTGACCGCCGCCCTTTACGCGGCGAAGAGCGGTGCGCCGGTCACGCTTTTTGAGCGCAACGAGATCTGCGGGCGTAAGCTCCGCATTACCGGAAAGGGACGCTGTAACCTGACCAACCACTGCACAAGGGAAGATTTTTTTGCCAACATTCCCGAAAACGCCCGCTTTCTTTATTCGGCCTACAGCCGCTTTTCCGCCGAGGATACCGAGGCGCTTTTCGAGAGCCTTGGCGTGCCGCTCAAAGTAGAGCGGGGGAACCGGGTCTTTCCGGTGTCGGACAAAGCCGCCGATGTGGCCAACGCACTGGGAGACGCCTGCCGGACGGCGGGCGTCCGGACGGTGCACGCCCGCGTGACGGAGATTCAAAAAGAAGAGAACGGATTCAGGGTCTGTTGCGGGGAACAAAGCGACCGCTTCGGGGCGGTCATCCTGGCCACCGGCGGCGCTTCCTATCCGCTGACCGGTTCGACCGGGGACGGCTACCGCTTTGCGCGGGCGCTGGGGCACACGGTCACGCCGCTTTTTCCCTCGCTGGTGCCGTTGGTGGAAAAAGGAGATTTCTGCGCGCAATGCCAGGGACTTTCGCTCCGGAATGTGCGGCTCACGGTATTTGATACCGTCAGAAAAACGGAAATTTTTTCGGATTTCGGAGAATTGCTTTTTACGCACTTCGGTCTTTCCGGGCCGCTGGTGCTTTCCGCTTCGGCCCACTTGCGGGAGATGACTCCCGGGCGCTATGAGATCCGAATCGACCTGAAACCGGCGCTGGACGAAAAAACACTGGACGCCCGTCTTTTGTCTGATTTTAATAAGTACAAGAACAAATCTTTTGAAAATTCGCTCTGCGATTTGCTGCCGCACAAACTGATTGCGCCGATGGTGGCGCGCTCGGGGATCGACCCGCAAAAGAAGACCAACGCAGTCACGCGCGAGGAACGCCGGCGCTTTTTAGAGCTTCTCAAATGCCTGAGCGTTCCTGTGGCGGATTTCCGCCCGATGGCCGAGGCGATCGTGACCCGCGGCGGCGTGTCGCTTTCCGAGGTGAATCCGCGCACCATGGCTTCCCGCCTGGTTCCGGGGCTCTTTTTTGCAGGAGAACTGCTGGATCTTTCGGCTTATACCGGCGGATTCAATCTGCAGATCGCTTTTTCCAGCGCGGTGTGCGCGGGGGAAGCCGCCGCCGCTTACATAACCTGTCAGTCCAATGAATGAAAGGGAGAAAAAGATGATCCGAATTGCCATTGACGGCCCCAGCGGGGCGGGAAAAAGCAGCGTGGCCAAACTGATTGCCCGCAAACTGGGCATCATTTATGTGGATACCGGCGCGCTTTACCGCACGGTCGGACTGTACGTACGGGATAAAGGTATTGCCCGCACCGATGCGGACGGGATCCTCTCCTGTCTGCCGGAAATCTCGATTGAAATGCGGTATGAAGCGGGCGGACAGCGGGTCTTTCTCAACGGAAAAGACCCGGGCGACCGCATCCGCGAGCCGGAGATTTCCATGTATGCCTCGGCTGTGTCGGCTCTGCCGGCCGTGCGGCAGTTCTTGCTTTCCACACAACGGAATGTGGCCGAGAAAAACAGTGTAATCATGGACGGGCGGGATATCGGCACGGTGATTTTGCCGGGGGCGGATGTGAAAGTGTTTCTGACCGCCAGCGATGAAGCGCGCGCCCGCCGCCGGACGCTGGAGTTGCAGGAAAAAGGAATGCCGGCCGACTATGAGTCGGTACTTCGCGAAATGCGCGAACGGGACGGAAATGACCGCAACCGCGCGGTGGCGCCGGCCGTGGCCGCGCCGGACGCCGTGCTGTTGGATAATTCCGATATGGATGTGGAAGAGACGGCCGATGAGATTATCCGCCTTTGCCGCGAAAAGGGGGCGCTTGAATGAAAAGCGTTTTTTACCGGATCTTTCATTTTCTCTTGTACTGGCCTTTCCGGTTGGTTTTCCGCACACGGGTGCGCGGTTCGGGGAACGAGCCGCGGCGCAAGGACGGTCCCTATCTGGTCTGCGCCAATCACCAGTCGGTGGTGGATCCGATTCTTATCGCGTTGGCGACCCATCGTCAACAACCGCATTTTATGGCCAAAGAGGAGCTGTTCCGCGTGCCGGTGCTGGGGCGGGTGGTCCGTTGGCTCGGCGCGTATCCGGTCGCCCGGCAAAAGGGCGGCGTGGGCGCGGTGAAAAACACAATCGCATTGCTCTCGCGCGGCGTAAGCGTCGGGATGTTTCCGCAGGGACACCGCTATCCGGGTCAGGATCCGGCCGGTACGCCGGTCAAGCAGGGGGCGGCGCTGATCGCCGCACACACCGGGGTGCAGATTCTGCCGGTACATATAAAAATGAAAGATTATCGCTGGAAATTTTTCCGGCGCGCCACCGTGGTGGTGGGAAAACCCATTCCGTTTGCGGATTTTCACTACGAACCGGGCAAATCGGGAGAATACGAGCGGATCACCCGGATGATTTTTGAGGAGATCTGCCGCCTTGGGGAAGGCGTGAAATGAGCCGGGTGATCGTGGCGGAAAACGCCGGGTTCTGTCCCGGCGTACGGGCGGCCACCGTGGCCGTGGAGCAACGGATGCGCGACAGGCGCCCCGGCGAAACGCTGGCGGTACTGGGGCAGCTCATTCACAACGAGACCTACCTCCGGATGCTGGAATCGGCCGGCGTGCGCACGGTGAAGGAAGAAGAACTGCCGGCTCTGGCGGCCGGGGCAACGCCCGACGCGCCGGTGACGGTGTTTATCCGGGCACACGGCGTCCCCTGCCGGACAAAGGAGACCCTGCGCGCGCTTGCCGCGGAACATCCCGGATTTTCTTTTGTGGATGCGACCTGCCCGTTCGTGACCAAAATCCACCGGATCGCAAAAGAAGCCTCGGCGGGGGAGGGCGCGCTTAAAAATGTGTTCATCTGCATCGGTGACGCCGCGCATCCGGAGGTAAAGGGAATTCTCAGTTGCTTCTCGGGCGAAAAATATGTTTTTGCCGACGCCGGGGAATTAAATGCCGCACTTTCCGGCCCGCTTCGGGCTGTTCTTTGTTCAAAAGTACCTGTGATCGTGGCTCAAACTACCCAAAATTTGGCGGAATGGCGAAAATGCCAAAAAATTTTAAAAAAACTCTATACAAACGCATGTTTTTTTGATACAATATGTAATGTTACGGATCTGCGACAGACAAAAGCCGCTTCCCTTGCCCGGATCTGCGACGGCATGGTGGTCATCGGCGGTCGAAAGAGCTCCAATACCGAAAAGCTCTACCGCATCTGCAGGGAATTCTGCGCTGACACACTGTGGGTCACGGACACGGAGAATCTGTCTGTTCTCAGGGCGTTTTCATTAGCCCATCGCAAAGTGGGTATTGTCGCCGGGGCATCCACCCCGTCGAACATAATTGAGGAGGTATATCAAACAATGAGCGAACAGGAAAACTTTGCGGAAATGCTCGACAGCGCAACAATCAAAACTTTAAATACAGGAGAAATCGTGACCGGTATCGTGACCCATGTTGACGATACAGAGCTTCAACTGGATCTCGGCACCGGCGTAACCGGCTATATCAAAGCCGACCGCGTCACTGACGATCCTTCTGTAAAACTGACCGAGGCCTTCCATGTCGGTGATTCGGTGGAAGCCAAAGTCATCCGCGTGAGCGATGTGGACGGCGTGGCGGAGCTGGACAAGCGCCGCGTGGACTCCGGCAAGAACTTCAAAAAAGTTGAAGAAGCCAAGGAGGCCGGAGAGGTTCTGGAAGCGCCCGTGGCCGATGTGGTCAAAGGCGGCGTGATCGTTTATGTGTATGGCAGCCGCATCTTCATCCCCGCATCCCAGTCCGGCGTTCCGAAGGATGGCGATCTCGCGCCGCTCAAGGGCACAAATGTGAAATTCAAGATCATTGAAATCAAAGAGCCCGGCCACAAGGCCATCGGCTCCATCCGTGCGGTCCTGCGCGAAGAGCGCCGCGCCAAGGAAGAGGCTTTCTGGTCTTCGATCGAGGAAGGCAAGCAGTATACCGGCGTGGTCAAGAGCATGACCAGCTACGGTGCTTTTGTGGATCTCGGCGGCGTGGACGGCATGGTTCACACCAGCGAGCTGTCCTGGAAGCACATCAAGAGCCCTGCCGATGTGCTGTCGGTCGGCGAGACCGTCACGGTCTATGTCAAATCCTTCGACCGTGAAAAGAAGCGCATCTCGCTTGGCTACAAGACCGAGGACACCAACCCTTGGTTCATCTTCACCAACAACTACCATGTGGGCGATGTGGTACCGGTCAAGATCGTGAGCATGATGCCTTTCGGCGCTTTTGCGGAGATCATTGACGGTGTGGACGGCCTCATTCACATTTCCCAGATCGCCATGACCCGCATCGGCAAGCCTGCCGATGTGCTGGAGATTGGCCAGTGCGTCGATGCCAAGATCATTGAGATCGACAACGAAAAGCAGAAGGTCAGCCTTTCCATCCGCGCACTTCTGGAAGAAGTCTCCGCGGCCGAGGAAGCTATGCCTGAGGACGCAGAGTAAAAAAGAAAAAGGCTGTTGCTGTGGCAACGGCCTTTTCCTTTTCGGAAAAAGCAGGAAACCGACAACAAAGAGAAAAATTTATTTTTGCATTGACTTCCGCGCCGGAGTGTGCTATAATCATAAAAGCAGTAGCAGGAGCGAAGCCCGCCGCCATGTGGGCTGGAACGCTGCCGTTGCCCTAACACGAGAGACTTTGAAAGAGAGGTGCCGGGTATGGAGATCGCAATTATTGCCGCCGATATAAAAAAAGAACTGATGACGCAGTTCTGCATTGCCTATTGCGGCATTCTCAGCAGGCACAATCTCTGTGCCACCAGCATCACGGCCAAATACATTTCGGAGGCAACCGGCCTGAAAATCGAACGGATGCTGACCGGTGTGCAGGGCGGTGAACAGCAGCTGGCCACCCGCGTAGCCTATAATGAGATTGATGTGTTGCTTTACTTCCGCGACACGCGCCCCGGCGCACCTTACGATGCGGAAGGAGAAGAGTTGCTTCTCGCCTGTGACCGCTACAACATTCCGGTGGCCACCAACATTGCCACGGCCGAGGTGCTGATTATGGCGCTGGATCGGGGCGACCTTGACTGGCGCAACTTCCTCAATCCAACCAGCGAATACAACCGCAAGAAAAAATGAGACCCCGTGGTCGGAACAAGCCCACCCGCGCGTGCGCAAAGAGAGAGAGCGGCAGCTGAAAAGCTCTCCGTACCGCAACGGAAAGGGTACCGCCCGACTGCTGTTTTGAATAGCGATAAAGTGAAACGATCGGGTGGAACCGTGCGGAAATTCCACACCCCGACGACGCCTTCGGGCGGCCGTCGGGGTGTGTTTGTTTTTTAAAAGAAAATGCAGATATAAAGGAGTGATTTTTCTATGTTCCGTGTGAAATTTCCGGAAAAAGAGATGTGTTTTGAGGCGCCTGTCTCGGTTTATGAAGCTGCGCGCGCGGCCGAACTGATGACCCGTGCCGTACTGGCCGCCAAGGTGGACGGCAAAGTGACCGAACTCTCCGCGCCGCTTTCTTCGGACTGCGCGGTGGAACTGTTGACCTTCGGTGAAGAGGAAGGTCGCCATGTCTTCAACCATACGGCGGCGCACATTCTGGCACAGGCGGTCAAGCGGCTGTATCCGGCCGTGAAGCTGACCATCGGCCCGGCGATCGAGGACGGCTTTTATTATGACTTTGACGCCGAAACGCCCTTTGACGCGGCGGCCATTTCGGCGCTGGAGTCCGAGATGAAGAAAATCATCAAAGAAAATCTGAAGATCGAGCGCTTCACGCTTTCCCGGGAAGAGGCTGTAAAGCTGATGGAAGAGCGCGGGGAACCCTATAAAGAGGAGCTCATCCGCGAATTGCCCGATGGCCAGGAGATCAGCTTTTACCGGCAGGGCGAATTTACCGATCTTTGCGCCGGCCCGCATCTTCATTCAACCGGCGTGGTCAAGGCCGTAAAACTGACGCAGTGCACCGGCGCTTACTGGCGCGGCGATCAGAAAAACAAAATGCTTCAGCGGATCTACGGCACCGCTTTCCCCAGCAAGGATGAACTGAACGCGCATCTGGCGGCTCTGGAAGAAGCGCGCCGCCGCGACCATAACAAGATCGGCCGCGAGCTGGAATATTTCACCACGGTGGATGTCATCGGACAGGGCCTGCCGATTCTGCTGCCCAAGGGCGCGCGCGTGGTGCAGCTCCTGCAGCGCTGGGTGGAGGACGAGGAGCAAAAGCGCGGCTATCTGCTGACCAAGACCCCGTATATGGCCAAACGCGAACTTTATAAGATCTCAGGCCACTGGGATCACTATCTGGACGGCATGTTTGTGCTGGGCGACCCCAATGATTACAGCAAGGAGTGCTTTGCGCTCCGCCCGATGACCTGTCCCTTCCAATATCAGGTGTTCCTTAACAAAGCGCGCTCTTACCGCGAACTGCCCATGCGGTTGGGAGAGACCTCCACGCTTTTCCGCAACGAGGATTCTGGCGAAATGCACGGTCTTATCCGGGTGCGCCAGTTTACCATTTCGGAAGGGCACCTCATTTTGCGCCCCGATCAGCTGGAGGCCGAATTCCGCGGCTGTCTGGAGCTGGCCAAGCATTTGTTGGATACGGTGGGGATGCTGGAGGACTGCTCTTTCCGTTTCTCCCAGTGGGATCCGGAAAATCGTGAAAAGTATATCGGCACGAAAGAGCAATGGGACGAAGCGCAGGGCGTCATGAAGACCATTCTGGATGACCTTGGCGTGAAATATAAGATCGGTGTCGGCGAGGCGGCCTTCTACGGGCCGAAACTGGACATTCAGTATAAAAATGTTTTCGGCAAAGAGGATACCATCGTAACGATCCAGATTGACCAGCTGCTGGCCGAACAGTTCGATATGGAATATACCGACCGGGACGGCAAAAAGGTGCGGCCGTATATCATTCACCGCACAAGTCTTGGCTGTTACGAGCGTACGCTGGCCTATCTGCTTGAAAAATATGCCGGCGCGCTCCCGACCTGGATGGCTCCCACACAGGTGCGTATCCTGCCCATCGGAGAGGAGCATTTTGACTATGCCTTTGCGCTCAAAGCCAAACTGGAAGCGGCAGGCATCCGCACCGAGGTGGATGACCGCAACGAGACCATCGGCAAAAAGATCCGCAACGCGCAGTTGGAAAAACTGCCCTATATGCTGGTCATCGGCGACAAGGAAGTGGCCGAGGAAACGGTGGCCGTCCGTTCCCGCAGAGAGGGCGACCTTGGCACGCACACGGCGGACGAATTCCTTTCCCGGATCATCCTGCCCGAAGTGTCCGAAAAACGCAGATAAAAAGCAAAAAGGCCGACACAAAGTGCCGGCCTTTTTGCAAGAAGAGAGCCCGGCCGCAGCCGGGCTCTCTTTCGTTATTTTACTTCGATCATGCTTTCGTCCCACATTCCGGGTGCCTTGTAGCCCATGAGGTTCACCATGGTGGCCGCCACATCCGAAAGGCCGAACTGACCTTTGTCTTCCTTTACGGTATAGTGCGTTTTTGCCTCGGTGTTGTCATAGATGATGCAGGGCACACGGTTGAGCGTGTGGCTGGTCTTGGCCTTGTAGCGGCCGTCCTTGCCCACTTTGGGTGCGCCGGTCTTCTTGTCCACTTCATACATCTCGTCGGCGTTGCCGTGGTCGGCCGTGATGAGCGCCGCGCCGTGCAGCTCGTCAATGACGGGAAGCAGACGACCCAGCTGAAGGTCAAGCGCTTCCATGGCGCAGCGGGTGGCCGCCAGTGAGCCGGTGTGACCCACCATATCGCCGTTGGGGAAGTTGACGCGCAGGTAGCGGTATTTACCGGAGCGCAGACATTCGATCAGTTTGTCGGTGATCTCGGCGCATTTCATCCACGGGCGCTGTTCAAAAGGCACGACATCGGAGGGAATTTCAATATAGGTCTCCAGCTTTTCTGAAAATTTACCGGATCGGTTGCCGTTCCAGAAGTAGGTGACATGGCCGAATTTCTGCGTTTCGGAAATGGCCAGCTGAGAAACGCCGGTTCCGGCCAGATATTCGCTCATGGTGTTGGTGATTTCGGGCGGGTTGACAAGGTATTTTTTCGGGATATGCAGGTCGCCGTCATATTCCAGCATACCGGCATAGACCACCTTCGGCACGCGCACGCGGTCGAATTTGTCAAAAGCGCCTTCGGGCGCGTCGAAAGCCTTGGAGATCTCGATTGAGCGGTCACCGCGGAAATTGAAGAAAACCACGCTGTCGCCGTCGTTCACCGTACCCAGCGGTTTGCCGTCCTTGGCAATGACGAAGGCGGGCAGATCCTGGTCGATGACCTTGTATTCGGCGCGGTAGGTGTTGATGGCTTCTTCAGCGCTGACAAAAGTGCGGCCCTCGCCCAGCACATGCGTGTGCCATCCGGCCTCCACCATCGGCCAGTTGGCCTCATAGCGATCCATGGTAATCTTCATCCGGCCGCCGCCGCTGGCAATTTTTGCATCAAATCCGTCTTTGTTGAGGCCGGACAAAAAGTCCTCAAAGGGCAGGACATAATCCAGCGCCGAGGTCTCGCCCACATCCCGGCCGTCCAGCAGAATGTGAATCCGGACGGTGTGAACGCCCTCTTCTTTGGCGCGGACAATCATGGCCTTCAGATGGTCGATGTGCGAGTGCACGTTACCATCCGAGAAGAGGCCGAGAAAATGAAGGGTGCTGTTGTTTTTCTTGACATTGCCGATCAGCTCGTGCCAGGTCGTGCCCTCGAACATTTTACCCGATTCGATCGAATTGGAGACCAGCTTGGCACCCTGCGCGAACACCTGACCCGCGCCCAGCGCGTTGTGGCCGACCTCGGAGTTGCCCATGTCGTCATCGGAGGGGAGACCCACGGCCGTGCCGTGCGCCTTCAGTCTGACAGTCGGATAGTTGGCCATAAGAGCGTCCAGATTGGGGGTGTAGGCTTCTTTGACGGCGTTGCCGGGGCCGTCGGGCGCAAGCCCCACGCCGTCCATGACGACTGTCAGCACCGGGCCGGTGACGCCGGAAAAATCCGTCAGCTTTTCAAGTTTTTTGCTCATAATAACTCCTTTTCACGGAACGAGCGCCGGCGGCACTTGCCAAAACCGGCGCGTTGTGGTATACTTTCAGTGTGCGGCCGAAACAAGCGCTTCGGTGTCTCTGGCGATCATCAGTTCCTCGTTGGTGGGGATGAGATAGACCGCCACGCGGGAGGCATCGGTGGAGAGTTTGACGATGTTGTCCTGCCGGAGCATTTTGGCGTTCAGCTCTTTGTCGATCTCAATGCCGAAGAAGTCCATATCCTCGCAGACAATCTCGCGCAGGTGCGGATTGTTTTCGCCGATGCCGGCGGTGAACACCACGGCATCCAGGCCGTTCATGATGGCGGCGTAGGCGCCGATGTATTTCTTGATCTGATGTTTGAGAATGTTGACGGCCAGGTTGCACAGTTCATAGTGCGGGTCGGCAGGGCCGTTGGAAATGGCCTCTTCCAGCACGCGGGAATCCGAAGAATAACCCTTGGTGATGCCAAGAAAGCCCGATTTTTTGTTCATCAGCGTTCCGACTTCCTCGGTCGAGAGGTTCATTTTTTCCATCAGATAGGGAACGATGGCAGGATCAATATCGCCGCAGCGCGTGCCCATTTCCACACCGGCCAGCGGCGTGAAGCCCATGGAGGTATCCATGACTTTGCCGTCTTTTACGGCCGAGATGGAGGAGCCGTTTCCGATGTGGCAGGTGACAATCTTCGTGCCCTCGGTCCGGCCGAGGATGCGGCACATTTCGCCGGTCACAAAGCGGTGCGAAGTGCCGTGCGCGCCATAGCGGCGGACGGCATATTTTTCATAAATTTCATAGGGCAGGGGGTAGACATAGGCCTCGGGCGCCATGGTCTGGTGGAAAGCGGTGTCAAACACCAGCACCTGCGGTTTTTTGGGCATGACGGCAAGGCATCCCTCAATGCCTTCGATGTGTGCGCCGGTATGGAGCGGGGCGAAATCATGGCATTTACGGAGCGTTGCCAACACCTCTTCATTGAGCAGAATGGAGTGCGAGAAATAGGGACCGCCGTGCACGATACGGTGGCCGACCGCCTCAATCTCATCCATGCTGTGAATACAGCCGTATTCGCTGTCCAGCAGTTTTTCCACCACCAGTTTCATGGCATCGGCATGGGTCTTCATGGGGTGATTTTCTTTCACCCGCAAGCCTTTTACCAGTTGTTTGTGGTCGATAAGGGCGCGGTCCCTGTCGCCGATCTGCTCGCAGATACCCTTGGCAAAGACCTGTCCGGATCGGGTGTCCAGCAGCTGATATTTGAGCGAGCTGGAGCCCGCGTTGACAACCAGAATATTCATAAGAAGCCTCCAGAAGAATTTCATTCGGCTCCTATTATAACATAGCTTTCACTTTTTTTCAATCACTCCCGGGACGAAAAAGGGAATTTTTTAAATTTTTTATGCGGTAAAGAAGGAAAACACATGAAGCACATCGGCATCATCTGCGAATTCAACCCGATCCACCGGGGACACGCCCGCCTTATTTCCCGCGCGCGGGAAGAGGGACTGGTTGTGTGTCTGATGAGCGGAAACTTTACCCAGCGCGGCGAAGCGGCCGTTCTGCCGCCTGTTCCGCGCGCGGCAATGGCGCTTGCGGCCGGGGCGGATCTGGTGCTGGAACTGCCCTTTCCCTATGCCTGTGCCTCGGCTGCTTATTTTGCCGGGGCAGGGGTGGAGATCCTCAGTCGGCTGGGGGTGGATACGCTGACCTTTGGCAGTGAGAGCGGCGATCTTTCCCGCCTTTCAGTGTTGGCCGAAAAAGAAGAGACCCAAACGCCCGCGCGGGGCGCGGCCGGTACGGCCGAGGCCTATTTTGCAGGATTGGGAGAGTCTCTTTTCCCCAATGACATTCTGGCACTGGCCTATCTGCGCGCGGCGCGGGGAAAACTGGATTTTCTCGCGCTGAAGCGGGAGGGAAGCGCTTATGACGAGCGGGAACTGCCGGGAGAAGGTATTTTCCCCAGTGCGGCCGCGCTTCGCCGGGCTCTTGCGGCCGGGGCGGATGTGTCGGCTTATCTGCCGGAGGGTGCGCTGCCCGTTTTCCGTCAGGCGGCGGAAGCCACCGGGTTCTCGGACACTGCGGCGCTGGGAACGGCGCTGTCTGAGGTCACCATAGCTATTATCATGTGTATTTTCCTGCTGCGCTCCCCCGTGCTGGGCCTGCGGCAGGGCGAGACCTTCCGCTTCGTACCGGCGCAGCTGTGCCGCGCCGCGAAGCTGGGCATACCGGTCGCCATCGAGCAGGTGGTCATGACCAGCGCCCAGGTGGTCATGACCGGCATCATCGCGCCGCTGGGTACCATTGCCATCGCCGCCAACTCCTTCGCCGTCACCACGGAGGCCCTGTGCTACATGCCAGGCTACGGCGTGGAGAACGCCGCCGTGACGCTGATCGGGCAGAGCGTGGGCGCAAAGCGGAAGGATCTTGTGAACCGGCTGGGCTGGGTCACGGTGCTGCTGGGCATGAGCATCATGCTGGCGGCCTCCATCATGATGTATGTGCTGGCTCCCTGGATCATCGGCCTGCTGAGTCCCGACCGGCAGGTGGTGGCGCTGGGCAC
>CAJJIY010000006.1 GCA_905187695.1 uncultured Eubacteriales bacterium | reverse complement strand
ATCAAAAGATGGCGGGCGGGTTTTTATCAGTCTGTGAAGAACCCGGACGGTGCCTCCAGCGCGCGTCCCAGCGGCAGGGAATAAAGCAGCGTCCGGTCCGGCACCCGGCCGCAGATCTGCCGGAGCGCTTCCCGGTAATAGCGGAGTTGCTCTCCGTGTCGTTCAAAAAGAAAGTTTTTGGCCGCTTCCGGATTTTGGAGCGCTTCCGGCGGCAGACGGTCTGTTTTATAGTCGCACAGCACCAGCCCTCCTTTTGCGTCGGTAAAGAAGAGGTCAATCACACCCTGAACCAGCAGTTTTTCCCCCGCAAGCTGTTCTTTCCGCTCCGGGTCAGCCGTAAAAGAAGCGGCCGGCAGAAAAATATTGAAGCGGGTCTCACGGTGGATCTCCCGTGCATGTGCGAGGTCCAGATAAAAGTCGCTTTCAAAAAAAGCGGAAAGCTCATTCAGGCGCACGGCCTCCCGGATGTCCGGCGGCAAAAAACGCTTTTCGATCAATCGGCAAAGTTCGGTCTCCACGCCCTTCTTTTTGGCGTTTTTAAAGTCGCAGAACTGAAGAAATTCATGCGTGGCCGTGCCTTTTTTTGCGGCGTCCGGTTTTTCTTCCGCCTCAAAGACCGGCTCTTGCTCAAAGGTGTGGAGCAACGCCTCCACATCCGGATCCAGCAGATCCTCCGGCCGCGCTGCGGCAGTGCCGTCTCCGATGTCCAGTACTTCGGGCGAAAGTCTTGAGACCGAGAGCTTGGCGGGCAGATCGCTCAGGTGGCGGTAGGGATATTCAAAAGAAAACCGCTCTCCGAAGCGTTGGCGCGCCAGTTCTTCTTTTTGCGGGTCATAAAACCGCTCTTGCGGGGCTTTATTTTGCTCTTTTCGGGGCGGTTCAAGCTCATAGATCTCATGAATTTCGCAAAAATCCTCATATTCCGTTTCCTGAAGCGCTTCCAATGTCCAGAAAAGATAGGAAGACCCTGCGCCCTTGAAAAAGTCGGTATCATTCCCGGCATAAACCGCCACCTTTTCATGCAGTTTTTGCAGACCGGCCCGCGGTTTTCCGAAAAGGTAAAGGCGCTCTTTGGCGCGGGTCATCCCGACATACAGGATTCGCATTTCCTCTTCGCGTTCTTTCCGGTCTTCCTCTATGCGCAGGATCCGGGCAAAGAAGGTGTCCGAGAGTGAAAACGGGCCGGCGTTGGAAAGTTTGGTGGCACAGCCGATCTCTTTGACCGTAAAGAAGTTGACTTTTCTTTGCCCGCCAAGATTGGCGCCGCAGCCGATCAGCATACATACCGGAAACTCAAGTCCTTTGGAACCGTGAATGGTCATCAGACGAACGGCGTCGCCTGTACCCATTGGACCTTTCAGGGTTTCTTTACGGTTCATAATGCTTTGGAGATGGGCCAGAAAAGCATAAAGTCCTTTAAAAGAACCGGATTCAAAAGTGCGCGCATATTCATAAAGGCGCAGGAGATGCGCCCGGCGCGCGGTCGGTTCTTCGCGTTTGTTTCCGGCGTAAAAAGAGAGCACAGAGGTTTCTTTGTACAGATAGGAAAGCAGTTCGTCAACCGGCAGTTCGGTCGCCTTTTCCCGATAGAGCGCAAGGCTTTGCAGCGTTTCGCGGCATTTGAGTGAAAGCGTACTTCCGTCGGTGGCCGCCGATTCAAGCGCTTCGAAAAGCGAGGCGTCCCCCTTGGCCGCTGTGCGGATTTTCACCAGTTCCTCCAGTGTAAAGCCAAAGAAAGGGGAACGAAGCGTGGCGGCCAACGGAACATCGGCGTAAGGATTGTCCAGTACCGAGAGCAGACTGTAAACGCAGCTGACTTCCGGGTTTTCAAACAGGTTCTTCCGGGTGCAGTCATTGACCGGGATTCCCATGGAAGAAAGCAGTTTTGCCACCGGTTTCAGCGGCTTTTCCGCGCGGGAAAGCACGGCAATGTCCGAGGGAAGAATGGGAGAACCGTCAGCTTTTTTCCCGTCTTTGAGCAGGGTTCTGATCTCATTTACCACGCAAATGGCTTCCGCGCCATCAGATTCTTCTTCCGGTAATTCGCACTGCCCGTCAATGGCAAAAACTTGCGTTTTTGCAGAAAGACAGCCGGGATCTGACCGTTTTCTGAAGACCAGGTCATCTTCCGGCCGATAGGCAATGCTGTCGGCATGATGTGAAAAGAGATAGTGCGAAACGGCATTTGAAAAGCGCACCACGCCGAGATCACAGCGAAAACAATCCGACATGAACAGCGCGGCCGGCCCTTCTTTCCCGGCTTCCAGATCCGGAAATTTCCGCCGATAGGCCGTAAAAATATCCGGATCTGAGCCACGGAAGGCATAAATGCTCTGCTTGACATCTCCAACCATAAAACGGTTGTTTTCTTTGGAAATGGCGCAAAGGGTGGCGTCCTGCATGGCGTCCACATCCTGGTATTCGTCAATATAAATGGCGTCGTAATTGTCACGCATGGAAAGTGCCAACGGGGAAGGAGAACCGTCCGGCAAAACCAAAAGGCTGTACGCCGCGCGGGAAACATCCGAAAACTCCGCTATTTCCCGCGTCATTTTGGCGGCACGGTAAGCTTCTTCAAAGAGGCTAAGCGTCCGATGAAGCAAAAGGAGCACCCGTTCGCATCGTCCGGCACTGCTTGTCAGCTCTTCTTTTGTATAGGGGAAAAACAAGGAAGAAAACTTTTTGAAACTGTCAAGAAAAAGAGAGACGGTATTTTTAAGGCGGTCAAACTCCGCCGAAGTTTTCGGACGCTTCAGACCGACCCGCGCCGAAAAAGGCGCAAGCGAAAGGCGGGCGCGCTCATAGTCGTGTTCGACCAGCGCCGCGCCGATCTCTTCAAACCGATGAAGCGCTTCGCTGTAAAGCGGCCCGAATTTCAGACGCAGATCTTCGCTTTTTTCCTCTGACTCAATTTCCGCAAGCGCCCGTGTGAGCAGTTTTGTTCCTGCTTTTTGATAGCGCGAAAGCTCCCGGCAAAGGACCTGCCCGAAGGTGCTGTCAAAGGGAGAGTTGGCGCATTGCGCCATTTCCTTGCCTGAACGGAGCAGTATGTCGATCCCTTCCGGAATCCGGCAGAGTTCGGCGCGGATACCAAGCAGGCGTTCGCAAAGCGCGGTTTCCTGGCGGATGTCCGAAAAAAGATCGGCCAGTTCCGGGAAATCCGGTTCCTCACGATACATCCGGTCAATGGCTCGATTCATCAACTGTCGTTGGAGAGAAAACAGTTCTCCCTCATCGCACACTCTGAAATCGGGCGGAAATCCGGCCGCTTCAAAATTGTTGCGCACCAGCTCCAGGTAAAAAGAGTCCAGTGTGGAGATCTGGGCGCTCCCCAACATCATCAACTGGTCCGAAATGCGCCGGTTGGACGGATCTTCGCTAAGGAGAGCCGTCAGGCGGTTGGTAATCCGCGCTTTCATCTCTCCGGCGGCCGCCACGGTAAAGGTCACAACGAGAAGTCTGGAGACATCCACGGGTTTTTCTTTATCGGTGATAGATCGGATGATTCGCTCGGTCAAAGTGGCGGTTTTGCCGGAACCGGCGGCGGCGGAGACCAGCAGGGTTTTTCCGCGCTCGTCAATGGCTTTTTGCTGTTGTGCGGTAAATTCCATTCTCCGGTTATCCTCCTTACTCTTTTCGCTCGTTGGCGGCCCGGCAGACCTCCCCGTAAGGGCAGAAGGTACAAGGGGAAGTACCGCCTTTTTCCTGCGGTTCTATGTCTGCTTTGCCGGCCTGCATTTCGGCGGCGATCCTGCCAACGGTTTTTGTAAGATCTTCAAAAAGTGAAGAAAAATCCTGCGGATCGGCTTTCCCCTGCGCACAGCCGCCCGCATGAGCGGGGGAGAGCAGGAATTCGCTTTTGGTACACTTGGAACCGGCCGCCTCCAGCGCTTCTTCGCGCGGCATCTGGATGCCGGAATCATCGGCTTTGGCGGTCGCGGAAAAATAGGAAATACCGGCCGGATAAAAGCGTGTGTTTCCCGGAAGGCCCAGTTCTTTGGCGATCGCGGGATGCGTGCCGTGGCAAAGGGCATAGAGATAAAGCGGCATTTGCAGGCAGGTTCCGTTTTGGATCTCCTCACGGTCAAATTTTTTCAGGCCGGTTTTATAGTCGGTTACGCGAAGATAAGTGTTCCCATCCTCCCCGGTGCAGGCGTCTACCCGGTCGATCTTACCGGAGAGCGGGATCTTTTTTCCGTCCGGCAATTCGGTAAAAGCGCCATCCAATCCGGCGAGATCCAGCTCGAAAAAGGCGGGGACAAAGCGGTCCGAAGAAAGCGAGCGGAAAACGATCAGCGTCGCCAGCCGTGAGAGATCGGAAAGGCGCTGGGTCAGCGCCTGCGCACGGGGAGAAAGCCCTCCGCCGATTTCAAGAAGGTGCGCGCGGAAATCTTCTGTGGCGGCTCCGGCCAACCCCTCAATTTCTTTTTCGCTGTATCCGGCCACCGGACGGCCGGAAGAACGGATTTCCCGGAAGACCCGCTCCAGCACAAAATGCAAAAAAATGCCGGCGGCTGTGTAGTCAAGAGTATCTTTGGGCTTTTCGCGCAGTTTCAGAACCGAGCGACAGTAATAAGAAAAGCGGCAGGCGGCAAAACGCTCAAGGCCGGTGGGATTGAAAGCGCCGGCTCCGAAAATGTCATGCGCCGTTTTTGCGGAGACAAATGCGGATCTTTGCGTGACGGGGATCCGGAGCCGCTCGGTACGGATGAGATGCGCGGGGTCTTCTTTGAGCAGCGTACAAAGTGCCGTCTGCTCCTCCGGGGAAAGATCGCAAAAGGCAGATAACGCGCCTTCTTTGGTAAAGATTCGTTCCGCAGGCGCTTCCGCTTCAAAAGATCGGGGCGTCAGGTCAGGGAACAGCGCGCGCAGGCGCTCCACGGCAAAAGAGGGGGCAAGGCCACTTCCGGTAGTGCCGGCTTTGGCATAGGTCACAAACAGCTTTTCGCTTGGAAGCGAAAGCGCCCGGTAAACATAATAAAGTTCTTTTGAGGCGATCCCCATGCTGTCCGGTGCCAGAAAAAGCCCCAGTTTCTCCAGTTTTCTTTCGTCTGCGTCACACAGCAGACCGCTTTTCCTTTGCGTTTGCGGGAACATGCCCTCGTTCAGCCCCAGTACAATGGAAAAACGCGGGTGCCCGGCACGCAAAGTGGCGGCCGAGCCGATCAGTACCGCATCGGCGGAGGTTGGGATGGTGCCGATATCGGTGTGGGAAAAAACCAGCCGGAGCGCTTCCGAAAAAGCGGCGGCATCCATTTCTTCGTCTTTCAGAACCCGGCTGACATCCTCCAGCGTCCGCACCGTTTCGGAGAACAGGCGCGAAAGTTCTTCCGCTTCCCGCCGGTCACCCTCGGTCAGCTTGGCCACGGACTGTGTTTTCAGAGTCTGCGGCACGCCAAGTGTCAGGAGCAGGCGGTAAAGAGACCGGCAGAGTTCCTTGGTGTCGGATTTCTTTTCAAATGCGTCAAAAAAAGCGGTCAGCGGAGGAACAAGCGCCGAACGGACGCGTTCGGCCGCCGCAAGAATCCGTTCTCCGCGTGCCGAGATCCGCTCGGTGTAACCGTCCGGATTGCGTGTGAAAGGCACGGCAAAATCCCGGGCGCCGCGCAATTGCCAGGTGTCTGTGTATTCTTCAAAAAAATTGATGTCGTCAAAGGGCAACCCGCATAGCCCGGTTTTCAGATAGCCGATGACATCTTCCGGTTGCCAGTTATAGATCCGAATACGAAGAGCGAAAAGAATCAGCCGGATGAGCGGGCGCAGCGTGATATCGGTTTTTTCAGAAAAGAAGTAGGGGATGTTTTCTTTTTTCAGCGTATCGTCCAGTATACCGGCATAAGCGCCCGCGTCCCGTACAACAACCGTGATGTCGCTGTATCGGTATCCGGCCCGGATCAGACGGGCAGTAACGGCGGCGGCATATTCGGCCTCTTCATAGGGAGAGGGGCAGACGGTCAGTTCGATTTTCCCGGTTGCGGGGAACCGGGCGGGTGCCGAGTCCATTTTGAAAAGACGGTCCCGGAGAAAAGACAGCGCGTCCTGCGGCGGCTCGGTTCCGCATGGCTGAAAATATACCCGCCCCCCGTTTTCTTTGGCAAGGCGCAGAAGTCTTTCGTGGTCTTCATGAATCTTCAACAGGTGGATATCCCGGTTTGCGGCGTCCGGCAAAGGCGTTGAAATAAGCACGGCGGGAGAAACTTTCATCAGCTCTTTCAGAACGGAAAGCTCTTGCGGGGTGTAATCGCTGAAGGAATCGACCACAAAAACCGTGTTTTGAAAGAGTTCCGGATTTTCCGGAATCAGTTGTGAAAGACGGGTAAGATCATCCAGAACGCTGTCATAATGTGTGGCAAGCGATGTGTCATAGGTGCCCGAAAGCAGGGAAATGTCAAAAAGTTTATCGGACAGCGGGTCGCCGGTCTCCAGTTCCGTGGAGGCGTCTGCCAGATTTTCCGGCGTAACGCAATAGGCCTTCAGCTGTGCCGAAACCGAAAGGAGCTTTTCGCAAAGGCGCAGGTCGTTTCCGGATTTTTTTCCAAGTTGACGGAGCATCGGGCGCAGGGCGCGCAGGGTCTTCCACATGAAAAGCGCCTGCGTACCGGGAGTGGCGTAGCGGTAAGAAAGGCCGCCTGCCGTTCGGAAGACCCGGTTTGCCAGTCGGGTAAAGTTCAGCACCTCAAAGGAAAGCTGAAAAGCGGGCGAAAGCCACTCCGCCATCCGTCGTTCTGTGTGTACTGTTTCCTGTTCGGGTACCAGCAGCAAAACTTCCCGGCCCGCTTCCAACTCGGTCCGGATAGCGTCCAGAAGGGCATTCTCGGTTTTTGGGGTACCGGCACCATAGTAAAATCGGATCATCTTTTCTCCTTTCTTTCAAAAAGTTTCAGGTTCCGCAGAATGGTTTCGCGTCCGCGCCAGCTGAAAGCGCGACTTTCAAATTCTTCCTGACTCATGTTCTGAACGACCTCAAGTGTCAGGTGTGGCAGTGCGCTTTCCTTGAAATAAGAAATGTCCGAATAAAGCGTCCCGTTTTCTTTGGCTGATTTCGTAACGGGACAAACCTCCTGGCAGCGGTCACATCCCCATACCATGCCGTTTTCAAGGATTCTTTTTTCTTCTTCTTCAGTCAGCACGCCCTTTTTCTGCGTCAGCGCGGAAAGACACTGGGTGAGATCCATACCCACCGGGCATTCGCGCAGACAGGCATCGCATCCGATACATTCGCTTTTTTGACTTTTCGCGCTCGGAACAGACGCGTCGGTTATAATTTCACCCAGAAAGACGTAGGAGGAATATTCGCGGGTAAGGAAAAGATGGTTGTGCCCAAAAAAGCCAAGACCGGCCCGCACCGCCGCGTCCGCTTCCGCAATCGGAGAATGGTCCGAAAAGCCGAGAAAAATATTTTCCGGATATTTTTCCCGCAAAGCGGGCAGCACCCTGTCAAAGAGTTTTTTCATATATCCGTGATAATCGGCGCTCACCGCATAAGCCGAAATATTTCTTGCGGGATGGTCACATTCTGTGGTATAATAAGGAATGGCGAAAAGAAAAGCCGTGCCGTCCGTGTTCATGCCGTTTTTTTCAAGCAAATAGGGGCGCAGTATTTTCAGTTCCGAGAGGGCGATGGGGGCACAGAGCCGGATGCCTTCGTGGGACAACAGTGTTTTTACGGTTTCGGTCATCGTTTTTTCCTCGCTTTTTTCGTCTTGCTTCATTATAACAAATTTCTCGCCTTTTTTCAATCTTTCCGGGAAGGGATTTTTGATTTCAGCATTTTTTTGCCCGACAATCATCTAACCGTCACATTTGCGCGGTAAACTGTGAGTGTAATTCGGAAAGGAGTGTACCATATGAACAATTCCGATCAGTGGCAGGATTCAACAAACGCAGAAAACAATCTCAAAAAAGAAGGAAATGAATCCCGGGGGGCGGCACAGCCGGGCGGGGAAGAAAATCTTCCGCAATGGTGCCGGGTTTCTTACCGTAGCGAAGAGGGGTTCCGGCCGATTGCCGAGGGAACCCGGAAAAGCGAGCGGAGAAATCACAAAAAAGCGGTCGTGATTGCCGCCTGTCTTGCATTCTTTTTGATTTTTTCTTCTGTGGCTTGCCTTGGCGGATATTTTCTTGGCCGTATCAAAAACAGCGATGTGACGCCGGACGGAAGTTCCTCCGTAAATTCGGGTTCTACAGCACAGATCGACAATGGCCGGGTGTTCAGTTCCACCGGTGCGGACAAATATAATTATGCGGATGTTGTCCTGAATAAAAATGACGGAAGCACCCTTGCCGATTCGGAAAACGGCTCTGCAGGAGGTGCGGCAATGTCCCGTATCAAAGCGGTAGCCGCCGTGCGCGACAGCGTGGTGGAGATCACTACCACAACCACTTCTTATCGCGGGAAAATCACGGCAGGAGCGGGCAGCGGCGTCATTATCCATGCGGACGGCATCATTGTGACCAATAATCATGTGGTTTCCGGCGCGGAAGAGATTTATGTGCGGCTGACCAACGGCAACACTTATAAAGCCTATTTGCGCGGCGTGGATGACGAAAACGATATCGCGCTGATCAAGATTATGCCGGAAGAGACCCTGACGGTGGCCAAACTTGGCTACAGCGGTGCGCTGGCAGTCGGAGAAGAGGTCTTCGCCATCGGAAATCCGCTGGGTGAACTGGGCGGTACGGTCACCTATGGCGGTATCAGCGCACTTTCCCGTGAGGTGACTGTGGAAGAACAGACGATGACGCTTCTGCAGACTGATGCGGCCATCAATGCGGGCAACTCCGGCGGCGGCCTTTTCAACATGGCCGGGGAACTGATTGGCGTGGTCAACGCCAAAGTTTCGGCCAGCGGCGTAGAGGGGCTTGGTTTTGCCATTCCGATCGATACCGCAGTTGTTTCCGTTGATTCGCTTCTGAAATACGGTTATATTAGAGGCCGCGCGGCACTGGGAGCCACTGTGACCGAGAAAAAAGCGCTCAGCTCGTATTACGGGTATATTGATGCGCTGTATGTGACCACAGGCACTTCAGACGGAACGCTGAAAGAAGGGGACTGGATCCTTGCGGTGGGCGGCACAGAAGTTTCCTCTGTGAACGAACTGAACCGTGTGATTCGTTCCCATAAGATCGGGGATACCGTGAGCGTGGTCATCAGCCGGAACCGGAAGCAGGTGACTGTGAGCGTAACGCTGGTGGAAGAAGTTCCCGCGCAGGTCGATGTCAGTTTCGGAGAATAAAAAACAACCCTAAAACCATATAAGGAAAGGACAAAACCATGTACCGTATTTTAGTTGTTGACGATGAGATCCGCATCCGTTCCATCATTCGGAAATATGCGGAGTTTGAAGGGCATGAGGTGACCGAAGCAGGGGATGGCATGGAGGCCGTTCGGCTGGCCAGAGCCAATGATTTTGACATTATTATCATGGATATTATGATGCCGGAGCTGGACGGATTTTCGGCCTGCCGCGAAATCCGCAAGATCAAAACAACCCCCATCATCATGCTGTCGGCGCGTGGCGAAGAATATGACAAGATCAACGGTTTTGAGCTGGGTATTGACGATTATGTGGTCAAACCGTTTTCCCCCCGCGAGCTGATGTTGCGGGTGGAAGCCGTTATGAAAAGGGTCGGAAAGAACCGTGCGGCGGACAAACCGGAAAACGAAGTCCTCACTTTCGGCGACGGTGGTCTTAGCGTGGATCTGACAGCAAGGATCGTCTATGTGGACGGAAAACGGATTGAAATGTCCCCAAAAGAGTATGATCTGTTCTTTTATATGATAAAAAACAGAAACATTGCATTGACCCGCGAAAAGTTGATCAGCGAAGTGTGGGGCTATGATTTCTATGGCGATGCACGGACGCTGGACACGCACATCAAGCTTTTGCGAAAAAGTCTGGGCCGTTTCAGCAATCGGATCGTGACCCTGCGCGGTCTTGGCTACCGCTTTGAGGATATCGTATGAAAGACGAAAGAAAAGAAAAAACAGCAAAGAACGCCCGGCCAAAAACGCCGGGCGTACGCGCGCTTCTTTTCCTTTCCATGGTGATCCTTACCATTTTCATGCTGGTGCTCATTTGGATCTTTCAAATTCGCTTGCTGGGACATTTTTACGAGAAAGAGAAGTTTTCCGAGTTGGAGACAGCCGGTCAGACGCTGGTGGAAACAGTGGAGGAAGATGACTTTCGCGCGCGCATACAGACGATCGCGGAAAGCAAACAGATTTGCGTGCGGCTTTTTTCGATTGCGGATGGCCGGGCCACGCAGATCTACGATACGGATGTCAATGCTTCCTGTCTGATTCATCATTTGCCTAACGACCTGTTATCCAAAATTTACAATTATGCCACTGACAATGGCGGCATGTACAGCAAAAAGATGGAATTTCGCCGTAATCCGGATGAAGGAGACAAAGAATTTCATTTCCCGGGTTCTTACCGTGCCACCGATACGGCAAATGCAGTCTATGCCCGTACATTTTCGGCCGGCGGAAATCAGTATTTCCTTCTTCTGGACAGCGAACTTTCGCCGATCCGGGCAGCTGTAAAGGCACTGGAGGTGCAGTTTTTCTGGATTGCGGTTTCCGTGCTCGGTATTGCCTTTTTGCTTTCGCTTCTCCTTTATCGGTTGGTGGCCACTCCGCTCATTTCTATTACCAAGAAAGCGGAAAATCTGGCGGCGGGGCACTATGATGTGGATTTTTCGGTCAAGGGATACCGTGAGGTAGAGCAGTTGGCGCAAACGCTGAACTATGCGGCGCACGAGATCGGGGCAACCGACCAACTGCAAAAAGATCTGATTGCCAATATTTCACACGATCTGCGCACACCGCTCACGATGATTAAGGGATACGGCGAACTGATGCGGGATATTCCGGGAGAAAACAGCCCGGAAAACGCGCAGATACTGATTGACGAAACCACCCGCCTTTCCGAGCTTGTAAATGATCTGCTGGATCTTTCTAAGTTGCAAAGCGGTGCCAAAAAGCCGCAATTGGCGGTGCTTGATTTTACAGAACTTCTCAAAGATACACTGACCCGCTATGAAGCGCTGATTCGCTCGGACGGATATCATTTTGAGGTGGAAACCTGCGAACCGGTTGAAGTACTGGCTGATCGGACAATGATTTTGCAGGTGATCTACAACCTTATTAACAATGCGGTCAATTATACCGGTGAAGACAAGCGCGTGCGCATTACCGAAAAAAGGGTCGGCGACCGTGTGAGGCTGGAAGTGGCCGATGACGGGGAGGGCATCCCCCCCGACCGGATCGCTCAGATCTGGGATCGCTATTATCGCGTGGATAAAGTGCACAAGCGCGCCGTTATGGGCACAGGATTGGGACTCTCCATTGTCAAAAGCGTACTGGAGGCGCATCAGGCTACCTATGGTGTGGACAGTGCCGTGGGCGTCGGAAGTGTTTTTTGGTTTGAACTTCCGTGTCATCACGGAGAAAAGGACTCCGATAAGAATTAAAAAAGAACCCGGATTTGATATGCACCTCCAAAAGTGTCTGACTTTTGGAGGTGCATATCACACAAAGCGGGAGATACAGTTTCATGTGGTTCTCCCTTTTTTAAAAAATCCGTTCGTTCAAAAATAACAAAATTTCCCTCATTCTCATAATAGTATAATGTTCGAAAAATGTCAATGCCATAATATTAAGAAAGAAAAAATCCGGGTCGCTTATCAAGCAACCCGGATTTTAAAGTCAGTTGAATTTAAAGGGAATAGAGTCTGTAAAATTCGCTGTAAAGACCGCCTTTTGCAATCAGTTCATCGTGTGTGCCGGATTCGGCGATTCCGTTTTCGGTCAGCACCAGAATCCGATCGGCATTTCGGATGGTGGTCAGGCGGTGGGCGATGGTAAAGGTTGTCCGCCCGTGTGAGAGCTTTTCAAGCGAAGCCTGCACCAGCCGCTCACTTTCGTTGTCCAGCGCGCTGGTGGCTTCATCCAGCACAAGAATCGGCGGATTCTTTAAGAAAACGCGGGCAATGGAAATGCGTTGTTTTTGCCCGCCGGAGAGTTTTACGCCGCGTTCGCCGACATAGGTATCATAGCCTTGCGGAAGGGAAAGGATAAACTCTTCCGCGCCGGCCATTCTGGCCGCTTCCCGGATCTCTTCATCCGTGGCGTCCTCCCGCCCATAGGCAATGTTTTCTCTTACACTGCCGGAGAACAGATAGACATCCTGGGCAACCACGCCGATGTTTTTGCGCAGAGAAGCCAGCGTGACCGAACGGACATCCTGTCCGTCAATTTCCACGGCTCCGCTGTTCACATCATAAAAGCGGGGAATAAGCGCACAAAGCGTGGTTTTTCCGCTGCCGGAAGGACCGACCAACGCAATGTTTTCTCCCGGTGCAACCTGAAGATTGACATGGGAAACCACATCGGGCAGGTGACTTTCATAGCGGAAGGAAACATCTTTAAAATCCACGCGCCCTTCACAGACAGAGAGTTCTTTGGCATCGGGCGCATCGGAAATGTCCGGTTGAATATCCATGACTTCGGCAAAGCGTTCAATGCCGCTCATGCCCATCTGGAATTGCTCCGAAAATTCCACAATCCGGCGGACCGAAGTCAAAAGAGTCGTGACAAACATCAGATACGCGATATAATCGGCCGTTGTAATGCCGCCCCGGAGCAAAAAGAGCGCGCCGATGAGCACCACCACGATATACATCACGCCGTCAAAAAAACGGGTCGCAGAGGTAAAGCCGCCCATGATGAAATAGCGCTCCCGTTTCAGGGCCAGGAATCTGCCGTTTCCGCGGTCAAATTTTTCCTGCTCGGTAGCTTCTCTTCCAAAGGATTTGACCACCCGGATGCCCAACAGACTGTCCTCGATTTGCGAGTTCAGTTCGCCGATCTGACGGCGGGAGGCAATAAAGTTCTTTTTCATTTTCAGGCGGAAAAAGACCAGTACCGCAACCATCACGGGAATGACGGCAAAAACAATCAGCGTCAGTTTTACATTCATGGTGCACAAAAGGAAGAACGAGCAGACGATTTTGATGGCCGCGATAAAAAATTCCTCCGGGCAGTGATGGGCAAACTCCGTCACATCAAAAAGATCGCTTGTCATCCGGGACATCAGCGTGCCGATTTTTGTGTTGTCATAATAGGAAAAAGGGAGCTTTTGCAGGTGGGCAAACAGATCGTGGCGCATATCGCATTCCATCCGGCTTCCCATAATGTGACCGACGGATGTCATGAAATAGTTGGCGGCTGTATCCACCAGGCGCAGGAGAATGTAAAAGAGCCCGCAGCGGAGAATGAGCGAAGCATTGAGCGAACCGTCTCCGGCCGTGGCCGCCCCCGTGATTTTCCGAACGATCATCGGCAGAAAAAGCTCGCAAAGGGTGGTCAGCGCCGCACAGAAAAGATCGGCTATCATGACCGGTATGTAAGGACGATAATAGGGCAAAAAACGGCGAAGAAGATAAGCGTTTTTCCGTTTTGATTTCATATTTTTTCAAAATCCTTTGAATTTTTCAGTCAGTTATCGGATCAGCGGCGGTGTTTGCGGCGCTTTTCCCGCGCGCCGAAAAGCGAACCCAGCAGGGCGGCCGGGAAAATCAGTGCGAACAGTCCTGCCCGCAGTGCCGGAGAGGCTGTGTGCCGGGGACTTTCGGGTAAAAACAGGCCGACCGAAAAAAAGAGCAGTGCCAGTAACCCTGCGGCAAAAAGCGCGCAGGGAAGCGGAAGACGGCGCCCGTGAAACCGGGTCGCAAACGCACCTGCCCAAAAAGCCGTGGAATAAGCGCAGATAAGCCCTGCAACCGTGTGGTAACGGTCCGGATCTCCGGTGGTCATCAGGAGCGCAGTCAGCAGGAAAAGTAAAAGTCCGCCGATAAGAAGGGAGAAGGGCAACGCCTTCAGCGCACTGCCAAGAGGGGTGGCAAGGGGACGAACCGCCCGGTCGCTCCTTGCTTTTCTTTTTTTGTTTTGCGGTTTACGGTGATTACTTAACATAAAAGGTCTCCTCCAAACACTTTACTTGCAGTAAAGAATATGAAGGAGACCCGGAAATTAGTCCTGTGCGTCTTCTGCGTGCACATCCACCGTGCGAACGGCACTCTTGAGAAGCCGGATCCGGGTGTGGTCACGCCCGGTCTCGATAATCATGGTTTCTTCTTTGATGCTGACGATTTTTCCGATGATACCGCCGATGGTGGTGATTTCATCCCCGACTGTCAGCGCGTTCCGCATATCCGCCGCTTCCTTTTCCTGCTTTTTCTGCGGCCGGATGACAAAGAAATAAAACACAACAAAGAGCAAAACAACCATGCCCAGCGTAATCCAGATATTGTTTCCCATTAGAGAACCTCCAAGAAAATATTGTCTTTATTATAACCGTTCCTGGCATTGAAAGCAAGAGTAAAAATGTAAATATTTAAATTTATTGGATAAAAAAGCGATATTTTTCTCTTTCCGGGTGACAAATCCGCCCGATTGTGTTATAATAGACGCAAGGTTGGTAAAGAGGCCCGGAAAAACGCGGTTTTACATACCCGCTTCAGTTCAAAGAGGAAGGATATTTCATGCCGAAAATTCCGTATCCCGAATGTGGAAAAATCATCAATACGCACGGTTGTCATGGCGGTCTGAAGGTGGAGCCGTGGTGCGACAGCCCATCGGTTTTTGCCGGGTTGCCGGCAGTCTACCTGAAAAAAGACGGCCTGTATATCCGGCATAAAATGCGGCGGGCCAGTGTTTTCGGCGCCTTTGTTTTCTGTGAAATCGAGGGAGTCGCGGATATGGAGAGCGCCGGCGCATTAAAGGGCAGTGTGCTTTTTGCCGCGCGGGAAGATCTGCCGATCGGGGATTCGCCGCTGATTGCGGAGCTGATAGGCCTGCCGGTTTTTCACGCGGAAAGCGGCCGGAAACTGGGCGTTCTTTCGGATGTAATCCATCCCGGCGCCAGCGATATTTATGTGATCCGCACCGAAACCGGAGAAGCGATGGTGCCGGCGGTTCCGGCTTTTGTAAAATCTGTGGATGCCGAGGCCGGTATTTCCATTCTGCCGATTGAGGGGATGTTTGATGATGCGCTTTGATATTATGACGCTGTTCCCGGATCTGGTTGAATATGTTCTGGGCGAAAGTGTAATCGGCCGCGCCCGGCAAAGCGGCGCAATTTCGGTCTTTACCCACAACATAAGGGACTATTCCAAAGATAAACATCATCGGGTGGATGACACCCCGTATGGCGGCGGGAAAGGGATGCTGATGATGGCGCCCCCGATTTACGATTGCTATCGGGCGGTGCTTGACGAAACGCCGGATATTTCGCGCCGACATGTGATTTATCTCTCGCCCCGCGGCCCGGTTCTGACCCACAAAAAAGTGCGCGAACTGGCAAATTCATATGACCAGATAATCTTACTTTGCGGGCATTATGAAGGGGTGGACAGTCGGATTGTGGATGAGATTGTGGACGAAGAAATCTCCATCGGAGACTATGTGCTGACCGGCGGAGAGATCCCCGCCTGCATCCTGACCGACGCGGTGGCGCGGCTGGTGCCCGGCGTGCTGGCCGCACCGGAATGTTATGAAAACGAGAGTCTTTCGGCCGGGCTTGTGGAATATCCGCAATATACCCGCCCGGTTGAATTCCACGGCCGGAAAGTGCCGGATGTGCTGATATCCGGCCATCATGCCAACATAGACAAATGGCGATCGGATGCTTCGCTGGAAGAGACCCGGCGATTGCGCCCGGATCTGCTTGAAAAAACATCCGTTCCGGATGAAAAGAAAGGGGGAAAAGAGGATGAGTGAACCCGCCGGAGCCTCCCGTATATCCCGCGTGCGCACTCGCGCGGCAAAGCTTTTTTACCGGATTTTTGCCATCGGCTTTTTCGTGCGTCTTTTTACCTCGTTTGACGCCGTGTCCCAGAAAATGGCCGATGTTTCGCTGAAGATCGGGAAGAAAAAAAGCCGTCGCTATGGGCGCAAAAAAAGCCTGACGGCGCGGCGTGCCATGGCCTGTGCCATGGAAAACAATATTTTCTCCTTTGTTTTTGGACGGTTGGTGCGCCTTACCTGCCGTACCAAAACCCGCCTGATCGGGCTTTTGATGCTCATTCCCGGTTTCTTTTCAGGGGCGTTCTTTTTCCTGGATACCTTTTTGCTTCATTGGGGCTATACCGACTGGATCAGTCCGGTGGTCGGCACGGTGCTGACGATCGCGGGGATGATGCTGTTGCCCTCCGAACATTCTTTCGGATATGATTTTTATCACAGCGCGTTTTTCCGCGCGGTGCTGGCAGGCGCGGCCGGTATTTCCGAGGACTATCTGAGAGAGGTGCCGCAAAACGGGGCCGGACATCTTTATGTCATCCTGCCGGTCTCGTTTTTGTTGGGAGCGCTGGGGATATTGCTCCGCCCGTTGGTGCTTTGCTTTGTTGTTCTGGAAATTCTGCTGGTTATGCTGATTCTCTCGGTCCCCGAAACCGGCGTGCTGTTTTTTATTCTGCTTTTGCCTTTTGCCGGCTTCTTGCCGAACGGGAGCTTCTTCCTCCTGGCTTTTCTTGCGCTTTCGGTGATCGGATATATCGGCAAACTGTTGCGCGGAAATCGGGCGTTGCACATGGATCTGCAGGATTTTGCGGTGCTCTTGCTGACGCTGATGATGGTGTTTTCGCTTTTCTCGCTTTGGGAAGGGAAGAGCCTGTCCGGTATGCTTTTTACCCTGTGTCTGACGGCGGCCTACTTTCTTATTTCCAATGTGATGCAGACCACACGGTGGTTTATCCGGTGTCATGCGGCCTTTTTGGTTTCCGCTTCGGCGGCGGCCTTGGCGGGCGTGTGGCAGTTTTTCCGTGCGGGCGGACTTTCGGATTTTGACGGCGCCTTTGGCTATGTTCGCGCCGGTTTTTCCGGAAGCGTTCCTTTTGCCTATTTTATGGTGCTGGCGTTGGCCTTTTCGTTGCCGCTTCTTTTTGAAAAGCGGCACGGACTTTCGGTGTGCGGCGCGGTCTCGTCCTTCCTTTTCGTTTTTGCCGCGGTTCTGTCCGGAGTTCAGATCGCGTGGTTTGCCATGTTGTTGCTTGCGGCGCTGTATTTGTCGCTCTTGGGCATGCGGGGGTTCGGCTTTTCCTTTTTGGGTTGCTCGGCCCTTGCGCTTTGCTATCTTTTCCTGCCGCGTTCCGTGCGCGGGAAGGTGGACGCGGTTCTGAGCAATACTGCGGGACGGCTGCCGCGTGTGCGGGCAGGCGAAGTCTTTTCCCGGTTCTTCTTCTCGGAGGGCGAAGGCGTATCTTCCCGTCCGTCCGGTTTTTCGCGTTTTATTTTCGGAGCCGGGCCCGGCGGAATTGAACGGATGTGGCCTTATTTTTCCGGGCAGACTGCGTTTGAAGCGGCCGGAAACAGTTTTTTCCTCTGGTTTTTCTGCGATTACGGCCTTTTGGGTATTCTGATACTTTCCGCAATGCTGTTTGTGATGATTCAGAATTGTTTTTCGGTTTCGTGGGGGGCCAAGGGGCGCGGCATGCCGCGCTTTGCGCGGATCGGGATCGGCGTTGTGGCATCCGGCGTGCTGTTCGCTTTTTTTGAAAATCCCTTTACCGATTCGTTTGCGGTGGCCGCTTTCTTCGTGGCCGCGGCACTGATCGGCGCGGTCCTGCGGTACGAGCGTCTCAGAAATCAGCGGGAACAGGAGCAGATCTATACCGGAAACGCGAGTGCGGAACTGGAATATCGCGTTCGTCGTCCGATATCCGCCAAGGAGGTGTCCGAATGAATTTTCCGGATTATCAGAAAAACAGCGCCACGCCGGTGTTGCGCGAATTGCCGGGCGGAGAAGCCAGCCGCCCGCCACGCGGACTTTTTGTGGCGGTGGATGTGCTGTTGCTTCTCCTTGCGCTTGCTATCGCGGCGGTGACGGTTCTGGTTTTCGGACATACCGACTTTTTTTCGGGTATCGGAAAAGAGAAAGCGGATGTGACGACCGTGTGGGTACTGGAGCCGCTGGACAAAAGCCTGACCAATACCGTAAAGATCGGGCAGACGGTGTTTGACTTTGAAAGCGGCGAGGCGCTGGGAACCGTTACGGCATTTGCGGTGCGGACGACAAAAGGCGGGCAGGAGCGGCTGGAACTGACCATGACGCTTCGTGCGGATTATAAAGAAGGAAAAGGGTATTTTGCCGGAACGAGGTTGCTCATGGCCGGACAGAATTATTGTCTCAGGCTGGACGGTTTTGTAAGCGAGGCGCTGTGCCTTTCGGTCGGCGAGCAAGGAGGAGAAAATGAATAAAGAAGAGAAAAACGGTTTTCGCCTGAATCTTTTTGATCTGTCCCTGATCGTTTTATTGGTTCTTTCCATGATCTGCGTTTTTCAAAGACATAACCTGCAGAATCTTTTTTCGGTCGGCTATACCAGCGCGGATTATGCCATTCAGTTTGAAAGCGAAACCCTTCCGGCTCAAACGGCGGTGATGCTTCAAAGCGGGCAAACGGTCTTTTTGCCGGGAACGCAGGAGAATCAGAAAAAAGAAACGGTCGGCGCGCTGTTTGTCAGCAACCGCCAAAACAGCGAAACGGCCGCGCCGGACGGGGGCAGGGGAAAGATCGTTTCCGGTTCGGTAAATGTCAAAGGTGTCTTCCGGGATGAAAACTTTCTTCTCAACGGGCAAACGCCGTTGGCTGTGAACGAAAAGATCACGCTTTGCACTGAAAGCGTTACTTTTGTGATTCGGATTATCGAAATCAAAGGGGTTGGCTGAGGATGCAGAATTCCCCCTTGAAACGCGCCGGTTTTGTCAAAATGAACAGAAGCACAAGCGGTCCGATTGCAAAATCAAGAGAAAATGCCCATTGATTTTTGCTTTTTCATTTGTTATACTATTAAAAAGGAAATTTTTTTGACCCTTATGTTGAATTGAAAGAATGGAGCGGTTATCTATGATTTCACGGGATGTTACCATCATCAATGCGATTGGCCTGCACGCGCGGCCTGCCACCTTTTTTATTCAAAAGGCCAGCTCGTACAAGTGCTCTGTTTATGTGGAAAAGGACGATCGGCGCGTTAACGCCAAGAGCCTGTTGGGCGTTTTGTCGTTGGGGATCGCCAAAGGTATGACCGTGAAACTGATTGCGGACGGATCGGACGAAAAGGACGCTTTGGACGGCCTGGAGGCACTGATCAACACCGGTTTTCAAGACTGATGACTGACGGGGTTTTCCGTCGTATCGGGGCGCCGTTTGGCGCCCCCTTTTTTCGGATGGAGGTGATGCGGTTTGCAAAAAGCGAAAAGCAGGGAAGCTTTGCTTGAAAAAGCAAACGACCTGCCGCTGACGCCCGGAGTCTACTTGATGGAAGACCGAAACGGAAAGGTCATTTATGTCGGCAAATCCCGCAAACTGCGCAATCGCGTCTCTCAGTATTTTCGCAACGGCGAAAAAAATGCCAAAACCGCCCGGATGGTCTCTATGGTCGCGGATTTCCGCTATTATCTCTGTGACACGGAAATTGAAGCGCTGACACTGGAAAACACGCTCATCAAGCAATATACGCCCAAATACAACATCCGCCTGAAAGACGCAAAATCCTATCCATATATTAAAATTACCAAAGAAGAATATCCCCGGCTTGTTTTTACAAGAACGCGCCGTTCGGACGGGGGACGCTATTTCGGGCCTTATTCCGGCGTGTCTGTGGCCGGGAGCGTGCTGCGGAATTTGCAGCAGACCCTTCATCTGCCTGCCTGCAAGCGCCAGTTCCCGCGGGACATCGGCAAAGGACGCCCCTGCCTTTACTATCAGATGGGGCGTTGCTGCGGACTTTGTACCGGCCATGTGGAAAAAGAAACTTATGACGAGCTGATCGAGCGGGCGGCGCAGATTCTGCGCGGAAATACCGCGGCGGTGCGCCGCACGCTGACTGCCGAAATGTACGAGGCGGCGCAGGCGGAACTCTTTGAAAAAGCCGCGACGCTCCGGGATACGCTCCGGGCTGTGGAAAGCCTTTCTCAAAAGCAAAAAGTGGTGGCGGACCCTCAGGTAAGCGAAGATGTGATCGGTTTTTATCATGCCGAAAACGGCGGAGCGTTGGTGATTTTTTATGTGCGCGAAGGCGCGCTTATTGACCGCGATGAGTTCTTTTTCGGTGCGGATGATCTGCTCTCGGAAGAAGAAGCGCTGACGGCGTTTCTTTTTGACCACTATCGCCACCGGACAGAGATCCCCCCGAAAATTCTGCTTTCATTTTCTCTTTCGCCGGAAGAATCCGCGCCTCTTTGCGATTCGCTGTCGCTCTCAGCCGGGCACCGGGTGCAACTTTATACGCCGGAGCGCGGGGACGGGCATACGCTGTGCGAATTGGCGGTGTCCAATGCGCGCGAAAAATGCCGGACGGCCGAAGCCGCGCGGGAAGAACGGGACGAAACTCTTTTTAGGCTGGCCAAACTGCTGGCGCTGGAAGTCTTGCCCGAGCGGATCGAAAGCTATGATATTTCCAACTTCGGCGCGGAACACAAAACCTGCGGCATGATCGTATGGGAAAAAGGAAAATTCAAAAAAAGCGATTATCGCACCTTCCGCATCAGAACCGTGGAGGGAACCGATGACTATGCCTCCATGCGGGAAGCGCTTTCCCGCCGCTTTTCGCATCTTTCGGATGAAAAGGGGGCTTTCTCGCTGTTGCCGGATCTAATTTTACTGGACGGCGGAAAGACCCATGTCGCCATGGCAAAGGAACTGCTTGGTTCACTGGGGATTGCGGTACCGGTTTTCGGTATGGTGAAGGATGATTTCCACAAAACCAGAGCGCTTTGCCGGGAGGACGCGGAAATTTCCATTGTCAAAGACGAGGGCGTTTTCAGAATGATTTATGCCATTCAGGAAGAAGTGCACCGATATGCGGTGAGACAGATGAGCGCGGTAAAAGGAAAAACGCTCCGGCGTTCTGTTCTGCTTGAAATTCCGGGCATCGGAAAAGAAAAGGCCAAAGCCATTCTCGCTCATTTCGGCGGTCTCGCACCGCTCCGGCGCGCCACCGTGGAAGATCTCAGAAAGGCACCCGGGATCGGCGACAAACTGGCGTCTGAAATATACGGGGCACTGCACCCAACGGAAGGGGACAAAGAATCATGATGCGGATCATCACCGGTACCGCGCGCGGCGCGAAACTGATCGCACCGGCGGGCGAAACCACCCGCCCCACTTCCGAGCGGGCCAAAGAAGCGATTTTTTCTATTTTAAACGGTTTTACTACCTTTGCGGGGGCGCGGGTGCTGGATCTGTTTGCCGGTTCCGGTCAGCTCGGATTGGAGGCGCTTTCACGCGGGGCGGATTTTGCGCTGTTTGCGGACCGAGACGATGCGGCGCTTGCGGCATTGGAGACCAATATCCGGCACACACACCTGGAAAAGCAATGCACGGTGCGAAAATCCGACGCGGTTTCACTGCTTCGCACTTATGAAGGGGAACCCTTTGATCTTGTGTTTCTGGATCCCCCTTACGCGGCCGGTCTGTTGCCGGGGTGCCTTTCGCTTTTGCACTCATGCGGTCTTTTGAAAAGGGAAAGTATTGTGGTCTGCGAGGCGGGCAAAACCGCGGATGTGTTTGGTGGGGATGCCGCGCTGGCCTCTGCTTTTGCTGTGCGGCGGGAGGCCAGATACGGTGTGGCAACGGTGCTTTTTCTCACGCTTCAGGAGGAAAAAAGATGAGTCTTGCGTTGATTCCGGGGAGTTTTGATCCGATGACCCTGGGGCATCTGTCTCTGGTGAAGGAAGCGCTGAAACGCTATGATGAAGCGGTGGTTGCCGTGATGAACAACGACAAAAAAACCTATCTTTTCGATCTGCCGACCCGCCGCCGTCTGGCAGAACTGACGGTGGCCGGTCTGCCGCGCGTGCGTGTGGTTGCCAGTGAGGGATTACTGGTGGATCTGTTTGACGAACTGCACGCGGATATTATTGTCAAGGGCGTCCGGAACGAGACCGACCGCCGGTATGAAGAAGAAATGGCGGCCTACAATCTGTCGTGCAATCCGCGTGCAAAAACGCTGCTTTTACCGGCCGCAAAAGACGCGGAAGAAATCTCTTCCACGCGTGCCCGGGCGGAATTGGCGTCCGGCAGATTTCCGGAAAATCTGCTTGCGCCGGCGGTGATTGCCTATTGCAAAGAAAGAGGGAAAAGTTTATGAACAAAAAAATCGGCGCGCTGTGCGCCCTTTTGGCGGGCTGTCTGTGGGGCTGTACCGGTATTTCGGTCCGAGCGCTGACGGCGGCCGGCCTGTCTTCCTTTAACATCAGCTTTTTCCGCTCTTTTTTGGCCTTTTGCCTTTTTTCGGTCTATCTGCTCATTTTCAAAAGAACGGCTTTCCGGATTCGCCTGAAAGATCTGTGGTGTTTTATCGGGACCGGCGTGGTCAGCCTGGCCATGTTCAATATCTGTTATTTTACCACCATTCGCCTGACCACGCTGGCGGTTGCGGCCATTTTGCTTTATACCTCGCCGGTATTTGTGCTCATTTTATCGGCTTTCTTTTTCAAAGAAAAATTCACCTTGCGCAAGGCCGCATCAGTTCTGCTGGTGGTGGTGGGGTGCGCGCTGGTCTCGGGTATTTTGGGCGGGATCGGCATTACGCCGCAAACGCTTCTTTTCGGATTGGGTGCGGGTCTTAGCTATGCGCTTTACAGTATTTTCAGCCGTTTTGCGCTGTCGCGCGGATATTCCAGCGAAACGGTCAGCGTGTACACTTTCTTTTTCTCGTCGCTGACGCTATTGCCTTTTTCGGATCTCCCGGCCGCCTTTTCGGCACTGTCCAAGGGCACACCGATCGTCTTTCTTTTCGTTTTATCGGTGTTTTCCACATTGGCACCGTATCTTCTTTATACGCTCAGTCTTACGGTCGTGGAAAACGGAAAAGCGGCAGTGTTGGCCGCCACCGAACCGGTCACGGCGGCGCTGGTCGGAGTTCTCTTTTTGGGTGATCCGCTTCCTGACCTGCCCGCGATCTTCGGAATGTTGATGGTCCTTGGTGCCATATTGCTCTGCAACCTGACTTTTACCCGGAGGAAAAAAGATGAACGCCTATAAAAAATATTATCTCTTACGGATCATTTTTTCGGTGCTTTTCGGAGTGATGGTGGGGGTCGCGTTCCTGTTGCTCGCGCCCTATGCCAGTGAAGCTTTTGAGATCTTAATTATTGCGCTGGGGCTTCTGACGGCGGTGATGAACCTGCCCGCGCTTTTTCTGGCGCTCATGCACATTCGGGAACGCGGAGAATGGCTGAATCTTGTTATGGCGCTTTTCGCTATCCTTCTGGGTGTGGCTCTGATGCTGCTGCAGGCCGATTTCCTGCTTTTGCTTTTGTCGGTTTATTCCATTGTACTGCCGTTTGTCCGGGTGTTGCTGGTCAAAGACCATAAAGGACAAATGAAGCGGGAAGTGCCCAAAATTTTTACGGGACTGCTGATGTTGGTGGTTTTCCTTTCGGGGGCGGAAGAACTCCTTTTTATCGGGGCGGCCATCTTTTCTTTTGTCCTCTCTGCCATTTATCTTGCCTATGGGCTGATTGTGCTTCATATTCGGTTTTCCTGAAAAAGAGCGGTGTTGACGCCGCTCTTTTGCTTTTGCTCCTTGATTTTTTATCTGAAATATAGTATAATGAATAAAATGCGGAAGCGATTCCGGGAAAGGAGAGCGTCATGCGGGTTTTTCATGTGATTTCCGGATTTGAGGGCGGCGGTGTTGAAACCTTGCTTTTGCGTCTGATCGAAAAGATGCCGCCGGAGACGGAATTTCATGTGATCGCGCACCGGATTGATTATGCTCCCTGTGCTGAGGCGTTCCGGCAATTGGGCGTGACCATCCACCTGATTCCGTGTCGCAAGCATTATTTTGCGCACCAGCGTGCGCTTTGCCGGCTTTTCCTTCAGTATCGGCCGGATGTGGTTCATGTGCATACGACCGAGTGGGGGTATCTTTCGCTCCGCGCGGCCAAAAAATGCGGGGTGCCTTTCCGGATTCAGCATTCACACGCCGCCTATGCCGGTGCCTTTACTCCGATGGCGCTTTTCAGATCCTGGGCGTTTTGGCTGGGGCGCCGGTATGCAACGGATTTTGTTGCCTGCGGTAAGGCGGCGGCACGCAGTGCTTTCGGAGAAAAAAATCTGACAAAGGGGCGCGTCCTGCTTCTTTATAACGGAATTGATACCGGCGCCTATGCGTTTTCGACCCAAAAAAGAGAAACTGCGCGAAATGTCCTGGGGATCCGGGAAGGGACAAAGGCGGTTTTGATGGCGGCCCGTTTCAGCCGTCAGAAAAATCATAAAGCCGCGCTGACCGTTTTTGAAAATTATTTTAAAAAAGATCCCGACGCCCGGCTTTTTTTTGCCGGGGAAGGGGAAACGCTTGCATCGGTGCGGCGGCGTGCTGAAAAGCGCCTTCCGGCCGGATCGGTTGTGTTTTTGGGGATGCGGAGCGACCTTCCGGTATTATACAGCGGAATGGATCTGTTTTTGCTGAGTTCCCGGTTTGAGGGATTGCCGATTTCGCTGATTGAGGCGCAGGCGGCGGGGCTTCCCGCGGTGGTTCCGGATACGGTTTCGGCCGAGGCCGCCGTGACGGATCTGGTTTCGCTTTGCCCGCTTTCCGAAAAGGACGCATTTTGCCGGGCTATGGGGAAAAACGCACCTGCGGATCGCGGCGTTTATGCCGGGAGGGTGGCCGCCGCCGGTTTTGACCTTTGTGCGACGGCAAACCGGTTGCTTTCTTTTTACCGGACGCATCGCTTTTGAGAAATCATCTACAGGAGGGGAGGGAGAAACTGTGGTCTATGTGCTTTTATTGGCTTTTTTGGTATTTTGGCGGTTTCTCCTGCCGGATGATTCCGAACGAACCCGCCGGTTATACGCGATAACGGCGTTTGTGCTCCTTGCTTTTTTCGGTGCGATGCGTGCCGTGAGCGTGGGACGGGACACGGCCTCTTTTGTAGAGGTTTTTGAAAAAATTGCCGGGCGCGGATTTGTGGACACATGGCTTTTTTCTTCCTGGACAGAGCCGGGATTCCGCTTTCTTTGCGCTTTTTTGGGACTTTTCACCCGGAACGGACAATGGCTGATCGCTTTAACTTCCGTTTTTATCAATTTTTCGTTTTCCCGCTTTATTTACCGATATGTAAAGAATATCTACCTTGGCTTTTTTCTTTACATTACGCTGATGCTGTATCCGTTTTACTTCAGCATGATGCGGCAGGGACTGGCGGTTTCGGTGTTTCTTTTCGCCTATGGATTTCTCCGGAAACGGCAGTATGTCCGGTATGAATTGCTGGTACTGTTGGCCGCTTCTTTTCACACCAGCGCGTTGCTTTTTGCGGTATTCCCGCTTTTTTCGTTGATACGGCTGAACCGCCGGCGGTTGCTTTATCTTTTGCCAGCGTGGGGGGTGGTCACACTGGTTGCTTTTGCATTTACTTTGCAGATCGTGCGGCTGATCCAGAAGATCGTGCCGCGTTACGCCGAGTATAAAGCCTATACCTTTGATGCGTTGTATGTTTTTTTTGCCGTGTTTGCCACGGTCACGGGATATGGTATTTATAGGCTATATTTCAGCCGGAAAAACCCGCCGCCGGACGATGCGGAGATGTCGCGCGAGCGGGATCTTCTGACGGTTATCATGCTGAGCGGATGCGTGGTGGCCGCCATGATGACGCGATTCGGACAGCTACAGCGGATCTTCAATTATTTTGAAATTTTTTATCTGCTCTATATTCCGATGATTCTGCCTGCCGGAGAATATGTACCCTCAAAAAGGCAATGGGGGTTGCGTCCGGCGGCGCTTGGCGCATCGCTTTGCTGTCTTTCTTATTTTGTTGTTTTGCTGTTTTTCCGGAGCGGCATCTGGTATGACGCTTTGCCTTATCAATTTTTCTGGCAGACCTGAGACGGCTGACTGAAAGGAGGAGAAAAAATGACTGAACCTGCGGCCGCGCACCGGCGCTTTTTCCGCTCTTCTTTTTGCTATCTCCTCGGTAGTGTATTTTCCAAGATTGTGGTCTTTTTTATGTTGCCGGTTTATACGGCCAACATTCCCACCACGGATATGGGAATGTACGATTCCGCCGTTGCCGTATCGATTTTGACGGCTTCCGTGCTGTTTTTGGATATTGGCGTGGGTATTCTGCGGTTTCTCTTGCCGGGCGGGGAAGAAGAGCGCCGGGATCTCCTGGTGTCCGGCCTTTTTCTGATGCTTGCTTCCGGAACCGTATATCTTCTTTTATCGCTGTTGCTTTTTGCCTTTTATCATCCGCCTTATTTTTTCCTCATTGTGCTTTACGGCCTTTCCAATTCTGTGCTGATGGCCATGGGATTTGTGGCCAGAGCGCGCGGATGCGCCGCTTTTTATGCGATTGCAAATTCGGTCTCCACGTTGATTCAGGTGGCGCTCAACCTCATCCTCATTTTGATTTTCCGCTGGGATTACAGCGCTCTTTATCTCTCTTTTTGCGTGGGGGCGGGCGTGGCCTCGCTTCTGATCTTTTTCCGCTGCAGGGTCTATGATGCCTGCCGGTATGGGCGGGTGAACCGGGCGGATCTTGCGCGCCTTTTACGGTTTTGCCTGCCGCTTGGCGCGAACTGTGCCGCCTTTTGGCTGCTGAATTCATTGGATCGGGTTCTGGTGACGGCCGTGCTTGGCACGGCGGCCAACGGATATTACGCGGTAGCAGTGAAGTTTACCAAAATCCTGATTTTTGCCTCGGCTTGTTTTCAGTTTGCCTGGCAGGAACTATCTTTCCTGCGCGGTTATGAAAAAGAGCGCGATGAGCGTTATTATACCGAAAAGACCGATCTTTTTTTGCGCATCTTCATGGCGGCTGTGTTGTTGCTTATTCCGTTTGTCCGTATATGGCTCTTTCTTTTTCCCGGATTTATTGATGTCTCCTACAGTGCGGCCGTTCCGCTCATACCGCTGGCGTTGCTCGGCACTTTTGTGGCAACGGTCTGTTCCTTCCTGACGCCGCTGTTTGAGACCACACATCGCAACAAAATCATTTTTTTTGCCACGCTTTCGGGGGCAATGGTCAACCTTTTGGTCATTTTGATTCTTTTCAGGTTTGGCGTGGGCGTTGTTGCGGCCAACATTGCCTTTCTTTGCGGTTATTGTGCGACGGCTGTTTTTTTGCTTGTCAGCCTGAAAAAAACGGTGGGATTGCGTGTCCGTATCTGGCGCTTTCTTCCGTTTGTGCCGCTTGCCGTCGGATCAAGTGCGGTTTTTGCCTGTCTGCCGCTTTTTTATAATGTCCTGACTTTTCTCCTCACGGCGGTTCTTTGCGCGTTTTCTTTCCGGAGGGAAGGGAAGGCACTTTTGACGGCTTTCAGGGTGAAACGCGGTACAATTCATAAAAAAAGCCGTAAATAACCATGATTACAGGCCTTGTTTTTGGGAAAAGCGTATGATAATATGACTGTGCCGGAGTTCCGGCACAGTCCTTTTTTATCGGAGGGAAAAATGAAAAATCAGATTTACTTTTCGGGTTTGCCCGCGGCGTGGAAAGAAAGCGCCCAATCCCTGCTTTTTGACCTTGGTATCGGCCTTTCAAAAGAAGGCACGAAGGTAACCGTCACTTCGGGCGATGGCCTGGATATCTGCAGGACGGAGGATGGAATCCGTCTGGCTGTCAAACGGCAGCAGGATTTTTCCCGCGCGCTTTCCTATCTGCCGGCCTTTTTGTCCGGCCGGAAGACCGCTGTTTTTGAAAAATGCAATGCCAACACGCTTTGCCTGATGGCGGACTGCTCCCGGAATGCGGTGCTTAGCATGGACGGCGCCAAAAAAATGATTCGTGATCTTGCCGTGATGGGTTTTGATTCGTTGATGCTTTATACGGAAGACACCTATGAATTGCCGGACTATCCCTATTTCGGCCGCCAGCGCGGGCGTTATACCGTTTCCGAGCTCAAAGAGCTGGATGATTACGCCTTTTCCTTTGGCATTGAACTCATCCCCTGCATCCAGACGCTGGGTCATCTGGAGCGCGCGCTTCAGTGGAAAGCATTTGACGGTATGAAGGATACGGATGATATTCTGCTGGTCGGGGAAGAAAAGACCTATGCCCTGATTGACGAAATGCTCCGGGTTTATGCCTCGGCTTTCCGCTCCCGCCGGGTCAATATCGGTATGGACGAAACGCACACGCTGGGCCGCGGCAAATATATGGATCTTCACGGCTCCCGGAAGACTTCCGATATTATGTTGGAGCATCTCGGCCGGGTGAATGAGCTTTGCCGGAAAAACGGATTTGCCCCGATGATGTGGAGCGATATGTTCTTCCGGATGGCCTTTAACGGCAGATATTACATCAGCGAGGGCGAAATATCAAAAGAAGTAATGGACAAAGTGCCCGAGGGCGTCACGCTCATTTACTGGGATTATTATACCTCTGAATCTCAACGGGAACGCTTTTCGCATATGCTTGACTGCCACCGCAAATTCCCCCACAATAAGACGGCGTTTGCCGGCGGCGCCTGGTGTTGGGCGGGCTTTACGCCTCATGCCCGTTTTTCGGTAAATTCCACCCGCATTCAGCTTGAGGAATGCCGGAAACGCGGCATGAAAGATTTTATTGTGACTGCATGGGGAGACAACGGCCGCGAGACCTCGCTTTATACCACACTGACCACCCTGCTTCTCTATGCCGAATATGCTTATACCGGAGAATTGCCGGATAATGCGCGGTTGGAGTCGCGTTGCCGTGATACTTTCGGCATCGGGTTTGAAGAATTGCTGACTCTGGACGCACCGGACGCAATGGCGCACCGCGGCGATACGGAATTGGTTCATCCGAGAAATCCGAGTAAATATCTGTTTTTCAACGACCCGCTGGAAGGCCTGCGGGACGCTCATATGGATCCGGAAAATGTTTCGGCCGATTTTGCCGATGCCGAAAAGCAACTGCGCAAATATGAAAATCACCCCCGTTTTGGCTATCTTTACCGGTCGCTTGCAGATCTTTGCCATGTGCTGATCCGCAAAGCCGATTTTACGGTTCGGTTACGGGGGGCATATCTTGCGGGGGATCGTGACAGAATCGCGGTCATTGCTGATGAGGTGCCGCTCATCATTTCCGATATCGAGCGCTTTCTTGAATCTTTCCGCGCCCAGTGGAAAAAGGAAAATAAACCGGCCGGATTTCTTGTACAGGAGCTTCGCATCGGCGGCCTGATTCAGCGTATGAAAGGGGCCGAGCTTCGGATTCGGGAATATCTTGCCGGGGAAGCGGACACCATTCCGGAGCTGGAAGAACCGGTCCTTCCTTTTAACGGAAAGAACGAAACTTCTCCATATACAACAAATGAGGATTTTGTGATGAAGGGCGATTCTACGCCGTATTTTTACGACAACATCTGGCACAGAATTGTGACCTCTTGCATTCTTTGAGAAAAAACCGGAGCTTTTGCTCCGGTTTTTTCTATTTTTGGGTCGGAAAATAAATATTTTCAAAAGTTATTGACTTTTTTGAGTTTATCGGATAGAATGGTGAGACATCCCTTGGCTGACTTTGCAATAGTAAAAGTTAAGCAGCGTTGCGTCCCCAAAATTTTTTGCTCTGAAAAGGAGAAAATGATGATGGAAACGGTTCGTTTTTTGGAATTGCCAAAGGAATGGGCACCGAGCGTCCGGTTACTTTTGCCGGAGATCGGCGTTGCCTGCGCGGAAAACGGTGTCCCGGTAAAAGTATGTCGCGGGAAAGGCCTTGCCCTGACCCGGACAGAAGAGGGAATCACGCTGACGGCAGAGCGGCAGCAGGATTTTTCCCGCGCTCTTTCGCATCTGCCCGCCCTTCTTTCCGGTCGGAAAACCGAAATCTCGGAAAAATGCACGGCTACCACGCTGTGCCTCATGGCCGAGTGCTCGCGGAATGCGGTGATGAATCTCCCCTTTGCCAAACTTTATTTGCGCCGTCTGTCTCTGATGGGTTATGACTCGATGATGCTTTACACCGAGGATACTTACGAATTGCCGGGCTATCCCTATTTCGGCCGTCAGCGCGGACGCTATACCATGGACGAACTGAAAGAACTGGATGACTACGCCTTTTCGCTCGGCATTGAACTGATCCCCTGTATTCAGACGCTGGGACATCTGGAGCGTGCGCTTCAATGGAAAGCCTTTGATGCTGTGAAGGATACGAGCGACATTCTGTTGGTCGGGGAAGAAAAGACCTATGCGCTCATTGATGAGATGCTGCGCGTTTGCCGCAGCTGTTTCCGTTCACATCGTATCAACCTCGGACTGGATGAGGCGCACACGCTGGGTCGCGGCCAATATATGGATCTTCACGGCGCACGCAAAACTTCCGATATCATGCTGGAGCATATTGCACGGGTGAACGAGATCTGCCGTCGCTATGATTTCGCACCCATGATGTGGAGCGATATGTTCTTCCGGATGGCTTTCAACGGCGCGTATTATGTCTGGGAAGGTGAAATCTCGAAAGAAGTAATGGATAAAGTGCCGGAGGGCGTCACGCTTATTTACTGGGATTATTATTCCTGTGAGCCTCAACGCGCACGCTTCTCGCATATGATCGATTGCCACCTTAAATTTCCGCACAACAAAACCGCCTTTGCCGGCGGCGCGTGGGGATGGTCCGGTTTTGCACCGCATTTGCGCTTTTCGCTGAAAGCTTCCCGGATGCAACTGGATGAATGCCGCAAGCGCGGTATGACCGACCTGATTGTTACGACCTGGGGCAGTAACGGGGCGGAGGGAGCCCTGGCCATCGCATTGCCGATTCTGCTGGATTTCGCAGAGGAATCCTATACCGGCGGTGTGCCTTCCGATGAAGAAATGGAGGCGCGGTCAAGGGAACTCTTCGGCATCGGCTTTGAGGAATTCTTCGCGTTGGACGCACCGGATGAAATGGCACACAAAAACGACACCGAACCCGTCCATCCGCGCAATCCAAGCAAATATCTGCTTTACAATGATCCGCTGGAAGGACTTCTGGACGCTCATCTTGACCCGCTTCATGTGGCCGAGGACTACCGGGCGGCCGAGGCCAAACTTCTGCCTCTTTGCAATCATCCGGTTTTCGGTTATCTTTACGATACGCTGGCTCATCTTTCGCGGGTACTTTCGCGCAAGGCCGACTTTACGGTCCGCTTGCGGAATGCTTATCTTTCCGGCAACCGGGAGACCATGACTGCCATGGCACAGGAATTGCCGCTGATTGTTAAGGATACGGAAGCGCTCCTTGCGGCTTTTCGCCGGCAGTGGATGAAAGAGAACAAACCGCAGGGCTTTATTTCGCATGATCTTCGTATCGGCGGCCTGATCCAGAGATTAAAGAGCGCCGAGTTGCGTATTTGTGAATATCTGGACGGAAAAGTTGAAAACATTCCCGAATTGGAGGAGCCCGTGCTTTCGTTCGGCGCAAAATACGGTGGGGAAAACACGCCGTATGTGGAGCAGAACAATTGGACGCGGAATGTGACGACCTGTATTCTCTGAAAATCAGAAAAAATACCGCGCGGCAATCTGCCGCGCGGTATTTTTTTCTCAGCAGTGGTCGCGCAAAACTTCCAGTGCGCCTTTCTCAATCCGGCTGACATAAGAGCGGGAAATGCCCAGCAGATCGGCCACCTCGCGCTGCGTGTGCGGCGTTTCGCCGCACAGTCCGTAGCGAAGGAGAATAATCTGCCGTTCCCGTTCGGAAAGGACGGTCTCCACCAGCCGGCGGACGCGCAGGGATTTGATTTTGGTGTCGACTTCTTCTGCCACATGGTCCTCCGTGGCAATGACATCCATGTAGGTAAGCGGATTTCCGTCCCGGTCCACATCAATGGTCTCGTTGATGGAAATTTCGGCGTTCCGCTTTTTTTGCGAACGGAAGTGCATCAGAATTTCATTCTGAATACATTTGGCCGCGTAGGTCGCAAAACGCGCGCCGTTTCCTGTGTCAAAGGTATCTACTGCTTTGACCAGCCCCACCGTACCGATTGAAACCAGATCCTCCTGATTTTTGGCGGTTCCGTAATATTTCCGGACAATGTGCGACACCAATCGGAGATTGTGCAGAATCAGTTTTTCCCGCGCGTCACTGTCACCGGTTTTCTTCTTTTGAAAGAGCGCTTCTTCTTCCGCGGCCTCCAGCGGCGGGGGAAAATTCTGCGGTGTGCCGATGCCAAGGAGCAGGTGTACCGCGTTCAGCAAAAGCGACAAAAGCATGGAAAACAAGAAAAATCACCTCCCGTGCACTATATGAGCACGCCCCCGCAAAAAAGACCGGGAAAAGGGAAATGATGCCGTATTTCCCTTGACAGCCCTCCTTCTTTTTGCTATAATATAAAGAAGTTTGAAAAAGGAGTTTTTCTTATGAATAAACTGATCGGAAATGCGGTGGTGGGTCAGTCCGGAGGACCGACGGCCGCCATCAACGCAACGCTCGGGGGGGTCATTCGCGGCGCGCTTTCCGGAGCAGGAAAAGACTGTATCCGCACACTGTACGGCATGAAAAACGGTGTGGAAGGTCTGCTTGCCGAGAATCTTGTGGATCTTTCCGCGCTTTTTGCAGGGGATGAGAAAAAACTCCTGGAACTGGCGCATACGCCGGCGGCGGCACTGGGTTCCTGCCGCAAAAAACTGCCCGTGCCCGGCGCGGATAACGCGGTTTATGAAAAATTGCTGGCCATTTTCCGGAAATATGACATCCGCTATTTCTTTTATATCGGCGGAAACGATTCCATGGATACCGTGGCCAAACTTTCGGCTTATACCAAAAATCAGAACTACGAAATGCGGATCATGGGGGTGCCGAAAACCATCGACAACGATCTTTTGGCGACAGACCATACCCCCGGTTTCGGTTCCGCCGCCAAGTATATTGCCACCTCCATGGCCGAGATTATCCGGGATTGCGCGGTTTATACCGTGCCTGCCGTGACGATCGTGGAGATTATGGGGCGGGATGCCGGTTGGTTGACGGCTTCCGCCGGCATCGGTCTTGCGCTGGGTCTCCCCACGCCGGATTTCATTTATCTGCCGGAACGCGCTTTTGACAAGGCGCAATTTTTCGCCGATGTGCGCGCGGCTCTTTCACGCCATCCCAATGTAGTCATTGCCGTGTCGGAAGGAGTGCGTTTTGCGGACGGAACCTATGTTTGCGAAGGCTTCGGAAGCGCACATGTGGATGTGTTCGGGCACAAACAGCTTTCGGGCACCGGAAAGGCGCTGGAATACGCCGTGAAGGATGAAATCGGCTGTAAGGTGCGCTCGGTCGAGCTCAATATCCTTCAGCGATGCGCTTCGCACATTGCCTCTGCCACGGATATTGAAGAATCGCTCGGGATCGGCGCGGCGGCTGTGGACGCGGCCGTTTCGGGCGTGAGCCGGCAAATGATGATTTTTGTGCGGGAAAGCACAGATCCTTATCGGATCCGGATTGAAAGCAGCGATGTTTCAAAAATCGCCAACGGTATCAGAACCGTGCCGGAGAATTTTATCAATCCGCAGGGCAATCATATTACAAAGGAATGCGCGGCCTATCTGTTGCCGCTCATTCGCGGAGAATCCGCGCCGGCATACCGGGACGGGATGCCCGTATTTTTCACGATTTCCTGAAAACTGACATAAAAATCCTCCTTTTGGGCAGAATTTCTACCAAAGGGGGATTTTTTCATGCTGGAAGAAAATTATTCTGACAATGTGGCGTATTTCGACCGGCTGTTCCGGGTCTCGGACAGTTATGATCTCATTAAAAAAACCGTAAAAATCGGACAGGGAGAAATTACGCTTTATTATGTGGACGGCCTTAGCAAAAGTGAAGCGTTGCAAAAATTGTTCATCTATCTTGTCTCGCTTTCCGAAATGCCAAATGGAGCAGAGGATTTTCTGCTTTCACATATGCCTTTTGTGGAAAGTGAAATCACAAATGAAGAGGAAAAAATCGTAAGCATGACGCTCTCCGGCGCGGCGCTTCTGCTGGGAAGCAGTTTCGGCGCCGAGGCCATGATCCTGAATGCAAGGGAATATCCGGCCAGAGATACGCAGGAGCCCGAAAACGACCGGGTGATGCGCGGTGCTCGGGACGGTTTTGTGGAGACGCTCATTTACAACACCGCTCTCATCCGTCGTCGGATCCGGGATGTTTCTTTGACGATGGAACAGCACAGCATCGGGAAATCTTCCAAAAGTGATGTGGTGCTTTGCTATATGAAAGGGCGTGCCGACCCGAAACTGGTTTTATACCTGCGAAAGAAACTGCAAAGTCTTCAGACAGATGCGATTACCATGGGGCATGAGTCCATGGCGGAAACGCTGATCCATACGCATTGGTACAATCCGTTTCCGAAAATCCGGTATACCGAGCGCCCGGATGCGGCGGCCGCCCATGTGCTGGAGGGAAGCGTGATCCTGCTGGTGGACAATTCGCCTGCGGCGATGATTTTGCCCACGGCTATTTTTGATTTTATGCAGGAAAGTGGCGATTTTTATCTGCCGCCGCTTACCGGGACCTATCTGCGCGTGGTGCGTCACATTGTTTTTTGGCTGACCTTGTTTTTGACGCCGCTCTGGCTCCTTGGCGTACAGAATCCGGGACTTGTACCGAATTTTCTTGCGTTTGCATTGCCGGCCGATCGCGGGAAACTGCCGATCTATGTACAGCTTCTTTTGACCGAGTTCATTGTGGACGGTCTTCGGATGGCTTCCATGAACACGCCGGATATGCTGACCAATTCGCTTTCCGTGGTGGGAGGTCTCATTTTGGGCGATTTTGCGGTGGATGCCGGGTGGCTCATTCCGGAAGTGATTCTTTATATGGCTTTTGTGGCCATTTCCAATTTCACGCAAACCAGTTTTGAACTGGGGTACGCCCTTAAATTTATGCGTATGATTTTGCTGACGCTTACGGCTATCTTCAATCTGTGGGGATTTATCGGAGGTATTTTGCTGACGCTTGTGCTGATTGTCACCAACCGGACGGTCGGCGGATGGGGATATCTCTATCCGCTTATCCCGTTTTCAGGAAGAGCGCTGCTGTCACTTTATATCCGGAGAAAGAAAAGGTCCTGACCGCAGGTCAGGACCTTTTTGGGGAGTTTACAACTTGGCGATGAAATCGCCGAGAAAATACAAAAGCGGCAGAGTGGCAAGAGACAAAAGGGAAGAGGAACCGACCGTCTGCGCGGCATAACCGGGATCTATATCGTACATATCCGAAAGCATGGTGATGGTAGACGCGCTGGGGAGCGCGGCGATGACCGTGCAAAAAAGAATGATGCGCGTGTTGTCTGCCATTCCCAGGGTACAGAGTTTGGCCACAAAAGCGACCAGAACCGGTAATAACAGCAGCTTGAAAAAATTGAAAAGATAGAGCCGCGGGTTTTTGAACATCTTCAAAAGAGGCTGTGTGGCCAGCAAAGACCCCGTAATCAGAACCGAGACCGGCATACAGAGATTGCCCAGATAATTGCAGAAATTCGGGACAATGGCCGGAACCGGCAAAACAGCTTTGAGGAGGTAAAGCAGAAATCCGATCAGGCAGGGGACGGTGCCGTAGTTAAGGAGCGCTTTTTTGGGGGTGAGACGGATATCCGGGCGCCCGATGGAAAGAATGGCAATGCCCAGCGTCCAGATGTACAGATGAAATCCGATGAGGAAAAATGCGCCGCAGAAGGCGCCGTCACCGGGGAAAACCGTTTCCAGGATCGGCAATCCGATAAAGCCGCAATTGGTAAAGATCAGGGCGAAAATACTGACTTTTCGCTCATTGAGGTCTTTGAAGATCCGGCCGAACGGAAAGGCAAACGCCGCCATGAGCGGATGTAAAAGCAGGCCAATGAGCAGGAAAAACAGACCTCTTTTCAGCGATTCGGTACTGAAATCTTTGCTGACCAGCGCACCCACGATCATCATGGGCTGACACAGACAGATAATGAGACGGGAAAGATGCTTGGAAGCATCGGCGTTTATAAGGCCGATCCGGCGGCAGATATAGCCGGTGACCATGATAAGGAACAGTATGCCGATAATGGAGAGCAGATTTATAAATGTGGTGGTGTCCATGTGGTTCCTTTCAGTTCGGCGAGCTTTTCTCGGATGGATTGCATATCCCGCAGCATTTCTTCTTTTTTCCGGGGGTCACGCAACAAAAAAGCGGGGTGATAAACGGCGGTCATATAAAAATCTCCTTTTTTCACCCATTTCCCGTGCTCTTTTGTAATCTTGAAATCGGGTTTGATGAGTTTGGCGGCCGCAATGCGCCCCAGACAGACAATCACCTTGGGGCGGATGATGCGCACCTGCTCGCGCAGATGGCCGATGCAGGTGGCTTCTTCTTCCGGGAGCGGGTCGCGGTTGTGCGGCGGGCGGCATTTTAAAATGTTGGCGATATAGACCGATTCCCGCGGGATATCCACGGCAAAAAGAAAACGGTCAAGGAGTTGTCCGGCGCGTCCGACAAACGGCGTACCGGAAAGGTCTTCCTGCTCGCCGGGGGCTTCACCGACAAAAAGAAGTTCGGCATTTTCGTTTCCAACGCCGAAGACCACATGAGTCCGGGTCGCAGAAAGCGGACAGGCAGTGCATTTTTCACACACCTGTTTCAGCTCATCAAGGTTCATAGACGGCCTCCTGTCAAAGATAGTTACAATTATAGCAAAATCAAGGCGCAAATGCAAGAGCAGGGGCGCATTTTTATCAGTGATTCCGATAATATCCCGGCGTGTGTCCTGTGATTTTATGAAAGACGGTAGAAAAATAACTCGAATCTGAAAAGCCAAAGCGAAGCGCCGTATCGCTTACGCTTTGCCCATTTCGCAAAAAGGGAATGGCCGCCTCGATTTTTCGTGCCCGGAAATATTCAATCACGCCAACGCCCGCATAACGAGAGAAGGTTTTTTTAAGAAGGGAAGGACTCATGTGGCAGAGTGCCGCCAGTTCATTGGTGGACAGCGGCAAAGTGAGATTTTCTTCCAGTACACGGAGTGCCCGCTTATAGTGACTGCTGCCGGTGGTTTCATCCAGAAGCCGTTCGGGTTCGCTGACCTCATCGGCACGGAGCAAAAGGATTTCCAGCTCGTTCATTCCTTCCTGTGCGCGTCGCTCCCGACCTTTTTCCACCTCAACGGTCCGGATGCCATTGCACCGGCAGGCATTGCGCAAAAGCGAAAGGGCCCGTCTGGCCCGTGCGCGTTCTTCTTCTGAAAAAAGGAAGATCCGTTTTTGATAGTCCGGCAGAGCGTCCGCAAAAAAGGTGATGATGAGCACGGTGGGCGAAGTGCCGTTTGCGGCGCGCAGACTGTGAAATTCCATGGGAGTATGCAAAATGGCGGTGCCTTCTTTTAAAAGAAACGAATCGGATCCGGCCGTGATGCCCACTGTGCCGGACAGAATCATAACCAATTCATAAAAATCATGACTTTCTCCCCGGAAGATGTAATCCGGCTTCAGTTCCCGCTCAAAAGCCGTATAAATACTGCGCAGACGCACCGGTCGCGGGAAAAGATTTTCTGTTTCCATGCAAATCCTCCAAAAAATGTCCGAATTCAAACATTATATGTCCAAAATTGCATTTACTTTTTGTTCGGACACATATATAATAACACTGCAATGATGATTCGTCAAGAAGTTCATGCATTTTTGTAAAAAAAGGAGAGATTTCATGAAAAAGGGAATCAGCATTTGGGCCTATCCTGCCGGAACCCCGTTGCGGGAGGCATTCCGCCAGGCGCACGCGGCCGGATTTGACGGCGTGGAGCTGGCCATGGATCTGACCGGCGAACTGTCGGTGGATACCACAAATGAAGGATTGCGCGCTATCCGTGAAGCCGCCGCCGAAGAGGGTGTTGAGCTTTACAGTGTGGCGTCCGCCGTCTATTGGAAACTGCCTTTTACCTCGCCGGATGAAAAAATCGCGGGAAAGGCCATGTCCTGCGCCCGCAGACAGATCGAGATCGCGCACGCACTGGGTTGCGATTCGGTGTTGATTGTACCGGGCGTGGTGAGCGGTGAGGGAGAGCCTTTCGGCAATATTCCTTACGACAAGGCCTATGACCGGGCACTGGCCGCCATGCGGGAACTGGCGCCCTACGCCAAAGAGCGCGGGATCTCGCTGGGGATTGAAAATGTCTGGAACAAATTTCTGCTGTCTCCTCTTGAGATGAGAAATTTTGTGGATGCTGCCGGTCCCGGAGCCGCTGCCTATTTTGATATCGGAAATGTTCTGGTGAACGGTTATCCGGATCATTGGATCGATATTCTCGGCAGTCGCATCTGCAAAGTACACATTAAAGATTTCAGCCGCCGCATCGGCAATATCAACGGTTTTGTTCCGCTTCTTTCGGGCGATGTTGATTTCAAAGCGACTATGGCTGCCCTGCGCCGGATCGGTTATGACGGGTGGGTGACGGCAGAGGTCGGTACTTTCAAGTTGGCTCCCGCAGATTTTCCGCCGGTTCTGTCCCGTGAAATTTACAGTATTTTCAATATGTAATGCTAAATAGCAAAGGAGAAAAGAAAAATGAAAAAGCTTCGTCTTGGTCTGATCGGATTGGGTGGACAGGGGCGCGCCCACGCCAACGTGCTCCTCAGTGCGCCGGAGGATTTCCCCTGCGAACTGGTTGCCGTGTGCGATATTGACCCCAAAAAGTTTGAAAAGCAAAACTTCAATTTCAACCTCAAAGAAGGACAGGGAACCATGGGATTTGACAGCATGCCCTGTTATACCGATTTCCATGAGATGATCGCGCGCGAGCATCTGGACATGGTCAGCGTGGTTGTCCCGACCTATCTTCACTGTGAGATTACGGTGGACTGCCTGAAGGCCGGCCTTCATGTGCTTTGCGAAAAGCCCATGGCGCTGGACACCGATGAATGCGACAAAATGATTGCGACCGCCAAGGAATGCGGTAAAATTCTCATGGTCGGTCAGTGCCTGCGTTTCTGGAATGAATATATCATTCTGAAGTCGATGATCGACTCCGGCGAATACGGCAAAGTGCTGGCCGGTATGTTCTGGCGCGGCGGCGACACGCCCAGCTGGTCCTATCAGAACTGGATGCTTCATAAAGAGCTGGGCGGCGGCGCGATTTTCGATCAGCACATTCACGATGTGGACATGGTTCAGTATCTTTTCGGTATTCCCGAAAGTGTCAGTTCGTCGGCAGCGATTGTTCATCCCGGTTCCAACTATGAATCGGTCTGCACAAACTATATTTATCCAAACGGGCCGGTAATTTTCACGCATAACGACTGGACACTGTCTTATGTATTTGCGCACGGTTTCCGGGTGAATTTTGAGAAAGCAACGCTTGAAATGGCGAATGGTAAACTGATGCTTTATGTGCGCGGCGGCGAAACAAAAGAAATTACCTTTGTTCGTGAACCGGCCCTGCGCGCTGAAACTCGATACCTGGCCGAATGTGTGCTTGGCCAGCATGACAATGTGATCGACCCGCCGTTCTCCGCCAGAGAAAGCGTCCGGATTGTGAAGGCAGAAATTGCCTCGGCTGACAAACATGCCGAACCGGTGAAACTCTGATGAACCGCATCGGTGTATTGATCCGGTTTGCCCCGGATCGTCAGATGGAAGAAGAATTCCGCCGGGCGCGGGATATGGGTTTTAACTGCTGCCAGCTCTGTTGCTGGGAGCCCTGGATTTATACCGAAGAAAATGCAAAGATGCTGCGCCGGATCTCCGATGAGACCGGCGTGGTAATCACCGCGTTGTGGGCCGGCTGGAGCGGTCCGAAGGAGTGGAATTTCCGCTATGGCCCCGCCACGCTTGGATTGGTGCCGCCCGCTTACCGCGATTCGCGTCTGGCCGAACTGGAGAAGGGAAGCCGTTTTGCGCAGTGGATGGGGGTAAGCGATGTCATAACCCATGTCGGATTCCTGCCCGAAAATCCGGATATCCCGGATTTTATCGGAACAGTGGCCGCTTTGCGGACACTTTGCAAAACCATGAAAAGCCGCGGCCAATATTTCCTGTTTGAAACCGGCCAGGAAACACCGGTCACCATGTTGCGCACGATTGAAGCGATCGGTCTGGACAACCTGGGTATCAACTTTGATACCGCCAACCTTCTCCTTTACGGCAAGGCCAATTCTGCCGATGCGCTGGATGTTTTCGGAAAGTATGTCCGGAACACGCATTGCAAGGACGGCGAATATCCCACCGAGGGCAACAATCTTGGTTTGCAGAAACCGTTGGGCGAGGGCCGCGCCGATCTGCCGCTTATTTTCCGGAAACTGAAAGCGCTTGGTTATGAGGGACCTTATATCATCGAAAGAGAGATCTCCGGTGAAAAGCAGATCGCCGATATCAAAGAAGCGAAGATTTATATTGAAAAAATCTTGAAAGAAATAGAAAAAAGGGATAATCAATGAAATTCATCCGTTGCAAAAATTACGAAGAAATGTCCAGAGTTGCCGCCAATCTGCTGGAAGAAACAATTGCGGAAAAACCGGATGCCGTATTGGGTCTTGCGACCGGTTCAACGCCGGAGGGTATGTATGCCGAGCTTTGCCGTGATTACAAAGACGGGAAAGTGGATTTTTCGCATGTGACCACCGTCAATCTGGACGAATACTGCAATCTCCCCGTGGAGCATGAGCAGAGCTACCGTACTTTTATGAATGTCAATCTTTTTGATCATGTCAATCTGAGAAAGGATCACACTTTCCTTCCGGATGGTAACGCCGCCGATCTAAACGCCGAGGCAGTCCGTTATGAAAAACTGGTTGCCGACTTGGGCTATGCCGATCTGCAGATTCTGGGTGTTGGCCGCAACGGACACATCGGTTTCAACGAGCCGGCAGATACCCTGTTTGTGGATACGCATGTGACTGCCCTCAAGCCTTCTACCATCAAGGATAACTCCCGCTTTTTTGCAAGCGAAAAGGAAGTTCCCAAGAGAGCCATGACCATGGGTATCGGCACCATTATGAAAGCCAAAAAAATTGTGCTGATGGCAAGCGGCTCCAATAAAAAGGAGGCGCTGACTGCGCTTTACAACGGTGTGGCGGATTCGATGATCCCCGTGACTTTCCTCCAAATGCACCCTGATGTGACGGTGGTGTTTGACGAGGCGGCCGCTCCCGAAAGGAAAAACTGAGATGGAAATCTCCGAAGTGGACGAAAACCTGCGGGTTGAAACGGATCTTTCCGAACCCGATCTTGTTTTCCTGGACGCCAAAAAAGCGCCATTTACCCTTTACGGGGTATTCTATGATGAAGCGGAAAAGTGTTATCTCCGGATGCCGGCCGAAGCCGCAAATGCGGTTTCGGCCAGCGTCCGGGGCCTTTCCCGTTGCACAGCGGGCGGACGGGTGACTTTCCGGACCGATTCGCCTTATATCGCCATTCGTGCGGTGATGAAAAACAATCGCCTGATGTCCCACATCACACTGCTCGGGCAATCCGGCTTTGACTGCTATCATCGGGTAGAGGGAAAGGACCGCTATTTCTTTTCTTTCATGCCGCCGATGGGAATGACCGAAGGATATTCCGCCGGCCGTTTTACGGATGGCAAAATGTCGGATTACACATTGAATTTTCCGCTTTACGACGGAGTGAAAGAACTTTATATTGCTCTCAAAAAGGGATCGCACATTGAATCTTTTGTGCCGTATAAAGATCGGCCGGTGGTGTATTACGGCTCCTCCATTACGCAGGGCGGTTGTGCGTCCCGCCCCGGGAATGCCTATACGGCCATTTTGTCACGGCGATTGGGTGTGGATCACATCAATCTCGGCTTTTCCGGCAGTTGCCACGGAGAGCCTGCCATGGCCGATTATCTTGCCGGGTTGGATATGCGGGTGCTTGTTTGCGATTATGATCACAACGCCCGTTCCGTTGCCGATCTGAAAGCGTCTTTGCCGGATTTTTATCACCGGGTTCGCGCCGCCCGTCCGGAGCTTCCGATCCTTTTCCTCAGCGCGGGCGATTCGCTTCTCAAGGGCGATCGCGCACCGTGGAATGAAGGTTATGAGACCCGCAGACAGATTGTTCGCGGCGTTTATGAAGAGGCACTTGCCGCGGGAGACCGTCATGTGGCCTATGTGGATGGCTATACGCTTCTTTGCGGAGAAGAATGGGATGCCTGTACGGTAGACGGCACGCACCCCAATGACTTTGGCTTTTATCGGATGGCTTTGGCGATTGAACCGACTCTTAAAACATTACTGAATTAAAAAAATCCCGTTGGCGAATGCCAACGGGATTTTTTTAACATTCTGCCAACAGAGAAACGGCATTTTCACGGCAAAGCAACCGGCCGTGTTCACAAAGATAATATTTGCCGAAATCTGCTTCCAGCGCACGGCCGTATTCTTCGATAAAATCATAAGTTTTCGGTGATTTTTCGGTGAGAAACAGCCAATAACGATTTCCGTCGTCGGTCCATAGCTGACTTTTGCCGGAGAAATGTGCAGATTCCAGACGCCGGCAAACCGAGAGCAGAGCGGACATTTTGGCAAAGACGAAAAGCGTGCTCCGGCTTACCGCGCGTTCGCGCGGGGGAGGAGCTTCTTTTTTGCATTCTTCCGCCAACAGCAGACCCATTTTGGTCACAAACAGTTCGCATCCGCCCTCTTTGGAGGGGTACATTTGTATGTATACCTTGTCTTCCGTCGCGTCAAATCCGCTTTCCTCCCGGATTTCGGTCAGGATTCGCCGGAAAGCACGCCGGGTCAAGGTGTCGGCATAATTGGCGCTTTCCGGACTCAGCGCATAACGCTGAGCGTCTTTTGCCGAGAGCATGATTTTCAGTTTGTTCATGCTGATGCGTATCCATTCCATACCTTCACCGCCTTTTCCTTTGATATTATTATAATCGCACCGGTGGCTTTCGGCTACCCCTAAAATATTGGTAATTAGGGTGCGTTGCACGCCTTTTCCGTTGACTTTCGCTTCGTACTGTGCTACAATAAAACAGAAATACAAAAAGGGAGGGAGAACGGAATGCGTTTTGATACCGATACCATGTCGCTTTATCTGTCTGTCGGCGAACTGTGCCGGCTCTCCCTGCCCGGCGGTGATCTGGATGGCCGTTTTCCCTTGGGAAACGAAGAAAAAAGCCGGAGAACCGAATGGCATCAAAAACTGCAAAAAGAAGCCGGGAGCGGCTATGAAACCGAGGTGTTTCTTTCTCACACGGCCACACTTGAAGGCATGACCGTGACGGTGGAGGGCTGTGCGGACGGCGTTTTTACCCAGAACGGCCGCACGGTGGTGGAGGAGATCAAAAACCGCCGCGGGCATGGCGCGGAGGGCGAACGGGAATGGGCAAGACTGGCTGTTTATGCTTATTTTCTTTCGGCAGCAAGGAATTTGCCGCACATTCTGCTCCGTTTGCGCGTGGTCTCCCGAAACGGTGGAGGCGAACGGTGTTATGACCGCGAAATGAGCCGCGAAGAACTGAAAGCGCGTTTTGACTCGCTTCTTGCGGCCATCCTGCCTTTCGCTCAGTTTGAAATGCGCCGCCGGACCGTATGGATCCCGGAATTACGGGAGATTCCGTTTCCGTATCCGACCCTGCGTGAAGGACAGGTGGAACTGATAGAGACGGCTTTTCGGACTTTCCGGCGGGGCGGCCGTCTGTTTGCACAGGCACCGACCGGCATCGGAAAGACCATTTCCACGCTTTATCCGGCCGTGAAGGCACTGGGGGCAGGGCATTGCGACCGAATCTTTTATCTGACCGCCAAGCAGAGTACCCGGCGGGAGGCCTATGCCGCCGCCGGCCGCATTTTTGCCGCAGGCGGGAAATTGCACACGGTGATGCTTTATTCAAAAGAGCAGATGTGTCTGCGGCCGGGCGGGTGCAAAGCGGGTGCGAAAAGTTGCTGTAATCCGGCGGATTGCCCTTTTGCGGCAGGTTACTATGACCGTTCGCAGGCCGCCGTTTTGCATTTGCTTTCTGCGCAGAACGGTTTTCCAAGGCAAACACTGATAGAGGCAGGCAAGACTTTTTCAATTTGCCCTTATGAGCTTTCGCTGGATTTTTCGCGTTATTGCGAGATCATTATATGCGATTACAACTACGCATTTGACCCGGCCGTATTTCTTCGCCGGTATTTTCAAAATACCGAAGGGGAAAAAGAACGCTTCCTTTTCCTGGTGGACGAGGCGCACAATCTGCCGGACCGTGCGCGGGATATGTATACGGCTGTTCTCCCGTTCCGGGATTTTGAAGCGGTGTATGCCAGAATCGATCCGCTTGCGGAACCGGAACTGAAAGCGGCGCTGGGCAGTTTTGTTCTTTACGGCCGCCGGCTTTGCCGTCTTTGCACGGAAGGTCATGTAAAGCACGAGGACGGCACGGAAAGCGGCTATCATCTGAATCGGGAAGCGCCGCAAGGATTGCAGAAAGCGGCGATGAATCTCCGGCGTGAACTCGACCGTTTTTTAAAGAAAGGAGAAGCGCACCCGCTTGCCTCCAAAATCGGAGAGCTTTCTGCCATACTGGCCCGATTGGGTCTGATAGGGGACTATTATGACGAGCATTTCCTGACTTATTTTTGTCTTGTTCACGATGAATTGACGGTAAAACTCTGCTGTCTGGATCCCAGCGGGGTGCTGGGCCCCTGCATTTCCCGGGCGTATGCTTCGGTCTTTTTTTCCGCCACTCTGACGCCCCCTTCTTATTTTGCGGATATTCTCGGCGGGGGAAAAGGGGCGGTTTCACTTTCGCTTCCGTCTCCTTATGACCCTTCGCGTCTGTGCGTGACGGTACTTAGTAATATTGAAACCCGTATGGAAGCGAGAGCAACCTCCTATCGCAAGGTGGTCTCGGCCATCGCCGCCATGCTGTCGGCCAGGGCCGGAAATTACATGGTGTATTTTCCTTCTTTTGCTTATCTGAAGGAAGTTTATGAACGCTTTTGTACCAAATATCCTCAGGTTTCGTGTATCTGTCAGGAACGCGAAATGAATACGGAGGGAAAAAATGCTTTCCTTTCCTTTTTTAAAGAGGACAAGGGTGTGTTGCGCGTTGGCTTTTGCGTATTGGGCGGCAGTTTTTCGGAAGGTGTGGATCTGCCGGGTGATCGTCTGATTGGAGCGGCCATTGTCGGTGTGGGATTGCCCGGGCTTTCGGATGAACGGAATTTCCTGCGGGATTACTATGAACACAAGTGCGAGGAAGGGTATCATTACGCTTATACTTATCCGGGTATGAACCGGGTCTTGCAGGCGGCCGGCCGCGTGATCCGGCGGGAAGAGGATCGCGGCGTGATCGTGCTGATTGACAGCCGCTATGCCGAAGAGCCGTATCTGCATCTGTACCCTCCGCATTGGCGGGATATGGCAATTGCGGGGAATTCTGCCGCGCTTTTGCGGCGACTGCAGCATTTTTGGGGAGAAAAAAAGCAAAAATAAAAGATTATTTTTTAAAAATGCAATTTTCTATTGCCATTCTTGCGTTTTTGTGCTATAATGACTATCGGAAACACTTCTTTTTGCAATTTGAAATTTTCTTTCTGCAAAAAGACGCAGGAAAAGGAGCAATACCCCTATGAACTATCTTCAGATGTCGCAGTCGGACCTGAAAATTGAAAAAGAACAATTGCAAAAGATCTATCACGATTATTGTGCCAAAGGTCTTTCACTGAATATTGCGAGAGGCAAACCCTGCCGGGAGCAGATGGAACTGGCGGACGGTATGCTGAACTGCCTTACCCCCGCCGATTGTTATGGCGAGAGCGGTGTTGACTATCGGAACTATGGCATTCTGGACGGCATTCCGGAAGCCAAAAAGCTTTTTTCAGATCTTCTGAACATTCCGGAGTCCCGTATCATGGTGTGCGGAAATTCCTCGCTCAATCTGATGTACGACGCAGTGGCCCGCGCCATGCTGTACGGTGTGTACGGCAGCGAGAGGCCTTGGGGAAAGGAAGAACGGGTCAGATTTGTGTGCCCCTGCCCCGGATATGACCGGCATTTTGCCGTGACCGAATCGCTGGGGATTGAAATGATTCCGGTGGCGATGACGCCGATCGGTCCGGATATGGACGCAGTAGAAGCGCTGGTAAACCATGACCCCTTGGTAAAGGGGATTTGGTGCAACCCGAAATATTCCAACCCGGATGGCTACACCTACAGCGATGAAACGGTCCGCCGACTGGCGGCTCTCGCCCCGGCCGCGCCTGATTTCCGGATTTTCTGGGACAATGCTTATGCCATCCATGAACTTTATCCCGAGGACGGCGACCGTCTCCTTGATATTTTCGAGGCTTGCCGCGAAACCGGGCGGGAGGATATGGTTTTTTACTTTGCTTCCACTTCCAAAATTTCTTTTCCGGGCGCGGGCGTGGCGATTCTGGCCGCCAGCGAGCGGAATCTTTCGCAGATCCGGGACATCATGGGGATTCAGACCATCGGATTTGACAAACTGAACCAACTCCGTCATGTAAAGTTTTTTGAATCTGCCGAGCGGATCCTTTTGCACATGCAAAAGGAAGCCGAGATCATCCGTCCCAAATTTGAACTGACCGAAGAAATTCTGCACCGTGAATTGGACGAACGGGGCGTGGCGCGTTTCACAACGCCGAAGGGCGGATATTTCATCAGCCTTTATACACTGCCCGGATGTGCTAAGCGGACCTTTGAACTTTGCCGCGAAGCCGGGCTGACTCTGACGCCGGTAGGCGCCACCTATCCTTACGGAAAGGATCCGGCGGACAGCAATCTTCGGATTGCGCCGACCTATCCGGATATGAGCGAACTGCGCACGGCTATGGAACTGCTTGCGGTTTGCGTGCGGCTTTCCGCAGCGGAAAAACTGCTTGAAAAATAAAAATGAACCGGGCTGTCGCTTCTGCAACAGCCCGGTTTTCGGAGAAAATGATGAAAAGAGAAACCCAAAAAGAAAAAAATCCTTTTCTTTTTTCGGACTCCAACAAACGCTACTATACTTATGATTATTACCTTCGGCAGACTTTTGGGGAGAAATGCGAAAAACTGCCGCTTGACGGCGGATTTACCTGCCCCAATATTGACGGTCGCTGTGGGCGCGGCGGGTGTATTTACTGCTCGGGACGCGGGAGCGGCGATTTTGCCGAATCCGCACTTTTGTCGGTTCCGGAACAATATCGCCGGATGCGCGGAAAAGAAGGGGATAAATGGTCTGCCAGGCTGATTTTGCCTTATTTTCAGGCGCATACCAACACTTACGCTCCGCTTTCAAAACTGAAAGCGCTTTTTGAGGAAGCGCTCTTGCTTCCGGGCGCGGTCGGTCTCAACATCGCTACCCGCGCGGATTGCCTGCCGGACGATGTTCTTTCCTATCTTGCCGAACTGTCAAAAAGGACCCACCTGACGGTTGAATTGGGACTCCAGACCTCCGACGATGAAAGCGCAGCCAAAATCAACCGAGGCCATTCTTTTTCCGCTTTCCGGGAGGGTTATTTCCGGCTTCGGCAGGCCGCGCCCCGTGCCCGCATCGGCGTTCACCTTATTTTCGGGTTGCCGGGGGAAAATGCGGATAAAATGCTACAGAGTGTGCGCGATGTGGCGGCACTTTTTCCGGATGAAGTCAAGATCCATTTACTTTATGTCCTGCGGGGCACAAGACTTTATCACCTGTATGCCACCGGAGAATATCAACCGATGGCGCGGGAAGATTATATCCGAACGGTCGTGCGGGCGCTGGAACTTCTGCCACCTCAAACTGTTATCGGACGCCTGACCGGAGATGCTCCGGCCGACGAACTGATTGCTCCCGAGTGGAGCCGAAAAAAACTGACGGTCCTTAATGATATTGACAAATTACTGTACGCCGAAAATACTTTTGAAGGCCGTCTTTGGAAAAAAGAATGAATAAAACGGAAAAGTCCGGGCAAATCCAAGAAACAGGGAGCTGCCCGGATTTTTCTTTTTTCACTTTTTTGGGCAAATTCCAAAAACGGAACGAAAAAGCTCGAATTTGGTCAAAAAAACTTTTTTGTTTTCCTCTGGCGGTATTGACAAAACGCGAATTTTGGCGCATAATATAGACAAGTGGGAAAGAATGGGGCAAAATGTTATAAAATGTTATGCTCCTGCCACAAACGAGGAAGGAGGAAACACAAATGCTGTTTGGTGAGTACAGACACACCCTGGATGCCAAAAACCGTGTTTCAATTCCTTCCAAACTCCGGGATGAGCTGGGTGAGAATTTTATGATCGTTCGGAGCATCCGCGGAAACAGTCTGCGGTTTTATTCCGCCGAGGCCTGGGAAAAATACATCGAGCCGCTCAAGGCGCTCCCCCGTAAAGATATGGAAAAGTTCTTCCTCTTTATTTATCGGGACGCCACTCAAACCACGCCGGATTCTTTAGGGCGCGTGCTGTTGCCCACCGGCATGCTCTCTTACATCGGCGCGGGTGCCAAACCCGAGGAAGGGAACCGGAATCTTGTGATTGTGGGATGCGGCGACTACGGTGAGATCTGGGCAGAAGACAAATATGCCGAATATGTGGACAGCATGGATCTTGGTGAGATCCGGGATGTGCTGGAAGCAAACGGACTTTAAGACATGGAAAACGAATTTTCACACCGCCCGGTGTTGCTTGCCGAGTGCATCGAGGGGTTGGCTATCAAAAAAAACGGTATTTATGTGGATGGGACCGCCGGCGGCGGCGGGCATTCCTTTGCTATCGGCCTTCGGTTGACGACAGGAAAGTTGATTTCCATAGATCAGGATGAGGCTGCTGTGGAAGCCGCCGGCCGGCGATTGGCTCCGCTTGGAGAACGCGCACGGGTCGTCCGCGGAAATTTTTCGCAGTTGGGCGAAATTCTGGACCGTGAGGGAATTGAAAAAATTGACGGGCTTCTCCTTGATCTGGGCGTTTCCTCTTATCAACTGGATACGCCTGAGCGCGGATTTTCCTATCAGGCCGATGCGCCGCTGGATATGCGCATGGACAGACGGCAGGAAAAAAGCGCCTTTGAAGTGGTCAACGCCTATTCTCAGGATCAACTGAAAAATCTGCTTTTCACCTATGGCGAAGAGAAATACGCCGCGCGAATTGCGGCCGAGATTGTCCGTAAGAGAAGCGAAAAGCCGATTCGGACCACCGGAGAACTGGCGGCGATTATCAAGAGTGCGATTCCGATTTTTGCACGGGAGGGCGGTCATCATCCGGCCAAACGCTCCTTTCAGGCCATCCGGATCGAGGTCAATCGGGAATTGGATGTGATTGAGCCTACGCTTCGCACGGCTGCCGCACGGATGAACCGGGGCGGAAGACTGGCGGTCATTACTTTCCACTCGCTGGAGGATCGCATCGTCAAGCAGACTTTCGCGGATTTGGGAAGCGGATGTACCTGTCCCAAATACCTGCCGGTTTGCGTATGCGGTAAAAAACCGGTTGTAAAACTGGTCAACAAAAAACCCATTCTGCCCGGAAAAGAAGAAGAGGCGGAAAATCCGCGTGCCCGCAGTGCCAAATTACGGGTGGCGGAAAAAATGTAAATAATAAAATGTAAAATCAGAAAGAACGGAGGTGCGCCATGGCTATCTATGAAAAAGTATATGAAAAGGATGATTATAAAGAGCAGTTCGAAGCGTTGAGAAATCGGTATCATGACCGCACTCAGGAAGCGTTGTCCGGGCGTAAAATTGACAAGGCTCCCGTTCCGAATGCAACCACCGTTGTTTTTTTGCACGATGACGGCAATGGCAACACCGAGATTACCACCGGCGATTTTGTGGCCTTTTTCAATCACCGCTTCGGTGACAGTGACCGGCTGGGCGCTATGCGCCGGTCGTTGGCCTGTGCCCGCAGCAAAGCAGAACAAAGCCGGGAATATCAGAAAAGGCAACGCCTTGCCAAAAAGAGAGAAATGGGCGCACACCGCTTCCGCTCGACCGGTCGCCGGTTGGTGATGCTCAACAGCTTTTTTGCTTTGATGCTTGTTCTTTCGCTGGCGTTGATTGTTGGCAGCACGGCACTGCTCCGCCGCGCGGATGAGCGTGTGGAACATCTTTCCGGTGAAGTAACGGCGCTGAGAAACGCCGAAAATCTCAGCGGGAACACCGCACAGTTTGATGCGTTGGGCGATGACGATGACTATCTGGAGTTTGACGGCGAGGATAGCGTACAAGTCTATGACGATGAAGAAAAAGGTCGCGGTTCCGGCACGCTGGCCGGCGCTTTTGCCACCCTTTTCGGAACAAAATAAGCAAGCCCCCCGGGTGGGGGCTTTTTTGTCTTTGGCCGATATTTCCTGAATAAATAAAAATCAGAGCCTACTTTGAAGCGGCTCTTTTTTATTTTGTCACAAAGGAACGGGTTGTCTGCTTCCCGGCATAAAACGGCTCTTGGCCGAATAAAATTCCCTGAAAAAGAAGAGACGGAGGGAATAGAATGCAGGAAAAGGACAGGGCCGCGCAAAGGACGATCCGACGCTCGGCCGCAGTGGCGCTTTTTTTATTGTTGGCATTCGGATTTTTACTTTTCAGAATATTTATGATCCAATATTTTGACTTTGAACGGTATCAGAAAAAAGTGCTCGATCAGCTGACCACCAAATCTCCGGTGCGTGCCGACCGGGGACAGATTCTGGATGCAAACGGCCGCGTTCTGGCCGGAAACCGGACCATTTTCCGCGTATCGGTTTTTCCGCATGCGGTGGCAACGGCCGAAGGGGAGAATCCGGGGGAAAAAATTGCGGTCGGGCTTTCTTCCCGGATCGCGGGACTTACCGTTGAAAAAATGCGGGAACATCTCTCACACACAGGGGATCTGGAGCGAACCGTGGCGCGTTCGGTGGAACGGGAAACGGCCGATACCGTCCTGAAATTTGCACTGGCGGAAAATCTTTCCGATCTGATTTCGGTCAAAGCTGTGAGCACCCGATATTATCCTTACGGTACACTGGCTTCCCATGTGCTGGGTTTTACCGGCAGTGACGGGCAGGGGCTTTACGGTCTTGAATATCAGTATGAAGAGGCGTTGGCCGGTGTGTCCGGTTCTTATATTACAGCGCGTGATTCAAGCGGGAACGCGCTGCCGAACCGCTATGAGGCCTACGTGCCTGCCACGGACGGCTATACTCTGACGACCACGCTGGATGCTTTTGTGCAGGCGGCTCTGGAAAAACAATTGGCCGCCACACTTTTGGAATCCGGCGCCAAAAACCGGGTCTGCGGTATTGTGATGAATGTCAATACCGGCGCCATCTTGGGCATGGCCACGGCTCCTTCTTTTGACTTGAACGATCCTTTTACGCCCAATGAAGAATCCTTGGCAATTTTGCAGGCGTTGGGGCTTTCCGAGGATAGCGAGGAATACCGGACGGCCAAGGGGAAATTGCTCCTTGAAACCTGGTCAAACAAGGCGGCTACCGAAATTTACATGCCCGGTTCCACCTTCAAAACCATGACCTGTTCCATGGTGCTGGAGGAAAAGGCCGTGACCGATCTGGATGAGCGATTTTTCTGCAGTGGCGTTATGGCGGTGGCAGACCGGATGATTCACTGTCACAAGCGGGGCGGGCATGGCAGTCTGACATTTACGGAAGGCTTGCAAAAATCCTGCAATCCGGTCATGATGACGATTTCCGCGCGCATTGGATGCGATTGCTTTTACCGGTATGTTTCTTCTTTCGGAATGCTTGAAAAAACCGGTATAGACCTGCCGGGTGAAGGAAATTCCATTTTTCATGCCGCTTCTTCTTTTACCGAACTGGATCTGGCCACCGCTTCTTTCGGGCAGAATTTCAAGGTTTCGGTCCTTCAGATGATCACAGCGGTCTCAGCCATTGCCAACGGCGGCGAACTGCTTCAGCCCTATCTGGTGGAAAAAATGAAAGACTCGGCCGGCAACGAGGTCTACAGGCACGAGCGCACAGTGCGCCGCCGTGTGATCAGCGAAGAAACCGCGCAAACCATCTCTTCGATTCTGGCCGGCGGCGTGGCCGGAGACGGCGGCGCCAAAAATGCCTATGTGCCGGGGTATCGGGTAGCCGCCAAAACCGGTACTTCCGAAAAGATCGGAGATGATCCGAACGCGCGTATCGGTTCATGTGTCGGTTACGCGCCGGCGGATGATCCGCAATATGCCGTCATTATCGTGGTGGACGAACCGACGGACGGCAGCAAGTACGGCAGTGTGGTAGCCGCTCCTTATGTGGCAGGCGTTTTCTCGGAAATCCTGCCCTATTTGGGGGTGGAAGCGGTCTATACCGAACAGGAGGAAGCGCTCCGAAGCAAACCCGTGCCGGATCTGACGGGGCTCAGTCGGGAAAAGGCGGCGGATCTGCTTATGGGAGCCGGTTTCCTTTTTGAGTTTTCGGGAGAAGGGGATACCGTGACCGGGCAGAGTCCGGCGGTCGGAAGCGAAATTACGGGAAGCGAAGCCAAAATTCTGCTGACGCTGGGTGACGGAGTGACATCAGAGGCAACCGTGCCCAATCTGATAGGAATGAGCGCTTCTCTGGCAATCGAAACATTGCTTCGAGCCGGGTTCAATCTGTCCGTAGCCGGAGCCAAAGACTTCGCTCTTTCGGATAAAACCGTAAAAAATCAATTTCCCGCGGCAGGGAGCGTATTACCGCGCGGAAGTGTGATAACGCTGTATTTTCCTTTTGACGAAGTGGCAGAATAGGAGTGCATATGACGGTCAGAGATTTGTTTGAAAGTGCCGGATATCATTTTGAAAATGAAATGCCGGATGGGGAAGTGAGCGGAATCGCGACCGACTCAAGAGCGGTTCGCCCCGGAAATGTTTTTATCGCGTTGCGCGGTATTCACGCGGACGGTCATCAATATATCCGGCAGGCGCTTTCTTCGGGAGCCCTGATGGCGGTCGGTGAGTGCCGTATGCCCGGCGTTTACACGGTTCCTGACAGTCGGGAGGCCTGCGCGCGTCTTTATGACGCTTATTTCGGTCATCCCGGCAAAGATCTCCGCCTTTTTGCAGTGACCGGTACAAACGGGAAAACCACCACGGCCGCAATGCTTTCGCACATCCTGAATACCGCCGGTTCTACGACCGGCCTGATTGGTACGCTGGGGGCCTTCCTGAACGGAGAAAACAAAACGCTTCCCAATCACGATGTCCTGGCAAACATGACTACGCCGGACCCGGCCGAATTATACCGGATTCTTGCCGGAATGCGGGATGCAGGCGCCAGGGGAGCCGTGCTGGAAGTCAGTTCCCACGCGCTTTATTTTAAGAAAACCGCGCCGCTTTTTTTCAAAAAAGCTGTTTTTACCAATCTCTCTCCCGAGCATTTGGATTTACACGGGGATATGGAGACATACTATCAGGTGAAAAAAAGCCTGTTTGATTCCTGCGCGGAAGCCGTTGTCTCCACCTTTGACGATTACGGAAAACGCCTTTCAAAAGAGATCGGCGTGCCGGCTTTTCAGGTCGGAGAGGAAATGATCGGTGAACTCAGGGAAGGCGCGTGGGGCAGTTCTTTCCGGTTTTGCGATACGCGGTTTTTGCTCCCGCTCCCAGGGCGCTTTGTGATGGAAGACGCCGTGCTGGCGGCGGCCACAGCCATTCGCGAGGGGATTCCGGCGGAGACGGCGGCCGCGGCACTTGCGGATTTTCACGGAGTCAAAGGCAGAATGGAGGCTATTGCCCAAAATCCGCTCGGTATCCGCGTTTTTGTGGATTATGCGCATACGCCGGACGCCTTGTCCAAACTGCTTTTAAACGTACGCCGTTTCTGCCCGGCGGGGGGGCGGATTCTGCTTCTTTTCGGATGCGGAGGCGACAGAGACCGCACCAAGCGTGGAAAAATGGGGGGAATCGCTTCAAGGCTGGCCGACTTTACCGTTCTGACCTCCGATAATTGCCGGAGCGAGGATCCTATGGACATTCTGGCGGAAATAAAAAGCGGAATGCTTCCGGGGAAAGCCTGCCGCGTCATTCCAGATCGGGAAGAGGCCATCGCATTTGCCGTGGAAGAAGCCCGTTCCGGAGATATTTTGCTGCTTGCCGGAAAAGGACATGAAGAATATGAGATCCGCGGGACCAAACGATTGCCTTTTTCGGAGCGGGAGATCGCGGCACGCTGTATGGCGGAAAGGGTGAAAAGGGAAACGCATGAGAATTGATTTGTGCACGCCGATGCGTGCTTCCGGCGTACTGGAGCTTGCACTCGGCATAACGCCCGTTCGGTTCGGAATTCCGCAGCCCGTGCGCGGAATGGCCACCGATTCAAGGGAAGTGCGTCCGGGAGACCTGTTTCTGGCGCTTCCGGGGGGAAAAACAGACGGTACACGGTTCCTTTCGGAAGCGCTTTCAAGAGGAGCCTGCGCACTGCTTTTGCCGCCGGGCGTACCGTTACCGGCGGGGAATTATTCGGCCTTTGAATCACAGGATCCGTTACAAACCCTTTTGCGCGCGGCGGCGTTCCGACGATCTTTTAGTGCGGCAAGGGTAATTGCCGTGAGCGGCAGTTCGGGCAAAACCAGCATCAAGGACGCGCTTTTTGCGCTTCTTTCGGAAAAAGAGACCGTTCAAAAAAGTAAAGGAAATCATAACAGTCTGCTTGGAATGCCGCTTTCTTTACTTTCTATGGAAGAAGCGGATGATTTTGTGCTGGAACTGGGGGTAAATCATCCGGGCGAAATGGAAAGACTATCAAGGGCGCTGTCTCCCGATATCTGTGTGCTGACCAACATCGGCACAGCTCATGTCGGTATGTTTGAAAGTCCTGCGGCACTTGCCCTTGAAAAAGCAAAGATTGTGTGCGGCCTGCGCCCGGGCGGCGTGCTGTTTTGCCCGGAAGATCTGCCAAAGGCTCTATTCACAGGGGAAAAAGTCATCCGATTCGGTACGGGGGAAAGCGCAGACTGCCGCGTTTTGTCGCATCACTCGGATAAAAACGGAATAATGGCAGACATCGTTTTCGGGGACGGTCGGATCAACGCGCTTTCCTACCCGATTCCGGGGCGTGTCGGTCTCACGACGCTGGCGCTTTGCACGGCCGTTGGTCATTTTCTCGGTCTTTCGGAAGAAGAACTGAGAACGGGGCTTGCCAGTGCCGGCAAAACACATCCGCGGATGCAAACAGAAAAGATCGGTCCTTTTTCTCTGATTGATGATTCCTATAACGCTTCGCCGGAGGCAATGGCCGCTGCCTTTGAGTCGCTTTCACTGATGGCGGACGGCAAGCCCTATGGTGCGGTGCTGGGAGACATGGAGGAACTGGGAAGTTATAGCGAATCGCTTCATGATGCGGTGGGCGAATACGCAGCCAAAGCCGGTCTCTCGTTCCTTTTCCTTTGCGGCCGGTATGCAAAATTTACGGCGGCCGGCGCGCGGCGCGGTCATATGAAAGAAGAAGCCATCCGGATTTTTGAAAATGACGGAGCGGAGCAGATCGCTTGCGAACTGCTGAAAACATTGCCGGCCGACGCATGGATTCTTTTAAAGGCCAGTCACCGTGCCGGGTTGTGGCGGGTGAAACAGGCACTGGGGAGGTTGGTTTGATGAACATTACAGGGTGGAAGGGCCTTTTCCTCTTCTTTTCGGTTTTTGTCCTTACCATAATTTTTGAACGATTATTAATCCCGGCGCTTCGCCGACGGCATGCAGGGCAGCATATTCTGGAGATCGGCCCGGCATGGCACAAAGAAAAAGAGGGAACACCCACCATGGGCGGCCTTGGTTTCATGGCGGCTTTTTTGATCACCGTGCTCCTGTTTGGCCTTTACTGCTTTTTCTCCGGGCAAAAAGCCGGTTTTCTGCCATTGGCGCTTTTGTCGCTTTTTGCGTTCCTTTGCGGCGCGGTCGGTTTTGTGGATGATTATTGCAAACTGGTTAAAGGGAAAAACCAGGGATTGACCGCACCGGAAAAATTTTTCCTTCTTTTACTGGTTTCCGCACTTTTCCTTTTTGTCTGCCGGTATACCGGATGTCTGGACGGCTGTTTTTTTCTTCCTTTCGGAAAAGAGTTGAATCTCGGTTTCTTTTATGACTTTTTCGCGCTTATTTATCTGGTTTTTATGGTGAACGCGTTGAATCTGACGGACGGGCTTGACGGCCTGCTTTCCTGTGTTACGGCCGTTTTTTCGGCTTTTTTGCTGGTCTTTGGTCTTTTCGGGCAAAAAAGTGTGCTCACCGTGACCGGTATTTTTTTGCTGGCCGCCTGCCTTGGGTTTCTCCTTTTCAATCACCATCCCGCCAAAGTTTTTATGGGGGATACCGGGTCGCTGTTCCTTGGCGGAGCGGTGGCCGCGGCGGGGCTCCTTTCGGGGTGTCCGATTGCGGTATTTGTGGCGGAAGGAGTTTATGTACTGGAGGCGTCCTCTGTGGTTCTGCAAGTGGTCTTTTTCCGCCTGACTCACGGAAAGCGCCTGTTCCGGATGGCGCCGCTTCATCATCATTTTGAAAAGTTGGGTATGAAAGAAAACGGCGTGGTTGCGCTCTTTTCGCTTTCGGCATTGCTCTTTGCGGTGTTGGCTTTCTTTTTGAGGTAAGCGTATGGAACTGAAAAAAGAACTGAAAGGTCTGTTTTTCCCGTCTTTGAGGAGAGAAAACAACGAAGGATATGTCTCGCGGGGATCGGTAGATACGGTTTTTCTTCTGCTTTTTCTTTCTATGTTGGTTTTCGGCGCGGTCATGTCCTACAGCGCCAGTTCTGTTTACGGAGAAGAATTTTTCGGCGACCGGCTTTATTTTTTAAAAAGATATCTGGCGTTCGGATTGCTGTCAATCCTTGCAACGCTGCCGTTTGTTCTTTTTGCCACGCCGGAATTCTGGCGGCTTTTCGGCGTGGCGCTTTACGGTGTTTCGCTTTTCCTCTTGCTCTTGGTGCTTCTCATCGGAACGGTGGGGGGCGGCGCCAGGCGCTGGCTGGTGCTCGGGCCCCTCACGCTTCAGCCTTCCGAGATCGCTAAACTGGCGCTCATTCTGGTGCTGGCATTGTTCTTTTCCCGACATGAAAACGAGGTGCTTTCCACCAAAAAACAGGGCGGAAATCTGCGTTACGGCGTGTTGCGCCCCGGTCTTTTCATCGCCATGATCTGTTTGTTGGTCGCGGCCGAAAAACATATCTCCGGTCTTTTGATCATTGCCATGATCGGCGTTTTCATGATGTTTCTCGGCGGGACAAAACTAAAATATCTTGGTTTTATGGCCGGGGCGGTGGCACTGGCCGGCACGCTTTTGGTGTTGGTTTCCAGTTACGCGCAGGTGCGGGTGAATACCTGGTTGCACATTGAAGAGGTGGATCCGCTCGGCTCGGCCTGGCAAACCCTGCAGGGCCTTTATGCCATCGGTTCGGGCGGGTTGTTCGGAAAAGGATACGGCGCGGGACTGCAGAAGTTCGGTTATGTATCCCAACCGCAAAACGACTTTATTTTTACCGTCATCTGCGAGGAACTGGGGTTTGTCGGAGCATTTTTGCTGCTTTTGCTGTTTTTTTTACTGGTGATGCGCGGCTTTGGAATCGCGGCCGGTGCGCCGGACCGGTTTTCCGCGCTGGCGGTATACGGCATCTCTTTCAAACTGGCCCTGCAGACCATCCTCAATGTCGCGGTAGTCACCAATTCCATGCCGAACACCGGCGTTTCCTTGCCGTTTTTCAGCTCCGGCGGTACATTTTTAGCCATGCAGATCTTTGAAATGGGGATCGTGCTGTCCATATCCCGATACAGCAGGAGGAGAGAATAAAATGAGAGCCATTTTTGCCTGTGGCGGAACCGGCGGCCACATTATGCCGGCGCTGGCCATTGCGGACGAAGTGAAAAAAAGAGAACCGGAAAGCGACATTCTTTTCATCGGTGCCGGCGGCATGGAAAACGAAATTGTCGGGCACGCCGGATATGAGATCCGCTCGCTTTGCCTTTCTGGGCTGTCCAGAAGCTCTCCCGCAAAGGCGCTCCGTGCGTTGCGGCAGTCGCAGGAAGGAAAGCGGGAAGCCGCGCGGATTCTTTCCGATTTCCGTCCGGACATTGTCATCGGCACGGGCGGTTATGCCTGCTATCCGGCGCTGTCGGCGGCCGCGCGCCTGAAGATCCCGACAGCCGTGCACGAATCCAATGCCATACCGGGATTGGCTGTGCGGGTACTTTCGCACCGTGTCAGCCGCATCTGGCTGAACTTTGAGGAAGCCGGGCGGCATCTGCCCAAGAACAAGATCAGAGTGGTGGGCAATCCGGTTCGGGTTCTGCGCACGGAGAAAAAAGCCCTGCGCGTTTCCGGTACAAAGCGTGTGCTTTCATTTGGCGGCAGTCTGGGCGCGAACGCTCTGAACGCGGCCGTGCTCCAACTGATGAAGGCAGAAGAAAAAAGAGGGGATATTTGCCACCTTCATGCAACCGGAAAAAGGAATTATCCATCGTTTCTTTCGGATTTTCAGTCGGTCGGGCTGGAAAAGAATCGCAGGCTTTCCGTGCGTGCGTTTATTGAAAATATGCCGGAGGAAATGGCCCGCGCCGATCTGCTCATCTGTCGTTCCGGCGCAATGAGCATCAGCGAGGCGGCGGCGCTCGGAAAGCCGGCCATTCTCATTCCTTCTCCCAATGTAGCGGGAGATCATCAGACAAAAAACGCCAGGGCGTTGGAGGCGGCCGGCGCGGCCGTCCTTCTGCCCGAATCCGAACTGACAGGGGAAAGCCTGACAAAGGTGGTCTTTGAGCTGCTGGATTCAAAAGAAAAAAGAGCGGCCCTGTCCGAAAACATCCGCCGTTTTGACCGGCCGGATGCGGGGGCGTCGGTTTATGGGGATATGCTTTCGCTCATTTCCGTCAAAAAAAGATAATTTTTGCATCCGGAGATCCGAAAAAAGGATAGCCGGATGCAAAAGACCCCAGAAAATATTTCAAAAACATCTTGCAAAAAAGGGAAAAGTATATTAAAATATAGGGTAAGTAACAATTAGACCTTCGCACACAGTGCAGAAACAGAAAACGGAGGATGAAACATATGACTTTCGAACGCGATGACAGCTGCGAAAGCGGCGTGGTAATTCGGGTAATCGGTGTGGGCGGCGGCGGAAATAATGCCGTCAACCGTATGATCGCCGCCAATATCCGCGGCGTGGAGTTTGTGACCATCAACACCGACCGTCAGGCGCTGAGAAATTCCGATGCGCCGACGCAGATGGTCATCGGTGAAAAGATCACCAAGGGCTTTGGCGCAGGGGCCAACCCGGATATCGGCGCAAGGTCCGCAGAAGAATCCATCGAGGATATCAAACGGATGCTGACCGGCGCGGACATGGTTTTTGTCACGGCCGGCATGGGCGGCGGCACCGGCACCGGTGCGGCGCCGATCGTGGCGCGCGTGGCGCATGAGATGAATATTCTCACCATCGGCATCGTGACCAAGCCCTTCGCTTTCGAGGGCAAGCGGCGCATGGAGCAGGCCGAGCGGGGCATCAAAGAACTGCGGCAGTATGTCGATTCGCTGGTGGTCATCCCCAACGAAAAGCTCAAGCAGGTCTCCGATACCCGCATCACGCTGGGCAACGCCTTTGAAATTGCCGATGATGTGCTTCGTCGCGGCGTTCAGAGCGTTTCCGAGCTGATCAATGTGCCCGGATTTATCAATCTGGACTTTGCCGATGTCACCTCGGTGATGAAAAATGCCGGCTATGCCCACATGGGCGTGGGCGGAGCCACCGGTGCGGACAAGGCGGAGCTGGCTGCCAAGGCCGCCATTTCCAGCCCGCTGCTGGAGACCTCCATTCACGGTGCCAAGGGTATCCTCATCAGCATCACCGCCTCTCACGATGTGGGGCTGGAAGAAGTGGATCAGGCTTCCTCCATGATCTCGCGTGAGGCCTATCCGGATGCCAATGTCATCTGGGGTCTGGCTTTTGACGATTCGCTGGATGACGAAATGAGAATTACAATCATTGCCACCGGATTTGATGATAAAATGGAAGACGCGCCCGCGGCCGGCCCGGCCGTGCGGGAAGCAGCGTCCGAGGCGGCGCCCGCTCAACCGGCAAAGGCCGAAACGCCCGAGGTACGGGAGACGGTTGCAACGGCCGCAACGCCTGA
>CAJJIY010000005.1 GCA_905187695.1 uncultured Eubacteriales bacterium | reverse complement strand
CCGCCGCTTCCTCCAGCGTCAGGCCCTTTTTGCGCAGAAGATAATCAAAAATATAAGTAATGACCTCGGTGTCGGTCAGGAGTGAGCATTTATAGCCGAACATCTCGATAAAACGACGGTTGGCATCATATGAGGAAATCTCCCCGTTGTGCACCACCGAAAAATCAAGCAATGAAAACGGGTGCGCGCCGCCCCACCAACCCGGAGTGTTGGTGGGATAGCGCCCGTGCGCCGTCCAGGAATAACCGGCATATTCCTCCAGCCGGTAATAATCCCCGACATCCTCCGGAAAGCCGACCGCCTTGAAAGAGCCCATGTTTTTCCCGCTGGAAAAAACATAGGCGCCCTTTACCGCCGTGTTGATATAGATCACACTGCGCGCCACATATTCCCGCTCGTGAAGGTGGCTGTCCCGCAGAAGATTGTGATTGGGTGTGAGAAAGTAGCGCCAGATGAGCGGCTCGTCTTTGATTTTCGGGCTTTTGCGCACCGGGATTTTGGAAAGATTGATGATCTCAAATTTTTCATCCAGATATTTTTCACATTCCGCGCGTGCTTCCCTGTCATCATAAAAAACATGAAAAGCGTAAAAATCTTTATATTCCGGATAAATCCCGTATCCGGCAAACCCGCCGCCAAGACCGTTGGAGCGCTCGTGCATGACGCGCATAGCCCGGACCACCAGATCGCCCGGTATCCGCTCCCCCGAACGGGAAAAAACTCCGGCAATGGCACATCCGGCCGGAATCCGGACTTCGCCTTCTCGTTTCATAACCGATTCCTCCCAAAAAAGAAAGGCGGCTCCTGCGTGCAAAAAATGCACGCGGACGCCGTTGCCCCTTCGTGTATAGGGTATTGTAGCACTTTTTTGCAAGTTTGTCAAGAGAAACTTGCAAAAATTATATTCCGAAACAGATCCAAATCAAAATATAGACCGGGATGACGGCCGCCAGCGTGAACGGGATGCCGATGCGGAAGAAATCACGGTTTTTAACCTCATAACCTTCCCGGCGAAGAATGCCGATGCCGGTAATATTGGCGGAAGCACCCATGGGCGTGCAGTTCCCGCCCAGCGTGGCCCCCGAAAGAAGCCCGAAATAAAGCGGCGTGGGGTCCATCCCCAGCACCGGGGAAAGCCCCGCCACCACCGGGAGCATGGTGGCCACATAGGGAATGTTGTCAATGAAAGCCGAAATGACCACCGAACCCCAGACAATGAGCGTATAAAGGACAAACGCGTTTCCGCCGCCCACGCGGGAAAGGAGAGAAGCCGCCGCATCAATCACGCCCTGTTCGGCAATGCCGCCGATCATGAGAAAGAGCCCGACCAACATGCCGATGGTGATAAAATCAATTTCTTTCAGTGTGGGCAACAGCGAGGGCAAGCGGCGGGTCCGAAGGAGTTTATACACAAGACCGACCGCAAAAAGCGCACAGCAGATGGCTCCATTGGTAACAGACGGTTTTTCCGGAATAAAGGAAACCGCAATCAGGCAGACAAGCGAAAGCGAAAGCAGAACGGTGGGCACGGGATCGGTCACTTTCGTGCGTTCGCCTTGCCGCTCCACCGGGGCGTTCTCGCGCCGGAAAATGAACAAAAGGATGAGTGCCGAGAGCAAAGCCCCCAGTTCCACCATAAAAAACATCCCCGGCCGGCCGTGATACCAGAAAAAGTCCGCAAAACTCATCTGCAACGAAGAACCGAGCATAATGGCGGTGGTATCCCCCACCAGCGTGGCCGCGCCCTGCAGGTTGGAAGAAACCGCGATGGAAATGATGAACGGAACGGGATTGGCCTTCAGCTTCCGGCAGATGGAAAGGCCAATGGGGGCAATCATCAGCACTGTGGCCACATTATCCACAAAAGCCGAAATGACGCCGGCAAAAAGCGAAAGCGCCACGGCCGCCCATTTGACATTGGGCACACGCTCCATAATCAGGTCGGAAAGGAGCATCGGCATCCGGCTCTCGGTAAAAAGCGCCACCAGTCCCATGGTCCCGATGATCATGAGCAGAACATTGAAATCAATGGACGGAAGAATTTTTTCAAGCGGCAACATTCCGGTGCAGATAAATACCAGCCCTGAAGTCAGCGCAATGCAGGGGCGGTATTTGCCGAATATCAGCATGAGCACATAAGTAACCGCGAAGAGAATAAGCGCAGGTATCATTTTTCTTGTTTATTATCCTTTTTTGTAGTTTGCAGATCGGTCAGGCATTCGCATTTTTCCGGTCTGTTTTTCTTTTCTTCCCTTTTCCGGACAAAAAAATCCCGAAGGAGCGCCCGGCTCGCCTCTGCCAGCAATCCGCCCTCCACAACGGGGTGCGCACCCAGCGGAAACCGCGGCAGGTTGACCACGCTTCCCATGGCGCCCGCCACGGCGTCTGGCGCGCCGTACACCACCCGGGAAACGCGGGCGGCCAGTAGCGCCCCGGCGCACATCGGACAGGGTTCCATCGTAACATAAAGCGTACAGCCGGAAAGCCGCCAGTCGCCCGTTTCTTTCGCGGCAGCTGAGAGCGCCAGCATTTCGGCATGGGCGCCGATATCCCGCAGGGCTTCCCGCCGGTTATGGGCGGCGGCAAGCACGCGTCCTTCCCGCACCACCAGCGCACCCACCGGCGTTTCACCCTCTTTGGCGGCCTGTCTTGCTTCGCAAAGAGCCAGATTCATATAAAACAAATCGGTTTCTTCAAATTTTTTACACACGGCGCGTCCTTACCTTAAAACAGCCATAAGAAGATAACCGCCCATTTCAAGGCAGGCGATCACGGTGAATATGATCATTGAATAGGGGAAGAAGAGCCGCACACGGTCGCGCCAGGGGAGTTCGACCGTGCCCGCATCCGGATGAAGCGGCAGAGAACGCCCGAAACAACCGCTCCGCTGGGCCTCAAGACGGTTGTCCTTTACCCGGAAAAGGAGGAAAACGGCCGCCGTAAACCCAACGGCCATCACCGCAAAATCAATCAGATAGGTCACCGCATTTCCGGTCGCTCCGGATAAACGCTCGGAAAGCGCTCCCATCAGCACCGAAAAGAAATTGTTTGAAAAATGCAGCAGCACGCCGCACCAGATACTGCGTGTGATGACATAAAGGTAGCCGAGCACCAGCCCTGCAACCGTAGCATACAGGAACTGCCCTGCGTTCTGATGCATAAGACCGAACAAAAGCGCACTGAAGATGACGGCCGTTTCGCGGCCATACGGAAGCAGTTTTTCCAGAATCAGTCCCCGGAAAAGGAACTCCTCCACAAAGCCGGGCACCACAGCAGTGGTGAAAAAGGCCAAAATAAGCTGATAATTCTGCGTGTACGATTCGTCCGTCAGCTCGCCGATGAAATCATTGTAATGAAAGATCTCCAGCAAATAGGCGTTCAGGTAAGCCGCCACCATAATAACGGCAATTCCCGCAAAAATATAAAGCGGCGCAAAGGACGGCAGTTTCCATTCGGTCCTGACATGGAAAGAACGGTTCTCCGGTGAAATCAGGCGGAAAAAGTAAACCGGCAACGCAAAACAAGCGGCATAGAGAAGCCCGTAAACAATCTCATACAGGATATCCGAAAGAACGGCATTTTTTAAGGTCAGGGTAAAAAGCAACTGCAATGCCGGCATCAGCATGCTGTATCCGAAAAAGAGGCCGACAAACAAAAGCATGGTAAAACCGAGCCGCAAAGTCAGACGCTTATATTCGCTTTGTGCCTGAGTCAGCATATTCTTCCCCCCTTTTTTCAATTCTTTTTTATTTTACCCTTTTCCGACAGGTTTGTCAACAAAGGAAAGAAAAAATCCGCGCGGATTTCGCGCGGACTTTTATTTTGCCTGTGGCAGACGATCTTCAATATACTGTTCTATGGCGTCTTCACTCAACCCCAATACATGGGCGCACTCGCTGAAAAGCAGATGTTTGGCCAGGCGACCGTATTCAAGATCCGTCACCGGAAAATGTTTGTGTGCCGCAGTCAGTTCGGCGCGGCGGCGGTGCACGGTCTTGATGATCTGCACATAACCCCTGGGGCGCAGTTCCATCAGCGTGCCGCGGTAAATATCTCTTCTTTGCTTTTCCACGGGAACCGTCAGAGTCTCAATTTGCGGCATTTCGGCAATAAGCGCCTCAATTTCCGTTGGCGTCATCAGGCGGCGCATGGGAACGCGCCGGTTATCCACCGGCGTATAAATGGTGGAGGAAAGCGGATTATTCACCGGAACAAGCAGATAAAAAACACGCGTATCACTCTTATCGTAAGGAGCGGGGCCGATCCCTTCCACCCGGCAGATACCATTTGTCCCGTACACAATATATTCACCGACTGCAAACATGGCGCGCCCCCTTTGTGTTAAATTTCTACATATAATAATCAAATATTGTTTATATATATTTTATCATATTTATGTAGAAAATGCAAGAGGCAATTTTAATAAAAAAACGCCGCCTTCCGGGGGCAGAATGCACGAAGCGCCAAAACGCCTCCCTGCGAAAAAATGCAAGGGAGGCGTTTTAAAAAGGGTCATCCGCCAAAGGAACCGCTTTTTTCAGTCTTCGTATCCGTTCGGGTTCTTCAACTGGAAGTTCCAGGAATCCCGTACCATATCCGAAAGCGTCAGCTCGGCTTTCCAGCCCAGCTCTTTCCCGGCCAGCGAAGAATCGGCATAACATGCGGCAATGTCGCCCGGACGGCGGGGCGCAATACGATACGGCACCGGTACGCCATTGACGCGGCTGAAGGTATTGACCATATCCAGCACGCTGTATCCGATACCCGTGCCGAGATTGAAAACACCCACACCGGGTTTGTTGTAACCCAGCGCCGCCACATGTCCCCGCGCCAGATCGACCACATGGATATAATCCCGCACGCCCGTGCCGTCCGGCGTGGGATAATCATTGCCGAACACCGAAAGTTCTTTCAGTTTTCCGACCGCCACCTGAGTGATATAGGGCATGAGATTATTGGGGATTCCGTTGGGTGATTCCCCGATCAGGCCGCTCTTATGTGCCCCAACGGGATTGAAATACCGAAGCAGAATGACCTGCATCTCCGGATGCGCATGGCAATAATCCTTTAAAATCTGCTCGATCATGAATTTGGTCCATCCGTAAGGGTTGGAACAATCGCCCGTGTGCATATCCTCGGTAATGGGGCATTTTTCCGGGGTGCCGTAAACTGTGGCAGAGGAGGAAAAAATCAGCTTGTGCACACCCGCTTTTTCCATCGAGCGCAAAAGCGAAAAGGTGGAATCCAGATTGTTTTTATAATATTCCAAGGGTTTCCGGACCGATTCGCCCACGGCCTTAAGACCCGCAAAGTGCACAACCGCGTCAATCTTTTCGGCCGCGAAAATCCGGTCAAGCGCCGCTTCGTCCGCGACATCCGCCTCGTAAACGGGCACCTTCTTCCCCAGAATTTTCTCCACCCGTTCCATGGCTTTCGGCGAACTGTTGACATAATTATCAACCACCACCGCCTCGTGCCCGGCATTTTCCATTTCAACCACTGTATGCGTGCCGATATATCCGGCACCGCCTGTTAACAATACCCGCATTGTCTGCCTCTTTCCGCGGAGCATATCCGCTGTTCATCTAAAAAAAGTATAGCCCTTTTGTGCCCGGATGTCAAGAGTTTTTTGCGGGTAAAACCGGAATATCCGAGAGACTTTTGGCAATGTCGGCATCGGTGGGGATATAGTCGCTCATTTTGCCGTCGTGGAATTTTTCATAGGCATACATGTCGAAATATCCGGTGCCGGTGAGACCGAACAAAATGGTCTTTTCTTCACCCGTTTCCTTACATTTTTCCGCTTCGTCCATGGCGACCCGGATGGCATGCGCACTTTCGGGCGCGGGGAGGATTCCCTCGATTCGGGCAAAATACTCGGCGGCGGCAAATACATCGGTCTGCTTCACGCTCCGGGCTTCCATAAGCCCCTCGTCATACAGTTCGGAAACCACCGAACTCATACCGTGATAGCGAAGTCCGCCCGCGTGATTGGGTGCGGGGATGAAACCGCTGCCCAGTGTGTACATTTTTGCCAGGGGGCAGACCTTTCCGGTATCGCAGAAATCATAAACATACGAACCGCGCGTGAGACTGGGGCAACTGGCGGGCTCGACCGCAATGAACCGATAATCGGCCTCCCCGCGCAGTTTTTCGCCCATAAAGGGGGCAATAAGACCGCCCAGATTGGAACCGCCGCCCGCACAGCCGATGATGATATCCGGTTTGACGCCGTATTTATCAAGCGCGGTTTTGCTTTCAAGTCCGATCACGCTCTGGTGAAGAAGCACCTGTGAAAGCACACTGCCCAGCACATAACGGTAACCTTCGCGCGTGGTGGCGGCCTCCACCGCCTCCGAAATGGCGCAACCGAGACTGCCGGTCGTTCCGGGAAACTCGGCAAGAATCCGACGACCGACTTCGGTTTTATCGGACGGGGACGGCGTGACATCCGCGCCATAGGTGCGCATCACTTCCCGGCGGAAAGGTTTTTGTTCATAGGAACACTTCACCATGAAAACATGACAGTCCAGCCCGAAATAGGAGCAGGCCATGGACAGCGCCGTACCCCACTGCCCTGCGCCGGTTTCGGTGGTGACCCCGCGAAGCCCCTGCTTTTTGGCATAGTAGGCCTGCGCGATGGCCGAATTGAGTTTGTGTGAACCGCTGGTGTTGTTGCCCTCAAATTTATAGTAGATTTTAGCGGGCGTACCCATCTTTTTTTCAAGACAATACGCACGGATCAGGGGAGAGGGACGATACATCCGGTAAAAATCCCGGATTTCATCCGGAATCGGAATGAACCGGTCGGTATCGTTCAACTCCTGTGCGGCCAACTCCCGGCAGAAAACATGAGAAAGTTCATCCAGCGTCATCGGTTCGCCGGTGGCGGGATTCAGGAGCGGCGCGGGCTTTTTCTTCATATCCGCGCGAAGATTATACCATGCGGTGGGCATTTCGGATTCGTTCAGGTAGATTTTGTAGGGAATGTTCATACTTTTCTCCTTTCCGGGGGAAACAAAAAACGCCCCCGAACGCAAAATTCGTTCAAGGGCGAAGAAAATCTTCGCGGTGCCACCTTGTTTCAGCCTTTCGGCCCTTTGGGGATACTGTCATATCCCTGTGCGTAACGAGCACAGCGTCGGCGCATTTCACACCGCCCTCCACAGCCCATATTACACGGCGCTTTGCACGGGGCTTTCACCCTCCCCCGCTCGCTTTCACAAAGGAAACCGTCTTTTTTCTGTGTCATCAGTTTAGTGATATTATAGTCGCCTTCCCACACTTTGTCAAGGGTTTTCAAAAAATTCCGCCGGAAAATTTTCCCGGCGGAATTTTGCCGCCGTCAAAGCACTTTGGAAAGAAAAGTTTTCAGCCGTTCGCTCTTTGGCGCACCGAAAATTTCTTCCGGCGTGCCCTCTTCGGCAATGACCCCATCGGCCATAAAAAGCACACGGTCGGCCACTTCTCGGGCAAAACCCATCTCGTGCGTGACGATCACCATGGTCATGCCGGTACCGGCCAGTTGCTTCATCAGATCCAGCACTTCACCCACCATTTCCGGGTCAAGCGCCGAGGTAGGCTCGTCAAAAAGCATCACTTTCGGATTCATGGCCAGTGCGCGGGCAATGGCAATCCGTTGTTTTTGTCCGCCGGACAGCGTGCTTGGATAAACATCCGCTTTTTCAAGAAGGCCGATGCGGGCAAGAAGTTCTTTTGCTTTCTTTTCGGCTTTTTCTTTGATTTCGGAAAGGGTCTGCGGTGCGGGCGGCAGGGGCTTCTTTTCTTTTCTGAAAAGGTTGGCCACTTTCGTCCGGAAAATCAGGCGACGGGTATGTTTTCGATCCCGTTTGCCCACATAAACCGGAGCCAGCATAATATTTTCCAGAACGGTCTTGTTATTGAAAAGATTGAACTGCTGAAAAACCATGCCGATATGTTCACGGTGCGTGTTGATATTCACACGCATATCGGCCAGATCGACCCCCTCAAAGAAAATCGAACCGCCGCTGGGATCTTCCATGCAGTTAAGGCAACGGAGAAATGTGGATTTCCCACTGCCGGAAGGACCGATAATGGCAATTTTTTCGCCATCGTAAATATCCTCGTCAATGCCCGAGAGCACCGTGAGCGTGCCGAATTTTTTTGTCAGTCCCCTGACCTTGATGAGCGCCTCAGTTTCTTTCATTTCTGGCCAGTCTCCTTTCGGTCAGTTTGATAAAGAAGGCAATGGTGGCCACAATGACGATATAAAGGAACGCCATCACCAGATACGGAATCATAAATTCGTAAGAGTTGGAGCCGAGATCCTGAAAGGCCTTTGTGATATCCACCGCGCCCACATAACCGACCACGGCGGTCTCTTTAATAAGTGCGATAAACTCGTTGCCCAGCGTTGGCAGAATGTTTTTTACGGCCTGCGGAACAACCACCTTCATCATGGCCACCGGAAAGGGCAATCCGACGGCGCGCGCCGCCTCCAGCTGACCGGGATCGACCGAATGAATACCGCCGCGCATAATCTCGGAAATATACGCGCCGCTGTTGAGACCGAAAATGATGACGCAGGAGGCCACCGGCGAAAGCTTAAGGGAAAGCAACGGCAAAAGAATGTAATAGCCGACCAATAATTGTACCACGATTGGCGTGCCACGGAAAAAGGCCACGTAGACGCCGCAGACGCGTTGCGCATAGCGCGTAAGACGCTTATAAGGCGGGATCACCTTGACCACGGCAATCAGCGTGCCGATGACGATTCCGATCGAAAGGCCGAGCACCGCGATAATGGCGGTGTTTTTCATTCCCTGCAAAAGGAAGGTGTACCCCCGGTTGGTAATAAAATATTTGTAGAAAATGCCCCACTTCTTGCCGAAGTTGAATTGTCTGGCAATCGTCACACACAAAAGAACGATCAATGCCAGCACGCCGCCGAGCGTCAGCATATCGATCCGGTGTCTTTTGAAAAATTTTTTCATGTTCGTTCCTTATCCGTGAAGTTTAAAGCAACAGGGCGCAAGGCGGTATTTCCCGCCTTGCGCGTCTTTTTTGCATCTGCGGTCAGCCCGCGGCATTGATTTTTGCAACAATTGCCTTGGCCGGTCCCTCGTCGATCACGACCATTTTGATATTGCCGGTCTTGATATTCTGAGCGGCCACCGCGCCACTGGTATAGCCGACTGTTTCAAACTTGAATCCGGCAAAGCCAAAGCCGCCCTCCACACCGGCATCGCCCACGCAGTAGGTCTTTCCGGTCGTGCCGTTCTGCACACCGACCTTGACGGACTTGTCATAGCCGTTGAGAATCGCCTCGACATCTTCTTTGGTCTTGCAGTTATCAAAGGTGGTATCATCCTTGGCCACAATGATCATTTGAGAAGCACTGTAATAAGTGGAAGAGAAATCCAGCGATTCTTTCCGGGTTTCGGTCACGGTGAGACCGGCCGCCGCCACGTCGCAAGTGCCGCCGCTGACCGTTTTTACCTGACCGTTTTCATCTTCATAAGTACCGCCGGCGGCCGAGACCGAAAGGCAAACCGCGTCAAAATCCATGTTGTTAATGTAAAGCTCCTTGCCGAGCTCCGCGGCAAACAGACTCATGATCTCCATGTCAATGCCATAGTAATTTGCGCCCTCCAGATACTCGAAAGGCTCGAAGGTGGCATTGGTGGCCACGATCAACTGACTGCCGTCGGTCTTCATCGTGGCAGCGGAAGCAACCGGCGCGGGCTTTCCGTCGCCGAAATATTTATTCATGATCTCATTGAAAGTGCCGTTGCTCTGGATCTTGGCCAGAAAGTCATTCAGTTTTCCGAGCATTTCGCTGTCGCCCTTCTGGACAGCAAAAGCATATTTTTCTTCGGTCAGGGGAATGTCAACTACTTTCAGTTCGCTGCTGTTCTTTTTACAGGATGCCAGAGTGAAGATGCAACCGACCGCCATCAGTGCGGCCAGCGTAAAAGCAAGAAGTTTTTTCATGTTCGTTTTCCTTTCTGTTGAGGGGGTGAATGTTTTTGATGTGCCCATTATAGCGCATAAATATTCACTTGTCAAGCGGTTTTTTGAAAAAACTTTCATTTTGTGCATTCGGTATGTTTTAACACAAAATTGGACGTATTTTTGTTAATTTTGCACATTATTTTGGGCTTATTATGTCAAATCCGCTTCCTATCCCTCTGCTCGCCCTCAAAAAGCCTCCGTTTACATCTGCATATATTCATTCAAAAATGAATAATTCAAAAGGCCGCCGTACGGCGGCCTTTTATATTCAATGTAATCTTCACCCCTCGCCATGGCACGCGACCACGAAAGGCGACCGCGCGCAAGGAAAAACCGGCGGCGCTCCACGCAAATCAAGTCCTTAATACCGCTGCTCTTTAGCAGGCAGACCGCGCATGAAAAATTCCTTGCCGTACATTTTTTCTACCTTAAATGTATGTGTTTTATCATTTGAATCTTCGGCGGCCGGAAACGGTCATGCCCACAAATATCCCGCTTAAATTTTCCCGGCAATTTTTTCTTTCAGTTCCGCAATGATTTTCTTTTCAAGCCGTGAGATATACGACTGAGAAATTCCAAGAGAATCCGCCACTTCTTTTTGGGTCAATTCCCTCTTCCCGGCAAATCCGAAACGCAACTCTACAATTAGCCGTTCCCGGGGAGAAAGCGTCAGGAGCGCTTCGTTGATGACGCGGCGCTCTTCCTTTTTTTCCAGTTCAAATCCCACCCCGTCCTCTTCGCTCCCCAACACATCCGAAAGGAGCAATTCGTTGCCGTCCCAGTCCACATGAAGCGGTTCATCAATGGAGACCTCGCCGCGCCGGGCGTTTTTCTTTCGGATATACATTAAGATCTCATTCTCGATGCAACGGGAGGCATAGGTAGCCAGTTTGATATTCTTTTCGGGAGAAAAAGTATTGATGGCCTTGATAAGGCCCACCGTTCCAATAGAAACCAGATCCTCCAGCCCAACGCCGGTACTTTCAAAGCGCCGCGCAATGTAGACCACCAGGCGAAGATTATGTTCAATCAACCGGGCACGGGCCTTTTCATCTTCCGGCAGGGCGGCAATGGCTTTTGCTTCATCCTCATGTGTAAGCGGCGGTGGCAGGAGGTCCGGACCGTTAACATAATAGACTCCTTTTGCCCGAAAAAGCCTGCGGAGAAAGTTTTTCAGTTTTTTAAACATATTTTCCTCCTTTTCTCAAATATATTCCATTTTTATTTTCGTTTTTTCTACATTACAGCCGCCGGAAGTAGAACTTCGTACTCACCGAACCCCGAAAAAGCGGGCGCAATCAGAAGATCGGTGGGGTTTTCGCCATGACCGACATTTAAATAGGCAGCGTCCGGGGCAATGGCAAAGAGCAATTTTTCACCGGTGGCACTGATGCTCGGCACCGGTCTTACACGATTTAAAAATTCGCGTGGCAAAGCAGACAGATCGCTGTTCCTGGCCGCTTCCAGAAAGGAAGCCGGAAAAATTTCTTTTGCTTTCTGATCGGAAAGCAAAGCCACCGGGCGCCCGCCAATAGGATCCTTTAAGAAATTGGCGCTGTCAAACAGACAATCTGCGCAAACTTCCCGTCCCCGAAGAACCAATCGCAACTCACCGTGCGTCTCACGCCCTTTTTTCTTACAATATCTGCCCCAAAAATAAGTAGACAGTCCGGCCAGTGCCGCGAGAAGATAAAAAAGGCCGTTTCCGATCTGAAGTTTGCTTTGCCCCAACGGTGCCTCTATATGTGAAAGAAGGCCGGCCATGCCGCTCATGACGCCGCCAACGGCAAATGAAACGCCAAAATAGACCAGAAAGATCCAAAGTATCTGGCGTGGGCGCACGGATTTTCCAGCGAAAGTACCGATGCACATCAAAAGGCAAACGCCCAGATCCAATAAAAAGGCCATGACTCCATGAATCGGGAGAAAGAGTGCCGCCACTGCATACAGTGCTCCCAGAGCCGCGAAAAGAGCACCGCGCCACAGTGAAAACGGCCGACGCAAACACCGTGCGCTTAGGAAAAGGCATTGAAAATCCATGCAGAAATTGATAAAGAACAGCAGATCTCCGTATACTTCTCTTTCCATTTTCTCACCCCGGCCCTATTATACCGCCGGACTGGGTGTGAAGTATGTCGCATAAAGGCAGTGCTTATTATCTGCAAAAAATTCTCTTTCCGTTTCCAACCGGCACAAACCGGGCAGGCAAAATAAAAAAGATGCCGCGCAATTGCGCGGCATCTGAAAGGAATCCTTAATATTCGGGAAGTTCGGCGGCCTTTTCGGTCGGTTCTACATGAACATTGTGATAACAATCCATGCCGGTACCGGCAGGAATCAGCTTGCCGATAATGACATTTTCCTTGAGACCCAGCAGGTGATCCACCTTGCCTTTGATCGCAGCCTCGGTAAGCACCTTGGTCGTCTCCTGGAAGGATGCGGCGGAAAGGAAAGACTCGGTCTGAAGAGACGCTTTGGTAATACCCAGCAACACACGGCTGGCGCGTGCAGGCTGAAGTTCTTTTCCGGCATCGGTCCGTTCACCGGCGGCATTGCGTGCCTCGATATCCCGGTTGATGTCCTCAAAATCAAGCACATCCATGGTTGTGCCCAGCAACAGTTCCGTATCGCCGGCATCTTCCACATGAACCTTCCGGGTCATCTGGCGGGCAATGATCTCCACATGCTTGTCATTAACGCTCACGCCCTGAGAACGGTAAACCTTCTGGATTTCCTCGATGATATACTCATAAACCTTATCAAGACCGCTGATCCGCATGATATCGGCAGGCGCCTTGTCACCGGCGGTCAGAACCTGACCCCGCTCCACATGGTCGCCTTCCTGCACCACGATCTGCATTCCGTAAGGAATGGTATACTTGTGCATTTCGCCGGTGCTGTCTTCCACCACGCTGATTTCATGCACATTGACATTTTCGCCGTGTGCGACCGAAAGAATTTTACCGGTCTGTTCGCTGATGATAGCGGCTTTCTTCGGCGGACGGGCTTCAAAAAGTTCTTCCACACGGGGCAGACCCTGTGTAATGTTGGCAGCAGCCACGCCGCCGGAGTGGAAGGTTCTCATTGTCAACTGCGTACCGGGCTCGCCGATAGACTGCGCCGCGATGATACCAACCGCCTCGCCAACGCTGACCGTCTTGCCGGAAGCAAGGTCGGCACCGTAGCAATGCGCGCAGATGCCGTGACGGGCATGGCACTTGAGCAGATTGCGGATCTTGACCTGTGTGAGGCCGGCCTTGGCAATCTTTTTGGCGTCCTCTTCGGAGATCATGGTGTTATCGGCCACCAGCACCTCGCCGGTTGCGGGATCCACCACTTCGCCGAAAGTATAACGGCCGATGATCCGGTCAGACAGGCTTTCCAGTGCGTTCTGCGGATCGGCCGGATTGGCAATTTCGGAAACCCACTCGCCCTCGGTGGCGTCACAGCACTCTTCACGGACGATCACTTCCTGCGACACATCCACCAGACGGCGGGTCAGATAACCGGAATCTGCGGTACGCAGAGCCGTATCCGACAGCGACTTACGCGAACTACGGGAACCCATGAAATATTCAAGGATCTTCATACCTTCGCGGAAGTTGGACTTGATCGGAATTTCCATTGTCTTACCGTTGGTTGCAAACATCGAACCACGCATAGCGGCCAACTGTCTCATCTGCTGAATTGAACCACGGGCGCCCGAATCTGCCATGATCTTAATCGGGTTGAGCGCATGGAAGCACTTCATCATGGCCTGCGTCACATCATCAGTGGCAACTTTCCAGGTCTCAATGATCTTATTATAACGCTCCTCGTCAGAGTAGAGCCCGTAACGGAAGGAAGCGTTGATGCGGTCCACCTTTTCCTGCGCGGCGGCAATGAGTTGCGGCTTCTCTTTCGGAACCGTCATATCGTACACCGAAATGGAGAAAGACGCACGGGTAGAATATTTATAGCCCATTTCCTTGATGTTGTCCAGCATTTCGGCGCACTCTGCGGCGCTGTGATGCTTGATGCAGTTGTCAATGAGCATACCCAGGATCTTCTTGACATTGCCTTTTTTCGCTTTGAGGAAGGCTGTATCAATTTCCATCTTGAGCGCGTTTTCGGGCTTGGTACGATCCACAAAGCCAAGGTCCTGCGGAATATTGCGGTTGAAGATCATACAACCGTAAGAGGTATCCACCAGACCGGTAACGGTTTTGCCGTTCACCTCACGGGAAATGCGCACACGGATGGGCGCATGGAGACCGAGAACGCCGGTTTCATAGGCCATGGTGGCCTCGTCAAAATCGCGGAAAGCCATGCCTTCGCCGGGCTCGCCGGGCTTTTCCATCAGCAGATAGTAGGTGCCAAGGATCATATCCTGCGTCGGCACGGCAACAGCGCGGCCGTCAACAGGCTTGAGCAGGTTGTTGGCAGAGAGCATCAGGAAACGCGCCTCGGACTGTGCCTCAGCCGAAAGCGGCACATGAACCGGCATCTGGTCACCGTCAAAGTCGGCGTTGAAAGCCGTGCAGACCAGCGGGTGAAGTTTGATGGCACGACCGTCCACCAGCACCGGCTCAAATGCCTGAATCGACAGACGGTGCAGGGTCGGCGCACGGTTCAAAAGCACCGGATGTTCCTTGATGACATTTTCAAGGGCATCCCAGACTTCCGGATGCTGATAGGCACGCTCGATTTTCTTTTGTGCCTCTTTGATATTGGTGGCCTTCATCATTTCGGTCAGGCGCTTGATAACAAAAGGCTTGAAAAGCTCCAGCGCCATTTCACGCGGCAGACCGCACTGATAGATCTTCAGATTCGGACCGACGACAATCACCGAACGGCCGGAATAGTCCACGCGCTTACCCAGCAGGTTCTGGCGGAAGCGGCCCTGCTTGCCGCGCAACATTTCGGAAAGCGACTTGAGCTGGCGGTTGGAAGGACCGGTAACGGGCTTGCCACGGCGACCGTTGTCAATCAGGGCATCCACGGCCTCCTGCAACATCCGCTTTTCGTTGCGGACCACAATGTCGGGCGTGTGAATCTCCATCAGTTTTTTGAGGCGGTTGTTGCGGGCAATGACCCGGCGATAAAGCTCATTAAGGTCAGAAGAAGCGAAACGACCGCCGTCCAACTGCGTCATGGGGCGGATATCCGGCGGCAGAACCGGCAGGACATCCAGAATCATCCAGTCAAGATGATTGCCCGATTTGCGGAAAGCCTCGATCACTTCCAGGCGCTTGATAACGCGCATCCGCTTCTGACCGGTCGCGGTGAGAAGCTCGTTTTTCAGCTGAAGAGCCAGCGCCTCGACATCAATAGCCGCCAGCAATTCCTTAATGGCTTCCGCGCCCATACCGACGCGGAACTCGTTGCCATACATTTCACGGTATTCTTCATAGGCCTTTTCGCCCAGAACCGTGCCCTTCACCAGTGGCGTCATGCCGGGATCCAACACCACATTCTCGGCAAAGTAGAGCACCTGCTCCAACTGCTTCGGAGAGATGTCCAGCACCAGCGCCATCCGGGAAGGTACGGCCTTGAAGTACCAGATGTGAGAAACCGGGCAGGCCAGTTCGATGTGACCCATCCGTTCGCGGCGCACTTTTTTGGTGGTGATCTCCACGCCGCATTTTTCACACTTGTGCACCCGTCCCTGCGGCAGGGCGCTGACATGGGCGTTTTTGTATTTTCCGCACATGCAGGCGCCGTCCTTGGTAGGCCCGAAAATCCGCTCGCAGAAAAGTCCGCCGACTTCGGCCTTCAGGGTACGGTAGTTGATGGTTTCGGGCTTGGTCACTTCACCGTAAGACCAATTACGGATCATCTCGGGAGAGGCCAGACCGATCTTGATCGAATCAAATTCCTTATTTGCCATGTGTCTTTTCTCTCCTTTTATCAGTTTTCATCATCAAAATCTGTATCATCGCTTTCTTCCGGCGGGGCAAAGAGCGAATCCTCATCCTCGTCTTCCTCAGCTTCTCCGTCCTCGTTTTCAACCGTCAGATTGGAAAGGTCATCGCCGTCAAGGCCGTGACGACCCAATTCTTCTTCAATGGCGGCCAAATCCGCTTTGTTGCCGTAGGGCGAAGGCGTATCATCGTTGCAAAGGGTGGAAAGCTGAATTTCCTCTCCGTCCTTATCCAGCACCCGCACATCCAGCGCCAGTGCCTGCAGTTCTTTGACAAGCACCTTGAAGGACTCCGGCACGCCCGGCGTGGGAATATTCTGACCCTTGATGATGGCCTCATAAGCACGGCGGCGGCCGTTGATATCGTCCGACTTCACCGTGAGGATCTCCTGCAGGGTGTAAGCCGCACCGTAAGCCTCCAGCGCCCACACTTCCATTTCGCCAAAACGCTGACCGCCGAACTGGGCTTTACCGCCGAGCGGCTGCTGCGTGATAAGAGAATACGGGCCGTTGGCACGGGCATGAATCTTATCATCGACCAGGTGATGGAGCTTGAGATAGTACATGATTCCGACCGTGACCGGGTTATCAAAAGGATCGCCGGTGCGGCCGTCATACAGCGTGGTCTTGCCGTCGATGACCTTTACCTTACCTTCTTTAATAAGGGTATTCAGCCTCTCCTGATCGGCCAGCACCTCTTCCTCTACATGGACATAGGTCTTTTCACCCTTTTCATCCACATTTTCATAGAAGAGATCCTTGCCGTCCACATTTTCATTGGGGCGAATGTCGCGTGCCATGCCGGCCATCCGCATACATTCCATAATCTCCTTTTCGTTGGCGCCATCGAACACCGGGGTCATGATCTTCCAGCCGAGTTTTCTGGCGGCAATGCCAAGGTGCACTTCCAGCACCTGACCGATGTTCATACGCGAAGGCACGCCCAACGGGTTCAGCACGATATCCAGCGGCGTACCGTCCGGCAGGAACGGCATATCTTCCGGCGGAAGAATGCGGGACACAACGCCTTTGTTACCGTGACGACCCGCCATTTTATCGCCGACAGAGATCTTACGCTTCTGCGCGATATACACGCGCACCTGCTTGTTGACGCCGGTGGGCAGTTCATCGCCGTTTTCATGCGAGAAGACCTTGACATCTACCACGATACCGGATTCGCCGTGCGGCAGACGGAGCGAAGTATCGCGCACTTCGCGCGCTTTTTCACCGAAGATGGCGCGAAGCAGTCTTTCCTCGGCCGTCAGTTCGGTCTCGCCCTTGGGAGTGATTTTACCCACCAGGATATCGCCGGCCCGGACCTCGGTTCCCTTCTTTACAATGCCGTCTGCATTGAGGTCTTTGAGCGCATCATCGCCCACATTAGGAATTTCGCGGGTGATCTCTTCCGGCCCCAGTTTGGTATCTCTGGCATCGTGCGTATATTCCTCAATGTGCAAAGAGGTATAGACATCTTCTCTGGCCAGACGCTCGTTCAGAAGCACGGCGTCCTCATAGTTATAACCTTCCCAGGTCATAAAGCCGATGAGCGCGTTTTTACCCAGCGAAATTTCGCCGTTGCAGGTAGCGGGACCATCGGCAATCACGCGGCCTTCTTCGATGTAATCGCCGCGGCTGACCACGGGGCGCTGATTATAGCAGGTGCCCTGGTTGGTGCGCTTGAACTTGATAAGCTGATAGCAATCGCGCTCGCCGTTATCCGCCACGACAATGATCTGGTCGGCATCCACATATTCCACCGTACCGGCGCGCTTGGCGCGGATGGCAACGCCCGAATCAAGACCGGCCTTGTACTCCATACCGGTACCGACGATCGGAGATTCCGTCACCATCAGCGGCACGGCCTGCTTCTGCATGTTGGAGCCCATCAGTGCACGGGAGTTATCGTCGTTTTCAAGGAACGGGATCATAGCCGTGGCCACGGAAACCACCATCTTCGGCGAAACATCCATGTAGTCTACCTGCGAAGCCTCGACTTCGCGGATCTCGTTCTTATCACGGGCGTTGACGATCTTATTGACGAAATGACCCTCCGCATCCAACGGTTCGTTGGCCTGCGCGATGATATAGTGATCTTCGACATCGGCCGTCATGTATTCGACCTCGTCCGTCACCACGCCTTTTTCCTTGTCATATTTGCGATAAGGCGCTTCGATAAAGCCGTACTCGCTGATCCGGGCGTAGGTGGTGAGGTAGGAAATCAGACCGATATTCGGGCCTTCAGGAGTCTCAATCGGGCACATACGGCCATAATGCGTATAGTGCACATCTCGGACATCAAAGGAAGCGCGGTCACGCGAGATACCGCCGGGGCCCAGCGCCGAGAGACGGCGCTTGTGCGTCAGTTCGGCCAGCGGGTTGTTCTGATCCATGAACTGTGAAAGCTGAGAAGAACCGAAAAATTCGCGGATGCCGGTGGCAATCGGCCGGGTGTTGATCAGCATCTGCGGGGAAACCTTGTCGGAATCCTGCGTGGCCATCCGGTCGGTAATGGTCTTGTTCATCCGGGTAAATCCGATGCGGAGCTGATTCTGAAGCTGCTCGCCCACCGAACGGATACGGCGGTTGCCCAGGTGGTCGATATCGTCATACTGGCCGAGCGCAAGGTCATGCATCAGACCCAACTGATAGTTGATGCTGGCAAAAATATCGTCTTTGGTGATGTGCTTGGGCGCAAGTTCGGCCAAATGGAGACGAACCAGATCTTTCAGTTTGTCCTCGTCACCCGCGGCCTCCTCGATCAGCGACAGTAGCACCGGCGTGTGAACCTTTCCGCTGATGCCGCAATCCTTCAGATCGTAGCCGAGAATGGCGGCCGGCTCGACCGTGTTGTTGGAAAACACCTTGACGGTGCTACCATCTTCCAGAGAGAGCACCACTTCGTTGACAGCGGCATTCTCCAGCGCCAGCGCGTCCTCACGGGTGAGCACACGGCCTGCTTCAAAGACCATTTCGCCGGTCAAAGGGCTGATAGCGGGTTCGGCCAGCGTGCGGCCGACCACACGGCCGGACAGCGCCATTTTCTTGTCAAACTTATAGCGGCCGACTGCGGCAATGTCATAACGACGGTTGTCAAACAGCGTGTCGCACATGAGCTTCTGCGCGGCATCCACCACGGCGGGTTCGCCGGGACGGAGCTTTTTATAAATTTCCTTGAGGGCTTCCTGACCGACGGAAGTGCGGTTGCGGGCGGCAATCTCCTCGGATTCGTCCTTGTCAAAGGTGGCGCGCAAACGCTCTTCTTCACCGAAGATGGCGCACACATCCTCGCGGGTTTCGATCTCCGGCTTGTCCCCCAACGCACCGAGTGCGCGGATGAACATGGTGATCGGTACCTTGCGGTTTTTATCGATCCGGACATAGAGCACGCCGCTGTTATCGGTCTCGTACTCCAGCCATGCGCCGCGGTACGGAATGATCTGCGCGCTGTAATTGCGCTTGCCCATTTTGTCGATCTCATTGGCGTAGTACATACCGGGAGAGCGGATGATCTGCGAAACAATTACGCGCTCCGCGCCGTTAATGACAAATGTGCCGGTCTCGGTCATCAACGGAATCTCGCCCATGAAAATGTCGGAATTCTGCACTTCGCCGGTCTGCTTGTTGGTCAGCCGGACGGTGACGCGGAGCGGCGCGGCATAGTTGACATCACGCTCCTTGCATTCCTCCACGGTATATTTGGGCTTCTGATCGATGGAATAGGACAGAAACTCGATTTTCAGATTGCCGGAAAAGTCCGTGATGGGCGAAACATCACGGAGAACCTCGCCCAGTCCTTCCTCCAGGAACCACTTGAAGGACTTTGTCTGAACCTCCAGAAGATTGGGAAGTTCCAGATTGAAACGAGACTTTGAAAAGCTCATCCGTTTGGTCTGACCGAGTCTTTCTTCTTTGACATTGACCATGTAATTCTATCACTCCATTCGTTGATGTACCCTTCCGCCTCCAAGCGGAAAGACCGGATCGCCGCCCTATTTTTATTTAAAAATAGTTTGGTAAAAACCTTGCCGGATTGCAGAGAAAAGGAAACACCCGGCAATTATAATGCAGTTTATAATTATAGCAAAGCTTTTTCCGTTTGTCAAGTAGATTTTCCCAGTTTTTTTCAATATTCGAAAAAATTCTGAGATTTTTTTGTTTTTTTCAAAAAAAGCCCTTGCAATTCGGCACAGAATGTGCTATGATAAGTTCTCGTATGGATCGTTGCGACAGCGCACCCTCTCAGGCGCCGTCGTGCAAACCGAATATCACAAAAAGGAGGAGACCGATTTGCCGAACATCAAGAGTGCCAAAAAGCGCGTGAAAGTGACGCAGGTCAAGACCCTGCAGAACAAAATGTTCCGCACGCAGCTCAAGACCGCTATGAAAAAGTACGAGGCCGCTGTGAATGCGGGCGATGCCGCGCTGGCACAGGAGACCTATAAGGCCGCCGTCAAAAAGATCGATGCCGCAGCGAACCGCGGGATTATTCACAAGAACGCCGCCGCGCACAAGAAGAGCCAGTTTACCAAAAAACTCAACGCTATGGCGTAAGCACCAAAAATGCCCCGGAAATCCGGGGCATTTTTATTTTGCTTTCAGCACCCGCCAAGTCGGTAAAAAACAAGCAATCCGACAAGTGCGAGCGAAAGCCCCATGACCGACAGGAGCCGCCGCAACCGGCGGGGACGCCAAAGATAGAAAAAGAGCGCGCCCGCAAAAGCAAAAATCAGCGTGCAGGCCGCCCAAATCGCCGGCAAAGGCAACCGGCCGGCCCAAAGCGGCGCCAGATCGCCGACAGGATCATAACCGCAGAGCATGGCCGCATTGCGCACCGCGGCAAAAAGCAACCACGAAAACAGCGAAAAGCAAAAACAAGGGCGAAAAATGCCCGCCACTTCCCTTCCCTGAAGAAGAAAAATAAACACGATCAGATCCAACACTCCCCAAAAGGCCGAAAAGCAAAGCAAAAAGGCATTGGCGGCAAAAGCGGAGCGGAAATCTCCCTTCAGCAAAAAGAAAAAGGCGCGCGTGCCGCCGCAAAAAGGGCAATAAAGCCCCAATACATCGTGCAGGGGGCAATGATAAAAGCCGGATGGAAAAAGGCGGCTCATGAGCGTGCCATAAAAGTAAAACCCAACGGCAAAAGCCACAAGCGCCAAATGGAAAAACAGATATTTTTTAAAAGCGGGCCGCATTTTCTCCCTCCTTGCTGTTTTTTTCAGTATAACACAGAACGGGAAAGAGTGCAAGAAGCATGAAAGAGTTTTGAAAAAAGTCTTGCATTTTTGTTATAAATCTGTTATCCTATAACATAGTAAACTAAAATTCTGTTTCAGGAGGGCAACATGAACGGCGATCAGAACGGATTTGAACCCAACGCGAACGGGTTCGGTCAGAACCCGGCAGATTCCGGGCAAAACCAGCAAAGCCAAAACAATTTTGGCACAAACGGAACGGAACAAAACCATACGCAAAATCAAAACGGGGCTGAGCAGAACCCCAACAGGTTCGGGCAGAACTCCAACGGGTTTGGGCAGAATCCAAATGGATTCGGGCAGAATCCCAACGGGTTTGAGCAGAATCCAAATGGATTCGGGCAGAATCCCAACGGGTTTGGGCAGAATCCCAACGGGTTTGGGCAGAACTCCAACGGGTTTGAGCAGAATCCAAATGGATTCGGGCAGAATCCGAATGGGTTCGGACAGAATCCCAACGGGTTTGGACAAAACCCGTACACGCAGAATCAAGGCGGCACCTATGGATTCCAGAACAACCCTTACGCACCGCCCACCCCGAACGACACCGCCGAGCAAAACCGGATTGCCAAACTGAACGCCGACGCCAACAGTGCGCAGACCATGAGCATCATCGGCCTGATTGTGGGCTTTATCTGCTGTTCGCTGGCCGGCATTGTGCTGGGCATTCTGGCACTCTCAAAATCCAAGAGCGTCACTCAGCAACTCGGTTATGAACCGGCCGCTGCCAAAACCGCCCGGATCGTGGGCATTATCGCCATTGTCGCATCGGTGGCGGGAATCGTGCTTCAGATCTTGTTTTCGGCTCTGATCGGAAGTGAAATGGAAGGCCTTTTTATGCTTTTCCCGCTTCGCTGATCTCAAAAAAGAAAACCGCACGCAGGTCAATCCTGTGCGCGGTTTTCTTTTTTTCGCCGGAGAAGGAACAGCGCCCGCATCAACAGCGCCGCGAGCGGCCCCACCAGCAGACCTGCCACGCCGAAAATCCGCAGACCCGCATAAATACCGAACAGCAGCAAAAGCGGGTGCACGCCCAGACTTTTGCCAACCCAACGCGGCTCGACCACCTGCCGGACCACCGTGATGACCGCATAAAGCAAAAGTAATCCGACCCCGCGAAGAACCTGCCCGGTGCAAAGCTCGAAAATGCCGAAAGGCAACAACACCAGCCCCACCCCCAGCACCGGCAGGATATCCAGAAGCGCCGTCACCAACGCCAGCAAAAAAGCATAGTTTAACCGCAGCGACAAAAATCCGAGCAACAACTCGCCAAAGGTCAGAAGAAAAATAAAGAAATAAGCGCGCAGATACCGTCGGCAGACCCCGAAAACACGCTCTCTCATGCCGGGCCATTTTTGACGAAGGGCGCTCGGCAGACACTGTAAAAGCGTTTCTCTGACCAAAGAAAAATCAAGGGAAAAATAATAAGTGGCAATCAGATAAATGAGAAAAGAGAAAAGGAAAGACGGCAACGAACGGAGCAATGACAGCAAAAACGGCGGAAGCGCGGCCGTGATCCCCGAAAGCAATCCGCGCAATGTCTCCGAAATAAAAGCGGACGGGTCCCCGATCAAATCCCGAATGGCAGGAAAGCGCTCCGAAAGATGAAAATTGAGCCGACGACCGAGATCTTTCCAGAAAGCCAAAAAAGAAGAGATCATGCCGTTTTCGTTTGAAAGATCGGAAAGCAGAAACGAAAAAAGATTCTGCGCTTCCTCAAAAAGCCGGGAACAAAGAAAAAAGCAAAGCCCGGCAAACAGGAGCAAAAAGACCGTGGTGACAAAGACCGAGCAATAAGAAAACGGCCAGTGCGCCTTTTTCTCCAAAAAAAGAACCGCCGGGCGAAGCAACACCGCCGTCAGAAAAGCAAACGCAAACGGAAGAAGCGCGGGAAGGAGATATTTTCCAAACAAAAAAAGAACCAGAAAAACACCGGCCGCGCAGATCGTGACGGCCGCGTATTTCACCCATTTTTCGGTCTTCATGCTCATCCCCCCTCTTTATTTTTAGTATGCGGGAAGCCGGGCAGAACATACGGGGGTTGACAAATTTTCTTTTTTGCGGTATAATGTGTTTTAAGAGTGTCCTGCACTCTAAAATAATGATGAAATCATGTCTTGAATTGATTCTTCCGTGTATATAAATTCAAACGGAGGTTCCGAGTGAAACGCTTTTTTTCGATTTGCCTTTTGGCGATTCTGGTTTTTACCCTTTTTTCCTGTGATAACACGCCATTTTGCCGCCCTGACGATTCCGGCAGCGCGGATGTGAGCGGCAACTACAACAGTTCTTCTGTACTGACATCCTATTACGAAAACACTTTCCCGGCCAGCGACGCGCCGACTGACTATGTACAGTTCACGCTGTCAGGCGGGGCCACCTTTGTGATTGCGCTGTATTCTACATATGCGCCCAAGACCGTGGCGCATTTCAAAGAGCTGGTAGCGGCGCACGCCTATGACGGCTCCACTTTCCACCGCGTGCAGGAAAATTACTGCATTTACGGGGGGGCGGACGCCAAAAAGGAAAGCGCCGATAAAACGGGGGTGGAAGGCGAATTTTCGGCCAACGGCTACGAAGGGAATCTTCTGACGCATACCAAAGGCACCATGTCTCTTTATCACGGTGACGATGATAAAAACGGAGCGGACACCGAGTTTTTCATTATGCTGACCGATTCCAAGACGCGGGACGGCAAATATGCCGCCTTTGCCCGCGTGATCTACGGAATGGAAACAGTAGAAGCCATCGGCCGCGTACCCGTCACCACGCAAAAGGGCGTCAACAAAGAAAATTCCCTGCCCAAAACCGAAATCATTATTGAAAGCGTCTATTTTGTCACCATTCCCGAAGGCGGCAGTTCCGGGAACTCCGGTTCGAACGACGCCGCGCGCTGAACAACTCAAAGCAATTGGCAAAGCCACCGCAATGCGGTGGCCTTTTTGTACAGACTGACCGTCGCATAATCTTCACACCGTCATTTCCCCGCGCAGGAAAGAGAGAATTTTTTTCTCTTCCCGTGAGATCTTTACCTGTGAAAGCCCCAGCAGATTGGCAGTTTCCTGTTGTGTGCGGTCTTTGAAATAGCGCAACAGCAAAATCCGGCGCCAGAGCGGCGGCATTTTTCCGATGGCAGCCGAGAGCGCCAATCGGTCGTTCAATATTTCGGGCTCGTTTGCGCTCTCGTCATCGGTCAGACGGTCCGAAAGCGTTTCTCCCTGCTCCTCATACAGTTCGCCGGACAGCGACTCGACCGGCAGTAAAGCCGAAAGTGCCACCGCCGCTTCTTCGAGCCCGACGCCGCACGCGTCGGCCATTTCCGCAAGGGTCGCTTCTCTGCCCTCCCGTTCGCTAATCTCATGCCGGGCACGCGCCAGCCGCGCGCCCAGCTGTTTATAAGTCCGGCTGACATGAAGGATCCCGTCATCCCGAAGATTTCTGCGGATCTCGCCCACAATGAGCGGCACGGCAAAAGTTGAAAAGGCCGTTCCCCGGGACAGATCGAAAGTGCGGATGGCCCGTAACATCCCGAGAATCCCGATCTGGACCAGATCCTCATACTCGATCCCCCGGTCCCGGAAACGGGCAACGGCATTGTAGACAAGCCCCATATTTTCCTTTACCAGCGTGTCCGTGGCTCCGGCGGCTTCTTCAGTCGTGCTCTGTGCCGCCCGAATCAGCGCATAATGACGCGCCTGCCGGCTTGTCTCCTCCACTCTGCTCCTCCTTTTTCCCGGGGTTCTCCCCTTGTCCCACTTTTTTATCCAGTACGACCAGCGTGCCCTTCCCGGGCCGGGAATAAACGCGCACGCTGTCCATAAAGGCCTCCATCACGGTAAAACCCATCCCGGAGCGTTCTCCGGCCGCGTCGGTGGTAAAAAGCGGCTCCCGGGCTTTTTTGATATCCGGAATGCCGCAACCGGTATCGCGAACGCTGATCCGCACCCGACGGTCCGAGAAAAGGATGGCGGTTATGTAACAGTCTCCCGGAAAACTCCGGTAGGCGTGAACCACCGAATTGGTCACGGCCTCCGAGACTGCGCACTGAATATCCGCCAGTTGTGAAGCTGTGGGGCCCAACTGGGCGCAGAAAGCGCCCACGGCCGCCCGACACATGCCCTCGTTGACCGACAGTGCCGGCAAGCGCAACTGAAGGCGATTGACCTCGCCCTTCATTCTTCCTCTCATCTTCTTTCTCCTTTCACCCCGTCAATCTCAAAAAAACGCTCCATTCCGGCCAGCCGCAAAATTTTCCGGATACGCGGATTCGGATTTTCCAGAACCATTACGCCGCGAAGCTCCTGCATGAGCCGCAAGCGCCCCATGAGAAGCCCCAGACCGGAACTGTCCATAAATTCAATGGCCGACAAGTCAAGTACCAACCGGCGGGGCTGTTTTTGCAGGATCAGCCTGTCCAGTTCTTCCCGGAGCGGGCGCGCACTGTGATGATCCACTTCACCGGAAAGACGAATCATCAAAAGCCCTTCCCGGCCCTTCACTTCATAATGATAGGGTGTTTTAATCATCGTTTCACTTCCTTTTCGGTTCGCTTCCTTGAGAGGACCGCACGCAAAGGGCATGTCGTCCGCTCAACTGCCCGGCCATTATAACACCGCGCGCCGCAAAAAGCCGTCGCTTTCTGTCGCCGAAAAACAAAACGCTTCCCGCCCCCGGAAGTCCGGTGATGCAAAAAGCATTTTTACGCTCGGTTTTCGGCAAAAGAGTCTTGCAAAAAAACCAAGATTGTGTTATACTGTTATTTAATATTTTATTTGTGTTCAAATCCGCACCTTTAAAAAAGTACATCCATTTTGGGAGAGCATATCATGACAAATACTAAAGCCCGCCAAAACTTGAATTTCAAACAAACCATTCTGATATCCAGTCTGCTTTTCGGTCTGTTTTTCGGCGCGGGAAATCTCATCTTCCCGATTCAGATGGGAAGTCTGGCGGGAAGCAAAACGCTTGTGGCATTGCTGGGCTTTCTGATTACCGGCGTTGGGCTGCCGCTGCTTGGAGTGGCCGCCATCGGTGTGAGCAAAAGCGACGGACTCATCGATCTTTCCGGCAAGGTCGGCAAAGGCTACAGTGTGTTTTTCACCTGTGCGCTGTATCTGACCATCGGCCCCTTTTTCGCCATTCCCCGGTGTGCTACAGTGCCGTTTACCGTGGCCATTGAACCGCTGACAGGAGGCGATGCCAATCTGAGCGCCCTTCTGGCCATTTTTTCGGCCGTTTTCTTTCTGGCCGTGTTGGCGTTTTCGCTCTTTCCGGGAAAGATTTTGACTTTTGTCGGCAAAATTCTGACTCCGCTTTTTCTGATCTTCCTTGGCGTGCTGGTGGTTGCCGCCTTCCTTCATCCGATGGGCAGGATTTCTGCCGTCCCCGCCCAGGGAAATTATGCCGTGCGGGCGTTTACAACCGGTTTTCTAGACGGTTACAACACCATGGACGCGCTGGCCAGTCTGGCCTTCGGCATTGTGGTGATCAATGTCATCCGCGGGGAGGGAGTGACCAAGCCCGGCGCCATTGCCAGAAACACCGTTAAGGCAGGCGCTTTCAGCTGCCTTTTCATGGCGCTCATTTATCTGGCGGTCGCCCTAATCGGCGCACAAAGCGCCGCCATTTTCCCAAGCAGTGCCAATGGCGGCGAAGTCTTTGTCAAGGTCAGCCGCCACTATTTCGGAAATGCCGGCAACTGGATTTTAGCCGTGATCGTGACCTTTGCCTGCCTGAAAACAGCCGTGGGGCTGGTCACCAGCGCCGCCGAAACCTTTGAAAAACTGTTTCCGAGGGCTCTGCCCTACCGGGCGTGGGCGGTTCTTTTCTCCATCGTATCCTTCCTTGTTGCCAATCTCGGCCTGAATTCCATTATCAATTATTCCATCCCTGTGCTGATGTTCTTATATCCGCTGGCCATCACGCTGATTCTGCTGGGGCTCTGCGGCGCGGCTTTTAAAAACCGGCGCTGCGTGTATGTGTGCACAACAGCCTTCACCCTGATCGCCGCCGTTTTTGATTTTCTGGCGGCACTCCCCGCCACCGCGCTGTCAGCGCTGAAACTTCACCCGGTACTGGACTTTATGAAGCAATATGTACCGCTCTTTGAACTGGGCCTTGGCTGGCTCCTTCCCGCCGCCGTTGGATTTGTCATCGGTCTGGTTGTGATGTTTGCCACCAGAAACAAAACCGAAACCGTATAAAAAGAAAGGCGCAGGCATTTTGCCTGCGCCTTTCTTTTCCGGGACTTGGCCGCATGCCGAAGCATGCCGTCTCATTTCCCAAAGATCCGCTGCCAGAATGATTTTTCTTCAAAAGGCTCTGCTTTATAAGAAAGCAGCGTATAGCCGCTGCCCGCAATCACACGGGCAATCTCTGCTTCTGTAGGTGCTTCCTTGGCAATAACGATCATCTTCCCCGTTGATGCGAGGAGCTGACTTTTTTCACCCGGAACGCATTCCGGACGGCATCATTGAGATGCGCCTCGCACATGCCGCAACGCATCCCGTCAACTTTCAGCGTAAGTTTTTCCATGATTCTCTTTCCTCCTTATCAAAATGGCTTTTTTCATCAGGTACGGCTACGCAAATGCGATCAGCGCAAACACGCCGCCTGACAGCAGGAACAGCAACAGATAAGCCATTTTCAATCCACTCCTTTCAATGCCTCCACCATATCGATTTTTCGGTTCTTGCAGGAAATGAAGAAACTGACAGACAGTGACATGGCGACCGTAAGCAGGGTTGCAATGAGGCAGGTGCCGAATGTCAGCTTCATTTTCATTTCATATTCCCCGGCCAGCGCCTTCAGCAATACGCTCAGCACCGCCGCGCCCAGCGGGATGCCGCACAGAACGCCCAACACCGAAAGCCACAGATTCTGCTCTACCAGCAATCTGCCGATCTTCCGGTCCGGGAAGCCCACCACTTTCAGCGTGGCCATCTCCCGATAGCGTTCGGTATAGCTCATCACACCCAGATTGTACAGAACGATCACCCCCAGGAGCAACGCGCCGAATACCAGCAGATAAATCATGGTGTCCATCAGATCCGTAAAGGTTTCAAAAGAATCCATGATCATCTGTTTGGACTGTACGGTTTTAATGGCGGCATCCGCAACAATCTCCTCTTTGGGCGTGTCGGTATATACTGAATCAAAGGCGAAAGGCAGATTCAGTGATTCTGCGTAAGAAGCGCTTACGGCAATGCTTTCAGAGACGCTGCGGTAAACACCGGCCACCCGGAGCGTATAGATTTGGTCGCTGCCATAGGAGCTGATCTCAAAGGTATCACCTTCTGACAATCCGAATTCCTCCGACAATCGCAGGCAAAGATAGGCGCCTTCATCCGGAAGCGGGCGGATGGGGTTGCCGTCCTTTCCCGCAATCCGCACATGATTCCGGGCAAGGTCATAAATATCCAGCGATACGGTTTTTTCTTTGGCCTTTACACTGACAGTGGCACTGCGGTCTCCCTTGTATTTTTCCCAAACGGCGGTTCTTTGCGCCTCGTTTGCATCGGCCGAAAGATAAATTCGGGCGGCGTAGTTCTGCCCTTCTTCATAATACATTTTGAGGAAAGCGTTCATGGTATCCCGCATTCCCATGGAGCCAACCACCAGAATGGTACAACCGATGATCCCCAGCAGACTCATGGCTGTACGGGATTTTTGCCGGGCAATATCCCGCAGATTCCAACGGACGCCGAAAGAAAGCTTGTGAAAGATCCGGCTTTTTTCAATCAGCAGCGGCCGCATTTTTTTGGGCGTATAGGGCCGAAGCGCGTCTGCGGCCGTGCCCTGCAACATCTTTCTTACAGACAGATAACCGATCAGCGTGAGCAGCGAAAGAATGCCCAGAAGCACAAGATAGCAGAACCACGGGAAGCACAGCCGCCACCGGGGAAGATCAAGATAGGTGCCCATCATTCCGTTCGGATTCATGATGAGATAAGCCACGGCATATCCAAGGCCGACGCCAAAGCCAATGCCTAAAATGCCGACCATGAAAGCATAGGCCGTATAATGCCGCAAAATCCGCCGATCCGAAAAGCCAAGCGCTTTCAATGTGCCGATCTGCACCTTTTCTTTGGCCGTCAGGCGGTGCATGGTGGTGGTCATGGTCAGCACACCGATCAGCAGGAAGAGCGTGGGAAGAATCGCCCCCATGGTCTTCCCTTCATCCGCCTCGCCTTCAGCGGCCGAATACGAGGGGGTTTCGGATTTTTCCATCAACAGAGTGGTCCGTCCCAACACCGCATCCGCTTTTTCGCCAAACGCTTCTTTTTCAAGATTGCACAGGACATGAAGTTGCGGATAGTAATCAAGACCGGTCGCACGCGCGTAAAAGGCCGGAGAAATGTAGGCAAATCCATGCGTGGAAAAATCCGGCATCAGTTGCGTGCTGTCCCGCACGCAAATCATTTGTTCGCCCGATTTAATGAGTCCCCGAACCTGCCCGTCCAGCGTCATACCGCCGTAAAGGAAGGTCAATGTATCGCCGATTTCTATCCCGTTTTCTTTTGCGTAGCGATCAGAAAGCCAAATGCCCTTTTGATCGTTGGCATCGTAAGGGGTGCCTGACATCAGCATAAACCCGGATACTTCGGCATTTTCGCTGACCGACAGCGCCACCGTATCGCCGCTTTGTTCCTTCACATCGGCATTGACCGACAGGAAACGGGAAATGGCCCGCACACCCTCGATCTGACCGATTTCGCCGGCTTCCTTTGCGGAAAATCCTTGCTCGGAAACGAGAAAATAATCAGCATATCCGGTCTTTTCAAAAAAATCGTTCATATTGTACTGGATGCTGACCCATTCCATGTTGAATCCGACAAACATGCCGACGCCCAGCGTGATCATAATAATCATAGAAATGAACTGTGCCTTATAAGCGCCGATGGTTCTGAATAATTTTTTCTTCAGCATACAAAGTACCTCTTACCAGTCAATCTCATCCGCAGAGGCCGGAGCGCTTTGTTCCTCGACCGTTTCAATATGACCGTTTTTGACGCGGACCACCAGGTCGGCCATCCGGGCAATATTCTGGTTGTGTGTGACAATCACAATAGTCTTGCCGTATTCCCGCGCCATGCGGAGCAGCAGTTTCAGCACGGTAACGCCGGTTTCGGAATCCAGCGCACCCGTCGGTTCATCGCAAAGCAGGATTTCCGGATTTTTGGCCAGTGCCCGCGCGATGGAAACCCGCTGCTGTTCACCCCCGGAAAGTTCGGCCGGGAAATTACGCAGATGATCCGAAAGGCCCACCTCTTCGAGCATCCGGGTGGCCGACAGGGCATTGGGCGCAATCTCTTTCACCAGCGCGACATTTTCGTGCACCGTCAGCGTGGGAATGAGATTGTAAAACTGAAACACAAAGCCCACTTTCTGCGCGCGGTATGCGGCCAAGGCATCACAATCCAGCGTGGAAATATCCTGTCCGTCTACCAGAATACGGCCGGAAGTGGGACAGTCCAGGCCGCCCAGCAAATTCAGGAGCGTACTTTTCCCTGCTCCGCTGGGGCCGAGAATCACAATGAATTTTCCCTTTGGGAGAGTCAGATTTACATGATCCAGTGCTTTTTGTTCATGATCACCGCTTTGGTAGACCCGTGAAACATCCGAAAATTCCACAATCGCCATTTTTCTTCCTCTTTTCTTTTCTCTTCAAAGTTAGCCAATGCTAACTCATGACCTTTAAAAAAACTGCCGCCCGACAGTTCGCCTTGGATTGCTGACAAAATGTCAACACCTTACAGGCACATGGTAGCACAAAAAAATATCGTTGTCAAGAGCCAAAAAAGAAAAAACCGGAATTTTTCGGCCTTTTTAAGCAATTGTAAACAAAATAAAGCCGGAAGCAATCCGGCCAAAAAATAAGGCGAGACCGAGCCGTCGCAAGCGGCGGCTCGGAAATTACCCCAATCAGTCCAGCGTATCGTCGGCAGTGTCGTCTTCGGGCAGCGGTTCGGGTGTCAGATCCTTGCCCGGATCATCCGGCTTATTGCCACCGGGAGTCGGCTCACCGGAAGCGGCAATGATATCCATGGCCAACAGCATACGGACACTGGCACGGGGCTCGAGATAAATATGTTTCATCTTTTGTTGCCTCCTTAAATGCAGGAATTAGTTTTCCGTTCGTATAGATTATAATACAAATCTGTGAATTTGTCAACGCCAAAATCACATTTTCTTAAAATTTTTTTAATTTTTTTGCTCACTTGTGATTTTCGGGACCAAATTGGCGGGTACAACTTCGTAACCGGTCACGCTGAAATCGAAAACGCCCAGCCCTTTGGTCATCGCGCGCAGAACAATGGGATAATCCAGCAGTTCGGCCTTGGGCGCCATGGCGTGTACGGTGGTATAACCCTTGCGCGCGGCGGAATCCATACCCATCACGCTCCCCCGTCGTTTGTTAAGATCGCCCATGACGGTGCCCACCAGACTTTCCGGAACCGTGATGTTCAGTTCTCCGACCGGCTCCAGCAACACCGGCGCGGCCTGCTCCAGACAAAGTTTGTAGGCCAGTTGCGCCGCCGTCTCAAAGGAGCGGCTGTCCGAATCCACATCATGGTAAGAACCATCGTAAAGATCCGCTTCCAGCTGTACCATGGGGTATCCGTACTTGCCCTTGGTCATGGCTTTGCGAAGGCCTTCTTCCACAGCCGGGAAATATTCCTTGGGAACTGTGCCGCCGACCACGGAAACCTTGAAAGTCAGCCCTTCCTCGGTGCCGGGCGCAAACCGGATGCGCACATCTCCGTACTGTCCCGAACCGCCGTTTTGCTTTTTGTGTTTGCCCTGCACATCCACCCGTTTGGTAATGCGCTCCCGATAGGCAATGCGCGGTACGGCCAGTTTGATATTGACGCCGAAACGGGTCTTGAGGCGCGCGGCCAGCACGGACAGGTGCGTATCGCCCAGACCCGAAATGAGCATCTGAGAAGTTTCCGCGTCATTTTCATAGCGGAGCGTCAGATCCTCATCCAGCATCCGGGAAATACTCTGAGACATCTTGCTTTCGTCCGCCGCGCTCTGCGGCAGAATGACCTGTGTCATATAGGGCACGGGATAACGGATCTTCCGGTAAGTGAGTGTGCCGGATTCCGAGAGCGTATCATTGGTTTTGGCGGCGGAAAGTTTGGCGATCATGCCGATGTCGCCGCAGGCAAATTCTTCGGCCTCTTCCTGTTTTTTGCCCACCATAGTGTAAAAATGCGCCATTTTTTCACTACCGCCGCGGCTGTTCTTCAGCGTCATATCCCGACGCAAAGTACCGCTCATGACCTTGAAATAGGACATCTGACCCACAAACGGGTCGGCCACGGTCTTGAAAATGAAGAGCGCGGTTTCGCCGGCCGGATCGATTTTGATTTTTCCGCCGTCTTCCAGCGTTTCTTCTTTCTTGGCGGTAAAGCGCGGGAAGGATTCGGCCACTGCGTCCAGCATGGCGATTACGCCCCACATTTTGACGGCAGAGCCACAGTAGACCGGCTTGATACTGCCGGCAATAATACCCTCATGCAATGCCAGCGCCGCTTCCTCGCGGGTGATCTCTTCGCCGGCAAAATATTTTTCCATGAGCGCCTCATCCGTGGTGGCAATGGCCTCATTGAAATTATCCTTATAGTGTGCCGCCAGCGCACTCATCTCCGCGTCCATGGGAATCTCGCTGCGTCGGCCGTTTTGCGCATAGGAATACGCCTTCATATCCACCAGGTCGATCATGGCGGTGTCGTTCCCTTTCCGATACGGAATGAAAACCGGGCAGATATCGTTGCCGAAACGCTCGCGCAGCTCGGCAAAAGACTTGGTAAAATCATAGTCTGGATCGTCGCACTTATTGATAAAAAATACTTTCGGTACGCCGGCCTCTGTGGCGGCGTCAAAAGCCAGTTCCGTGCCGACCTCAATGCCGCTCTTACCGTCCACCACAATGACGGCACTGCCCGCCACACGGAGCGCCTGACGGACCTCGCCCTCAAAATCGGGATAACCCGGCGTATCCAGAATGTTGATTTTAATATCTTTATAAACAAGCGAAGCCAGCGAGGCGGAAATAGAAAAGCCGCGCTTCTGTTCTTCCGGGTCAAAATCGCAAACCGTGTTTCCGTCCGCGATCTTTCCCACGCGGTCGGTTCGTCCGCTCAGGTAAAGCATTGCTTCGGTCAGCGAGGTCTTCCCGCAAGAGCCGTGTCCCAGCAATGCCAGGTTCCGAATTGCTTTTGTGTCGAATGCAGCCATAGAATTTCCTCCTTTGTCGCCCTTGGCGTGTTAAACGGTTTGCCTGCCAGCATCCAGGCGGGCAGACCCGCGGGCTTTCGGCATCCTGTTTTTATTATATCCTATGTTTGTTCACTTTTCAAGATGATTATTGGAAATTCTGAACGGCAAAACGGAGAAACAACCCGGTTACTTTTGGATAAATTGCACAAAAATTGCCTGCCTGGCACCTCAAAAGTGCCGGACAGGCAATTGACACGCGCCCCGAAAGAGAGCAATTCTCCGTTCAGAGTGCGACCCCGAAAAGGCGGGAAGCGTTTTGAGCGGTGCGCCGCGCCATCTCTTCCGTCGTGCATCCGCAAACTTCGGCAAGTACGGCGAGCGTACAGGACAGATAGCCCGAATGATTGATCTCCCCGCGGTGCGGCACCGGCGGAAGATAGGGACAATCCGTTTCCACCAGGATGCGGTCGGGCGGGGTAAGAGCGGCCGCTTCGCGCACATGGCGCGCGTTTTTATAGGTAACGACCCCGGAAAAAGAAAGATACCAGCCACGGCGAATCAGATCCCGCGCCATCTCGGCACTGCCGCTGTAGCTGTGGAAAACGCCCTGTACGCCGGGATGGCGGCACACAGCCGCAAAGGTATCGCCGTGCGCTTCCCGGTCATGAATGATCACCGGCAGGGCCAGTTCCCCGGCAAGGGCCAGTTGCGCCTCAAAAAAAAGAGCCTGCTTTTCACGGTCGGTATCGGGATAGTGATAGTCCAGACCGATTTCGCCCAGCGCCACGATTTTTTGTTCCTGCCTGCCCTTTTTGTCCCTTAAAAGCGCGTCCAGTCCCCCGATGGCCGCGGCGGGGTCGGCAAGCGCCTGACCATCCGTCGGATGAATGCCGACGGCGGCATACAGAAACGGCCAACGCGCGGCCTGCGCAAGTACCGCCGCTGTGTTTTCGGGCGAGGTGGCGACATTTAAGATCCGGGAAACGCCCTCCCCCGGCAATCCGGCAAGAAGCGCGTCTGCGCCGCCCGGCAATTCCTCAAAACGCGCGTCATAGTAATGCGCGTGCGAATCGAAAATGCCCGTCATGCCTTTTCCTCCCGGATGCGGTCGTAAAACTCCGGCTTGAGCGAACGGCCGAACAGCCGATCGATCTCCTCCCGCGGCACGGCGTTTTCATAAAGTACCCGGTAAACCGAATCGCAAATCGGCATCTCCATATGATATTGAATTTCCAGCACGCGCAGGGCTCTGACGGTGTAATATCCTTCTGCCAGCGCGGTATAGGGGATGCCCTTTATGTAGTTTTCGCCGAAAGTACGGTTGTGCGAATAGGGCGAAAAAACGGTAGCTTCATAGTCCCCCAGATGGCAAAGGCCATAGGCAGAGAGCGGATCGCCGCCCATGGCTTTGATCAGACGCGCCACCTCTGCGGTCCCCCGGCTCATCAGCGGGCCTTTCAGCGTGGTCAGTGACAGCCCATCCAGAAAACCGGCGGCAATCCCGATGACATTTTTGAGCGCCGCGCCGATCTCATTGCCAAGCAGGTCCTGCCCGTAGTAAAAACGGATGAGATCGCCGGAAAAAGCCGAAATCAGCTCCCGCTGAAAGGCTTTGTCGGCACTGTCAATCACCATGCAGTTCGGAATGCCTGCATAAAATTCCTGCACATGACCCGGCCCCAGCCAGACCGCCACGCGGCCTTCGGGCAGTTCTTCGTGCACCACCTCGGAAAGACGCTTGCCGCTCTCGATCTCCAGCCCTTTCATACAAAGAACAAAGGAAGGGTTTTTCAGCGCACGAAGCGGGGCTTCTTTCAAAAGGGCGCGAAGGCTTTGGGAAGGCACGGACAAAATAACGGTTTTGGCGCCTTCCAAAGCTTTTGTGAGATCGGTCGAAAGGCACACAGAGTCCGGCAGGGTGAGCAGATCGTTTTGCCGGGTGGCAAGAAACTGTTGCATATGCGCCGAGGTCTCCCGGCCGTACAGTGTGACCTCATGCCCCTTTCCGGCCAGATACCATGTAATGAGCGACCCCCACCGGCCGCACCCGATGACTGTGATTTTCATGCTTTCTCCTTGTTTTTTGGATAAAAGGGTTGCCACGCGGACACGCGGCAACCCCGGTAAAATCAGCGGATACGCTCGCCCAGCGGCGTTTCCGGATCCAGAAAGACCACGCGGATCTGCTTCTCGCCGGCCGCCAGAATCATGCCGTTTGACTCGATGCCGCACAGCGTGGCAGGCGCCAGATTGGCCACCACAATGACCTTCTTTCCGATAAGCGCCTCCGGTTCGTAAAATCCGGCAATGCCCGAAACGACCTGCCGCTGTTCATAACCGAGATCCAGTTGCAGCTTTAAGAGTTTTTTGGCTTTCGGCACCTTCTCGCAGGCAAGCACCTTGGCGCTGCGCAGTTCCACCTTCATAAAATCATCTATGCCAATCACCGCACAGCCCTCCGGTTTTTCCGGTATGGCCGCGGCCTTTTCGGCCTTGGCGGCGGCTTCTTCCCGCGCCTTGATAATTTCGGCCACCACCTTTTCGTCCACACGGGCAAAGAGCGGCGCGGCCGCACCCAACACCGTACCGGGACGGTAGGCGCCGAAAGCCGAAACCGTTTCAAAAGCGGACAGGTCGGTATTCAACTGAGCAAAGATTTTTCCGGCCGTTTCGGGAATAAACGGCGTCAGCAAAACGGCCGCTGTGCGGATGGTTTCCAGCAGATTGTAGAGCACACTGCCGAGCCGTTCGCGCCGGCTTTCGTCCTTGGCCAGCGCCCAGGGCATCGTTTCGTCAATATATTTGTTGGCGCGGCGCAAAAGAGAAAAGATCTCGTCTGCCGCATCGGCCAGGCGGAACCCGTCCATCAGCGCGGTATATTTCTCTACACAGTTGCGCACGGCCGCCTTCAGTTCCCCATCCGGCCCTTCCTCGGCCGCGGGAACCGGAACAACGCCGCCGAAATATTTTACCGTCATGGCATGGGTACGGCTGACAAGGTTTCCGAGATTATTGGCCAGATCGGTATTATAGCGTGTGAGCACATTGGTATAGCAAATACGGCCGTCGCTATCGTAAGGCATTTCGGAAAGGGCAAAATAACGGACGCCGTCCACGCCGAAAGTCTGGGCCAGTTCATCGGCATAAATGACATTGCCACGGGACTTGGACATTTTCACCTCCGCGCCGTCGCCGTTTTTCTTTTCCTCGGCGGCGTTGAACCACGGGTGACCGAAAACCAGACGCGGAAGCGGAAGCCCCAGCGCGGTGAGGAAAATCGGCCAGTAGATGGTGTGGAAACGCAGAATATCCTTGCCGATGATATGCACATCGCAGGGCCAGTATTTTTTAAAGTGTTCCGACTGCTCCTCAAAGGACTTGTCCGGATCGTAGCCGAGCGCCGTGATATAGTTCACCAGCGCATCCAACCACACATAGACCACATGTTTGGGGTCAAAATCCACCGGGATGCCCCACGAAAAAGAAGTGCGGGACACGCAAAGATCCTGGAGACCGCCCTCGGTCTTCAGAAAGTTATTGAGCATTTCGCGTTTGCGGGATTCCGGCTTAATGAAATCGGGATGGCTTTCAATATATCCGGTCAGTTCCCCGGCGTAGCGGCTCATCCGGAAGAAATAGGCCTCTTCCTTGGCTTTCGCAAGCGGCCGGCCGCAATCCGGGCACTTGCCGTCCACCGCCTGAGAAGCGGTAAAAAAGGACTCGCAAGGGGTGCAGTACCAGCCCTCATACTGGCCCTTGTAAATATCGCCTTTTTCATAAAATTTGCGGAAAATCTTCTGCACGGCGGTCACATGATTTTCGTCGGTGGTACGGATAAAATAGTCATAGCTGGCATTCATCTTGTCCCAGATGGCGCGAATCTCACCGGCCACCCCGTCCACATAGGCCTTGGGCGTCACGCCGGCTTCCTTGGCCAGCGCCTCGATTTTCTGACCGTGCTCGTCCGTGCCGGTGCAGAAATAGACATCATAGCCGCGCATCCGCTTGTAACGGGCCACCGCGTCCGACATAATGATCTCGTAGGTGTTGCCGAAATGCGGTTTGCGGGAGGCGTAAGCAATGGCTGTTGTCAGGTAATATTTTTCTTTCATGTGAGATCCTCCTTCGGGGTAAGTGCCAACGAAAGGCACAGAAAAGACAAAAGATTGAGGTGGAAAAAGTAAAGAAGCCCCGGCACACCGACGCCTAAAAGCGACAAAAGCACGCGCCACAAAAGCCCCTCTGCGTGATAAAAAATCCCAACCGAAAGGGGGGACACGCGTTTCAGGTAGTCGGCAAAAAGCAACCGGACCGGCCGCCTTTCATAGGCAAAGAGCCACGGTAAAAACGGCAGGAGCAAAAAAGAAAGCAACAAAAGCGTCAGGCCGATCAGCACCACAAGCACCCATGAAAACACCGTAATCGCAACCGAAACGCCCATCGACATAGAAGCGGAGAGAGCCGCAAAAACGCGCGGCGGGACAAACAAGAGCGCCGCAGTGATGCCCACCGGTACGCCAAGGAAAAGAAGCGCGCAAACCGAGGCCTGCAATGCACGAAGATAGCGCCGACCGGAGGTAAAGGCATAAAAAACCGAAGTCACAGGTGGCAGTTCACCCAGAAGGCACTGCGCCGCCATGCGCATTCGCCCCCAGAAAAGCGGCAGCAAAAGGAAGAAGCAAAGCGCCAGGAAAATGCCGTTCGAAAGGTAAGAAAGTATTTTTTGCGCACCCGGAGAAATTCCCGGAAGCGCACCGAAAAAGGCCCCGAACAAGGCGGAGAAAAGGAGAAAGACGCCGCCCGCCGCAAGCACAAGGAGAAAAGAAAGCAACATCCGCGTGAGCACGCCCGGACGGCCAAGCACCTGTTGTGCTTTACAGAAGAGCTCTTTTGCCGCCCCCCGGAAAACGCGACGCTCTGCCCGAGACACCCGAAGCGACATGGCGCTCCCCCCTTTCTGACCGCATTGTCTTTACGATCCATATTTGTCTTATATCATAGCACATTTTGTCCCGTTTTACAAGTGGAAAAGCCAAAAAAGAGAAGGAAACCGACAAATGTCGGTTTCCTTCCGGATTTTAGTCCAGCTTTGTAAGCGTGCCGGTAGAAAGGTCGAGACGATAGGTGTGCGCGTCGCCAAGTACATTGGTGATGCCGCCGAAGTAATAGCCGTTGAGGAAATACAGCGAACCGTCCAGATAGCAAAGAGAGGAAGCGTAATAATACTTCCGTTGCAAATGCCCGAAAGACAACGCAAGCAATCCCGACCGTTCCGAAAATGCAAACGGCATAAATTCGGGATAGAACAGGAAACCACGCATGGTAGAGAAAAGGATGAAATCCTATAACATCATGTTTGTATTGACTTTTAATGAGAAATGCCGTATGATTCTACTGAGCGTAGAGTTTTTAATTTTGCAAATCACTTCCCCACTTTTCGTGTATATTACAAGTAGGTTGACTTTTCTGAATGGTTTTGGTAAAACATTGTTAGAAAAAAACAAGGAGGTTTAATTATGTGTGAACATAGTATTGGTAAAACAATAGCAACTTTGCGCAAATCAAAAGGTTGGACACAAGTAGAACTTGCTGAAAAACTTAATGTCAGCGACAAAACTATAAGTAAGTGGGAAAGCGAAGCGGGATTTCCTGAAATATCTCAATTGCCGGTGCTGGCAACTCTGTTCAAGGTCTCAATAGATTACCTTATGACCGGGAAAATAACGGAAAAAGAAGTGGGTACTATATCCAAAGCAGAATTGTGCGCCAAAAATGATGATGTTGTTTTGGCAAAGGAAGTAAAGGATCTTCCTAAAGATGAAAATGGCAAAAATATTGTTGATTATATTTTGCGCTACAAAAGTTTTAATGTGTTCAAAAAGCTCTGCGAAATTGACGCTAAATTTATAACCAGATTCAAAATGTTAGATGCTATCAATCTTGCGATTTTAAAGATTTTTGTTTTTTCTCGCTGCTATCCAATCGGTGCCGAAAATGCGGTTCATTCGGATACTTGCGTCACATTTGATGAATCGGCGGACTCATTTAACATAACGCAAGATGAAGATATAACAAAAACGCAATACGCTTTAATTATCGATATGAAGTATGTAGGAATTCCTCCGTTTGATGTTATTTCCGTTCGCAGAAACAACAAATGGATAAAAATCCCTTTTTCCGACAACCAGTATAAAATTATTGTCGATTTTAACGACCGTATAGATGCGATCAAATTTTCTTTCATCAACGAAATCGCCGCCGATTATATTCTTAATGTTACTTATACCGAAGCCGACAAAGAACAATACTATGCAAAGTTGGAGCAAGCAAAGAAAGACAATTTGTTAGCAACCGCTGAAATAAAGGTATCTACCGGATCCGATTTGGTTAATATTTATTTTCAGCCTTGTTGCGATGAATATGACCACACCGAAATCAAACTTTTTGTACCGAAAGACTATGTAACCGTTGGAGGTCCTTATGGTCCGGTGCAAAAACCATCGAGTTGGTCTATTATAAAAAAGTGTGATGTTCCAGTCGAAGATTTTTACAAATCTATAAACGGTCTTGCTTATGGAAAATATGCTTTCATTCTCAAACAATCCGATAAAAATAATCAATTGTTATTGGAGACCGATTATATCGAATTTTCAATTAAGAAACCCGTGCAACCGGAGTTTGGACATATAAACGTTATATAAAACCGTTGGTGAGAATAACAATATATGAAAGACATTCAAATACAGTTTAATTCTAATATCTCAAAAGATAATACGGAAGTTCGAATCGCATTTTACACTAATATTGGCTTTTTCATAGAAGTCGCACAAATGCTTGAGTTTAATTTAAGAAAACTCATATGCTATGAATTGTCCGTAAAAGAGATAGAAAAAGAAGGCTTGACTAAAGACAATGTCTCAAAAATATGCCAAAAGTATGATGAATACTATTTTCAAACCTACGATGAAAAGTGGACATTGGGCAGATTAAAAGACAAACTGAAAGAAATCACTTCACTTCCGAACAATGCGACGGATTTGATTAAGGAAATAAACGATTATAGAATACTGATTGTGCATAAGATTTTTCAGAACAATGTTATTTCTGGGAATTTGAGCGATTCAAAAACAGTAAATAGTTATATCAAAGAAAAATTGATTCCCATGACCAATAAGGCCTCAGAGATCAATAAAATGATAATTCGAGTAATTGGATTATATCAAAATGATTTGCGAGCGTATAAAGCGAAAGTTGGGTTAATTGATTTTGAATAAGCTTGCGATACTTGTTGCAAATTATGAATTCGTTACGTTTCCAAAATGGTTCCATTACTTGTATCAAGACAAGACACGCCTAATCGCAATTGTCGCAAAATCCTTGCGAGTTTGAAGATAAAATTAAAGCGTAAATAAGGCAAAAAAATAGACGGATAAATTTTAGCGATTTATCCGTCTAAATTTTTATATCAAAGGCTGTTTGTAGTAATCTTATATTCCCATTACACACATTTTGTTGAAAACCACATGACACAGGCTGAACTGGCTAAAAAACTGGGGATTTCCAGAAGCGCCGTCAACGCCTGGGAAATGTCTCTGTCCGACCCATCCATTTCAAGCATAGCGGGGCTTTGCCGCGCTTTCCGTGTAAGCGCGGACTATCTGCTTGGTACCCAGTCCAATCTTACATTGGACATTTCCGACCTTGAACCCGAGGCAAAAGAAGTGCTGATGGCACTGCTTCGCTGCCTGCAAAAGAAACAGGACCGGCTCTGAAAACCGGTCCCGTTTCTCTGAATCCTGTATATTTAAAAGAGGAAGCCCCGCGGGGCTTCCTCTTTTATAGTCCGAAAAGCAAAAAAAGACACAGTGCGTCACTTTGCCGTCCGCCACCCGCAAAAAAGCGGAATATTCCGGCGCAAAGCACGGTGAAAAGCAGTACCGCGATCACAAACGCGCCCAGGGGCAGATGGGAAGTTGCCAATGCTTTTAACCGTAACTTTTTCTTTTTCCCTTACGGACAACCGGCTCAGTAGGCCGAAAGGCCGAAGAAATACACCAACAGCACAAAAGCGACAAAAAGGAAAGCGGTTCCGGCCAGACGGCTGTGCAATTTCCGATCCAGGATCGTAGAGACAAATGCAATCAGATAGGCCACAGTGGCGGCCGTCCCAAGAAGCAGCGTCAGCACCGCGAAAGCATAGTAAAAAGAGGAAAGCACGCCCGCGCCCACATACCACCCCACGGCGGCCTCAATGAGAACAAACACCGAAAGAACCATGGAAAGCACGCCGGGCAGGAGAAACCGAAGGTCTTCACCCGGCTCACCGTCCCTTCGCAGCATCCGCCGGCGAAAAACGGCCGCCGCACCAGAAAGAAGGAAAAAGACGGCCAGCACCACCAGCGTTCCGAAAAGAATCGTGCCCGGCAGATGTTCGTAATAAAATTTCAGCGGCACAAAGCACTGTCCCTCAGCAGTCACGGCCGCCACAGGTTTCCCTTCTCCGTCAAAGAGGAACTGCAAAACCGCCACGTTTCCGCCATCCGGCGCATCTGCGTCCGCGAAAACGCCGGGTGCAATCTGCCGAAGCCGTTTGCCGCCAAAATGAAGGCAGGCGTCATCACCCACACTGATTTTTTGACTGTTTTTAATGGTTTCAAGCCGACCGACAAAAGTTCGGATCTCTCCGGAGCCCAACCCGTAGACCCCTTTAAAAAGTTTCAGGTCGTAAAGTTCTTCTGCCGAGGTGGCAAATACACGCGCACGACCGCCGCAAAGCGTTTCCCCCAATGAGAGAAGCGCGCTTCCGGCCGCATTGGTAAGCACCAATGCACCACGGCCGGTGGACGGCGAAAAAGTGAACGATACCCCGCTCCCGGAAGCGGTTCCGCCTGCAAAAAATGAAAGCTCACCCGCGCGAAATACCATATTTCCCTCTCTGAAAACACCGCACCGCGTCACTTCCATAAATGCGGCAAATGCGGTATCCGAGCAGAGCGGTGCACCGTGTCCCGCAAGGAAATAAGAAAGCAGTTGTGAAAGATCGGCAAGGTTGGAATACATCCCGTTTGCGGGGTAAAGGGCCGGAAAAGTCTTTTCAACGCCCGAAAACTGCCCCTTGTCGGCGGCGGTGTAACCGGTGACTGTCATGGCTTCATCCGTTGGCTCTTCAAATCCGGTTTTCGTCATGGAAAGCGGCCCGAGCACGCGGGTATTTAGAAGATCTTCATAGCGCTCTCCAGTGGCACACTCCAGTACATAGGCGGCCAGTGCCGTCCCGAAAAGCGATGGCATGGACACCGTATCGGGCGGCAGGATCTGTGCGGGGACATCCGAAAGAAGCGTATCGGAAAGAGAATCGTACCCGTATGCGGCCTTTTTGTATTGAACATCGAAAGTGCGCCCCCCGAAACCCGCGCGACCGAGAAGCAACTGGCGCAAAGTGACCGGATAGGTGAGCGAGAGTTTTTTGGAAAAATCCGCAGGAAGAACCGTGGCAATGTCCGCATCCAACTGAACGGTTCCCTCTTCGGACAGGGTCATTGCCACAAGCGGCACGAACACCCCGGAAAGTTCTCCGATGGGGAACACCGTGTCCGGTGTAATAAGCGCACGGCTCTTTATATCCGCATAGCCGAACCCCTCGAAAACCAATCGGGTCCCGTTTTCAAAAACAGTCAATGCCGCACCGGGCGTATCCTTACCCAGCGATTCGCCGACAGCCTCCTGCGTCAGCCGAACACATTCGGAAGACGGCACCGCCTCGGCCACGGCCGGAAGAAGCGAGCAGACCAGAAGCAAAAAGACAACCAAGCCTATCAAAACGCGCCGCATACAGTACCCTCCTCCGTTTTTAATTTTTTTCATTATATCACAAAATTTTCCGCTTTTCAAGTTCTCTTGAAGTATTACCGGAAAAGCGCATAAAATTCACAAAAAAATCAGACCCTGACCGGGTCTGATTTTTAAAGCGCTTTCAAAATAGCGTCCAGCAGCATTTTTTCGGCCGTATCTATATCGGGCGCTTCAATCGTCGCACCGGCGGCGCGGCGATGACCGCCCCCGCCGAAAGTTGCGCAGACAGCCGCCACATCCACATCGTCGTTGGCCCGAAGCGAAGCACGGAAGACCGGAGCCTCCTCAGGCTGACGAAGAGCGGCCGAGACCGACACGCCCTCGATCGGGCGGGCAATGTCCACCAGCGTGCCCAATTCACCCTCGGTGACGCCGAGTTCTTTTTTAAGTTCATAAGTGAATGTGGTGATGGCCACCTTTCCGTCCGCAAAGAAATGCACGCGGTCACCGGCGGCCTGCTCGGCACGGAACTGTAACCGCGTTTTACCGCCGAAAAGACGACCGGTCAGCTCCGCTACATCAAAATGGCCGATTTCCATGAGCGCGGCGGCGCGAAGCAGCGTCTGCGGCGTGGTGTTGGAATATTTAAAACTCCCGGTATCGCCGCAAATGGCGGCATAAAGGCAAAGCGCGGCGGCAGGCGGCAATTCCGCGCCGGACGCGGCCGCCAGATCATAAATAATTTCTCCGGTGGCGGCCGCCGCAGGACGGCAGATGCCGGGCGCATAGGGCGTATTCATCCCATGGTGATCCAACGAAAGCACGATCCGGTCGCCGAAAAGACCGAAAAGTTCCCCCAGTTGAGCGGGAGAAGCCGCGTCCACTGCCACGGCTCTGGCATTCTCAAATTCCTGAGGCAATGCCGCAGGATCGCCCGGTTCTCCGCCCGCCTTTGTGAGGAAAGAAAGCCGTTTGGGCACTTCACTGCCGAAAAGGCAAAGCGCGGGCACGCCAAAGGCCGAAAGAAGCATGGAAAGTGCCAGTGCCGAACCGACAGCGTCGGCATCCGGATTGACATGGGACAAAATGAGAGTGGGTTCTCTCTTTTGGAGAAGCAAAAGCACCTCGGCCTCGCTCATTTCCTTAAACGCCATCGCCTTTTCCGTCCTTTTCGGGTGATTCCTCACTGTAAGTGAGCGAGTTCAACAATTCGGAAATGTGCGCGCCGTGCCTGATGGAATCATCCGCCACAAAAGTAAATTCCGGCGTGATGCGCAGATTCATGCGCTCGGCCACCTTCTTGCGGATAAATCCGGCCGAGGAAACCAACCCTTTTTTGATTTCTTTGGGCTCGCCCCGGAGCGCAGAGTAATAAATTTTGGCATATTTGAGATCGGGCGTTACTTCCGCCCCCGTGACGCTGAGAAACGCATCGCTCACGCGGGGGTCTTTGAGTTCACGCAGGATCTCAGCCACGACCTTTTGCATCTCGTCATTGATCCGTCCCCGACGGTAATTGGCCATATGCGGCCCTCCTTTCTTAAAAAGGGGCTGCCTTGCGACAGCCCCTTTATCGCAGGCAAACAATGCCTGCCCGCGCTTACTGCGCGGCGTCTACAATCGCGTTGAATTTCGCGGCAACCAACGAAGCGCCGCCGATGAGACCGCCGTCCACATCCGGCTTTTTCAGCAGTTCGGCCGCGTTTTTCTCATTCATCGAGCCGCCGTACTGAATGGTCGTTGCCTCGGCCACTTCTTCGCCGTAAAGGGCAGCAAGCGTCCGGCGGATCACATGGCAGGTCTCCTCTGCCTGATCCGGAGTGGCGGTAAGGCCTGTGCCGATGGCCCAGACGGGTTCATAGGCAATGATGACGCGCTTCATCTCCTCGGCGCTGACGCCCGCAAGATCCAGTTTGATCTGCATGGCGCACACTTCATCGGTAATACCGGCAAGCCGCTGTTCCTTGACTTCGCCCATGCACAGGATCACGCGCATTCCGGCGGCCAGTGCCGCTTTGGTGCGCAGATTGACGGTCTCATCGGTCTCGCCGAAATATTGGCGGCGCTCCGAGTGACCGATGATGACGGTGTCCACGCCGATCGCCTTCAGCATCTCGGCCGAAACTTCGCCGGTATAGGCACCCTTGGGTGCAAAATGCACATTCTCCGCGCCGATCTTAATAGCGGAACCTTTGGCGGCCTCCATTGCGGCGGCAATCGTCACATAAGGCGCGCAGAAAATGATGTCGCAATTATCTTTTCCCTTCACCAGCGGCTTGATCTCCTCGATGAAAGCGCGCGCCTCATCGGGAGTAAAATTCATTTTCCAGTTGCCGGCAATGACGGTTCTTCTTTTTGCGGGATTCATGCTTTTATCCTTCTTTCGTTTCCTTTATTACTTATCAAGCAGGCAGGCAATGCCGGGCAGTTCCTTGCCTTCAAGGAATTCCAGCGAAGCGCCACCACCCGTCGAAACATGGGTCATCTTATCGGCAAAGCCGAGTTTTTCCACGGCCGCCGCGGAATCGCCGCCACCGATGATGGAGATGGCGCCGGATTCGGCCACCGCGCGGGCAACCGTTTCGGTGCCGGCGGCAAAATTCTTCCATTCCGAAACACCCATCGGGCCGTTCCAGACCACCGTGCCGGCGCCCATGAGCGTCTTGGAAAAGAGTTCCTGCGTTTTGTGGCCGATGTCAAGACCCATCCAACCGTCCGGAATCGAGTCGGAATAGATGGTCATGAAAGTGGTGTTCTCATCATACTGCGTGCCGATGACATTGTCCACGGGCAAAAGGAAGTTGACCCCCTTGGCATGTGCCTTTTCCACCAGTTCGCGGGCTAAATCCAGCTTGTCGGCCTCGCAGATGGAAGTGCCGATGGGATTGCCCATGGCGCGGAAGAAAGTATAGGCCATGCCGCCGCCGATGATGAGCGTGTCCACTTTGTCGATAAGGTTGTTGATCACGCCGATCTTATCCGAAACCTTGGCGCCGCCCAGGATGGCCACAAAGGGACGCTTCGGATCGGAAAGCGCCTTGCCCATGACGGTGATCTCTTTTTGAATGAGGTATCCGCACACGGCGGGCAGATAGTCGGCCAGACCGGCTGTGGTGGCGTGTGCACGGTGAGCCGTGCCGAAAGCATCGTTGACATAAATATCCGCCATGGAAGCCAGTTCTTTGGCAAAAGCGGGATCGTTGGCCTCTTCCTCTTCATGGAAGCGGACATTTTCCAGCATCATCACTTCACCGGGCTTCAACGCGGCGGCCTTGGCCTTGGCGTCGGGACCGATGACATCTTTGGCCATCTCGACTTTCACGCCCAATAACTCGGACAGCTTGGCGGCAATGGGAGCCAGCGACAGCTTTTTCACATCGCCCTTGGCCTTTTCCAATGCGGCGGCTGTGGCCGCGGCGCGCTCGGACTCGGGCAGAGCCTCGATCTTTTTCTTTTCCTTTTTATCCAGTTTCAGTTTTTCATTGAAAACATTGTGCGGGCGTCCCAGGTGAGAGCACAGGATCACGGCCGCGCCCTGTTTCAGCAGATACTGAATGGTGGGCAGTGCGCCGACGATTCGCTTGGTGTCGGTGATTTCGCCGTCTTTCATCGGCACATTGAAGTCGCAACGGGCAATAATTTTTTTGCCTTTTACATCAATGTCTTCGATCGTCTTCTTATTGTAAGTCATAAAAAGATCCGCCTTTCCGTTTGCCGCACAAGCGGCAGAATTTTTTCAAACATGATTATTTTACCATATTTAATGAAAGTTATCAAGAGTTCCGCGCGAAAAACCGCATGAAATTTACGATTATTTCTTTTTTTCGCCCCTCAGGACTTCAAAAAAGCGGGAGATCCGGCTTTTTTTACGGGGATCGGAAGCGGGCGCCTCGGCTTTTTTCCGCATCCGGCTCGGCGAAAGCCGGATGACCAGAAGCGGCTCGTCCGCAGAAGAGGTCTGCTCCAAGGAGGATTCGGGCGGCGGAAAGTCCTCTCCGGTTTGCGGCATTTCAAAGGCCGATTCTTCGGATTCGGGATTCGAAAAAAGTGCGCGGGGCAGGTCCGGTACGCTTTCCCCGGTTGCACTGGGGACAACCGGTGATACCCCGGCCGTTTCTTCTTTCCCTTCTTTTTGTTTGTCGCATTGTTTGCCGCAGGAGCGGCGCGTCCGCACCGGGGAATACCCCGCTTCCCGCTCGTAAACGGTCTCGGTGGCGTCCCGGACACCCTTCCGGAGAGCCTCTATGGCCAGCAGACACTTTTCCCGATCCGCGTAATCGGGAGAACGGAAGATTGGCTTTCCGTTGGCCGAACGCAAAAGGAAGAAGAAGCCGTCTTCTCCACCCGACAGCTCAAATTTCGGGTTCGGGCCGTGCTCGCCGATGCTTTTATCGATCACCGGTGCTTCCGGCGCAACGGCTGCAAGCGAACGGATCCCCTTTTTGGCGGTATCCACGCCGGCGTAAAGCGCCGAGTTCATCAATATTTTCCCCTCATTGTCGGCAAGCAGGAAAGACACCCCCTGCGCTCTGACCGTCAACACAAAACGCCCCATTTTCCGGCCTCCTTCTTTCCACTGAGCGGTTTATCTCATTGCTTTTTCATCATATCATATATTCCGGGCGCTGTCAAGGAAAAGCTCCGGGGCAAACGCCCCGGAGCCGGAAAATCAGGCCGTGATTGTACCGGTCACGGTCAGGATCGCATTCCCGCCGGCGGGAATGCTGACAGCCGCCGCAGGAGAAAGCGTGAAGAGATTGCCGGTGGTCACGGAATAATCGGTGCCCTCCGTCAGTGCAACCGGCGTTCCGCCCACAGTCAGCGTGACACTGCCGAAAGTGAAATTGGCGGGCAACTGATCACTCAGGCGATCCATCGCGATCGCGCCGGTAGAGTTATTGCGCATGGTGAAAACATAGGAGATCGTATCGCCGACATTGGCGCTCGCCGGCGCGGTTTTGGTCAACGAAAGAAGCGTCAGTGTGATCGTGGCCGTGTCGCTGTCGCTCGTGGCCGTGCCGGTCACGGAGCCTTCGTTGGCCGTACCGGTTGCGGTAGAAACCAGGTTTCCGGTGCTGCCGGCCGCGACCGTTGCGTTGTAGTTGAGATAAATCAGACCGCCTTCAGGCAGGGTGGTGTTGAATCCGAATATCACCCCGGAACCGTTCGGCGTGACCGTAACCGGAATTGGGACCACATCGTTCGTGCCCGACTGGAAAGCCACCGCACTGCCTTCCGTGTAAGAAAGCGCACCGCCTGCAAGATCCACGCTGATCTGCGGCGCGTAAAGCGTTCCGGTGCCGGTATTTTTGAGAAGCACGGTATAAAGCACCGTATCGCCCGGTGTATAGGTGCTGGGGGTGACGCCGTGCTGAACATCCAATCCGTAGGTGATATCCAGTTCCGTGCTGGTGGTATTGGAATTCAGAGAAACCTGTGTGCCGCCCGCAGGCGTATACAACAGAGTGCCCTGATTGGTAATGGTAGCCATCATCAAATGCCTTCCTTTATGCTTATTGCGGAGATTCCCCGCATTGACAGAATATGCCGCAAAAAGGCAAAATGCGACCGGTCCCGCCCATGAGAACACCGGAAATTCCTCTTTTCCACTGACGCATGACGCATATACAAAAGAAAATGCCGATCATCGCAAAAGACGACCGGCATTTTGAAAATTATTTTATTATTTCTTTGAAATCTCTTCCAGCAGGGCGGTTTGCCGCTCGACATTGCGGTAAAACTGCTCCAGCGCCGCTTCCTTGCGCGCCGCTTCTTCAGCCGCCGCTTTGGCCGCGGCCTCTTCTGCCAATTTCTTCGCTTCTTCCTCGGCCTTTTTCTTCTCGGCTGCAGCTTTTTCTTCTTCCAGTTCCTTGTAGCGCAACACATTGGTGGCCTTATTAATCATGCGGACCGCTGTGAAAATGCACAACGCGATAATAAGGAAATTGAAGATCGTCATGATCCACTCACCCCAGAAAATGGCCACCTCAGCTTTGGTTTCGGTTTCTTCCACCAGCACGGTTTTCCAGCCATCCAGACTTACGCCGCCGGTCAGAACCGAAATGACCGGGTTGATAATGAACTTTACAAGCCCGTTGACGATCGCGTTGAAAGCATTGCCGATGACCACGGCAACCGCCAGATCCAACACATTGCCCTTTGTGATAAATTTCCGGAAATCCTTAAAAAATCCATCGCCCTTCTTTTTGATTTTTTTCTTCATTTCCTTTGCCTTTCTTTCTTTTTCGGCGCGTTCGCCGTTTTTGATCCGTTCTTCCAACACCGCCATGTCTTCTTTTCCCATTGTCTTTCGTCCTTTCCTTTCTGATATTAAGCACTCTTATCATTACTATAGCACTCGGGGGGCTCTTTGTCAATTCTAAAAAGCAAAATTTCCGCAAAAACTGACAATTTTTTAAAAATTCTATTTTTTATATATTATTTTCCAATATTAAATTTGTTTTTTCTTCTTTTATATTTTTTATTTTCACTAATTCCCCGACCATTTCCGACTTTTCAAAAACAGAATCATGCTCACCATTCGCTATTGACAACCGCCGTATTTTCGATATAATAAATTTGTATCGTTGCCGGATATAATTCTTTATGAACGAGGTTGAATGAAATGAAGCTGCGCGCACCTGCCATTCCGCTCATCACAGTAGACCCCTATTTTTCGGTCTGGTCGCCCACTACAACGCTGAACACCGCTCCAACTATTCACTGGACGGGCAAACCCAATCAGTTACTGGGTATTGTAACGGTCGACGGAAAGCCCTATTCTTTCTTCGGTTATCACCGCGATCTTCACAAAATGCGACAGATCTCTCTTGATATTGACGCACTGACAACAACCGTGGTTCTGGAAAATGATGAAATTGTGCTTCGCGCCGCATTTACCACACCCTTGCTGCCGAAAGATTATCACCGGCTCACCCGCCCGGTCTCTTATCTCTGTCTCTCTTATTCGGTGAAGGACGGAAAAGCGCACAAGGTCCGTTTTAATATCCTCGCCAGAGAAACGCTTTGCCTGAATCACGCGGGGCAAAGCCCCGTCACCGTTGACGAAGTACAGATTGCGCCGGATATCCGCGCCATCCGGATGGGTAACAGTGTGCAAAAGCCGCTCCATCAGAGCGGAGACGATGTGCGCATTGACTGGGGCTATTTTTACTTAGCCGTGGCCGCGCCAAATCCTGCATTGAGGGAAAAATCCTATCACGGCCGGAATATTGAGGCCGAAACTGCAGCTGATCCCGACACAAAGGTGCTGTTTCTTTTTGCCTATGACGATATTGAAAGTATAGAATACTTTGGAAAGCCGCTTCGTTCTTTTTGGCGCAAAGACGGCATGAGCATTGAGGCCGCCATTGCCGAGGCCGCCGGAGAATATGAAAAAGTGAAGGCTCTGTGCGACCGTTTTTCCCAGAAACTCTGCCGGGACGCCAAAGCCGCGGGCGGCTCCAAATATGCCGAACTGCTCGCGCTTGCTTGCCGTCAGGTCATTGCCGCACACAAACTGGTTCTGGATGAAAACGGCGAAATTCTTTTCATCTCCAAGGAATGTTTCAGCAACGGATGCGCCGCGACCGTGGATATCAGCTATCCTTCCTGCCCGATGTTTCTGCTCTATGACCCGGAACTGATCAAGGGAATGTTGCGCCCGATCTATCGTTATGCGCTCTCCGACGCATGGCAATTTTCGTTTGCACCGCACGATGTCGGTCAGTATCCGCTGCTGAACGGGCAGGTCTACGGAAACAACGCGCCGGAAATGCAAATGCCCGTGGAAGAGTGCGGTAACATGCTAATCATGGAAGCGGCCGTAGCAATTACCACCGGCTCGATCGATTTTGCGCGCTCGCACATAGACACGCTGAAAAAGTGGTGCGGTTATCTTCTGAAATACGGCGCAGACCCCGAAAACCAGCTTTGCACGGATGACTTTGCGGGCCACCTGGCGCACAACTGTAATCTGTCGCTCAAGGCCATCATGGGAATTATGGGAATGTCGGTTCTTTGCCGGATGAACAATGACGAAAAGGCGGCCATAGACTATCATCAGAAAGCCAAAGAAATGGCCGCTCACTGGATGGAAAACGCTTTGGATGAAACCGGCGAATCCCGCCTTGCTTTTGACCGCCCCGGAACTTTTGCCATGAAATATAATATGGTCTGGGACAAATTGTGGAACACCGGGCTTTTTCCGGACGAATTCAGGAAAGCGGAACTTCAAAACAACCGGAAACATTTCAACGCCTATGGATTACCGCTGGACAGCCGTGCCGATTATACCAAATCCGACTGGTGGATCTGGGTGGCCGCTATGACCGAAAACAAAGCAGATTTTGAAAGTTTTATTGCGCCGCTCTGGCAAGCTTACAACGATTCGGAATCGCGCGTGCCGCTGACCGACTGGTTTGACACGGTTTCGGCCCGCGAAGTCAGCTTTCAGCATCGTTCGGTGCAGGGAGGGCTCTTCATGCAGCTTTTGATGTATCGGTGCAAAAAGAAATAAAAAACCACATAAAGATCAAGACGGCATCACCCGCAAAGGGAGATGCCGTCTGTTTCATTTATAAAAATTTTTTGCGTGCGTCATCTGCGCTCATAGGTAAAAGAAGCGCCGGCGGAACATCCAGTACTGTACGACAGCCACGCTCCCCGCGTTGATAAAGGCGGAAAAGTGCACGCGCATAGGCCACCAAGATCGAACCGGTAAAGGCAGGGTTGGAAGCCAGCGCAAGATCGAATCGCATTTGAGCACTCGCCGCTTCCTGCGCACAGACACCGTTCCGGATGACATGGCCTGCGTGTGGCAGCGCGCTGTGTTCACGAAGAAATGTTTCCGGAGTGACAAAACGCACCTCGGTCTCATCATCCTTGAAATAATGCGGGATAGCCTGAATTTCCCGGACAATCTCCGCTTGATTTGCGCCATCCTCAGCCACCACAAAACAAAGCCGATGGTGCAGCATCCGGGCCGGTGCAGGTCTCTCTCCGGCCGAGACCTGCGCAAGCATAGATTCGCAAGGAATTGTATAAGCACGCGCGGCTTTGACTCCCGACAAATGCCGGATCGCTTCCGAATGACCCTGACTGACGCCGTATCCCCAAAAAGTATAGCTTTCTCCCGATGGCAGTACGGCCTGTGAAAGGGCACGGAAAAGCGAAAAGAGACCCGGATCCCAGCCAACCGAAACAAACGCAAGCCGATCGCCGGCGCGTGCGGCCGCTTCAACCCTCAAAAAATGCGCCAAGGCGGCCGCATGTGTATCAAAACTGTCAATGACGCAAAAGCGCCTGGCCAGCACCGGCGTTTGCGCCGGCAAATCTTGTGCGCTGCCGCCGCAAAGCAGTAATACATCCATTTTTGTGGGCGTATTTTCGCCAAAAAGCATCGTTGCCGGAAAAAAAGGAACATCCGGCACTTTGTCCGGAATCATTTCGGGATCGCGACGGCTGAAAACTCCCGCCAGCGTCATATCCTCCTGTGCGCGTACTGCAAACGCCGCCGCGCGTCCAAGATTTCCATATCCGAAAATACCGATCCGAATCTTCATTTTTCCCCCTTTAAGTGCCGTTCAATAACAGCTGCCGTTTTCGGGAGAATGCCATAAAATGATCGTTTTTAAAATGGTGCTTCCTCTCCCACTTTTATTTTACGAGAGGAAAGAACGAAAAAGAACCCGTTTACTTTCCGTCCAATGCTTCTTCCGCAATTTCAAGAATTTTAAAACGAAGTTTATAACGCGGCGAATCGCTGTCCGTAATGATCTTATATTGTTCCTCGGTCAATCCGGCAGAAAGGAAAGCCATTTCCGTCTCGTTTTCAGAAGTTGCCGCCGAAAGGCAAAGCGGAGGAAACAGTACGCACCACCAATTCTTCCCGGCGGCCTCTCCGATCCGGACCTGAAGAGAAAGATATTCCCCGGCGGGAAAAGCCAGCGTTTCGTAATAGCGCGTGGGATATTTTTCATAGCAAAGACGGACGCTTACATCTGCATCGGACTCCGCCTTTTTCAGTGTTTCTTTTGCGTTTTCACGCAATTCCTCCAGTGAAGCGCCGATTACCTCGGCGGCCTCTTCGCGCGTTTTTGTATTTTCAAGCATTGCGCTGATTTTAACAAGCAGCGCATCCCGGACTGTCAGTTTCAACGCCTGATCTTCCTCACTGTCTGAATTTGCAAGAATATGCAACCGTATGACGCTGTCATAAATAGCCGCTTCACCGTGAATCGGTATAATCAAAAAGGCGGCAAGCAAAAGCATGATTGCCATCAGAAATCCTAAAGTTTTGCGCATGACAAGTTCCTCCATCATCTTTTGGATACAGAAAGAATAACCGAAAAAGGACGCTCTTATTCAGAAATTGGAAAATTCAGGAGAACCTTGCCGAATTTTTCAGGTAAGGAAAAAACGGGCTGTTGCGTTTGCAACAGCCCGTTTCAGGGTTAAATGTTTAATCAGGCGCCAAGGAATTTCTTGAGCGCTTCCTGCTGTGCCTTGGAGTAAGGCGAGAAGCCCTTGCCGGTCTCAGAACCGAACTTGTAACGGTCATTGGCCTTCATTTTGACATCGTTGAGTGCCGCGTTGGCAACGCCTCTCATCGTGGAGCAGTTGCCGGACGGAGAAGCATCCGTATACACATAGGTTACCGTTTCACCGACCGTCACCTTGATATAGGCAAGACCAATTACAAACTGCGTGGTGTGAGCATCTTTGATCTTGACCAGCGAAGCACGAATGAGCACATCGCCGTTTTCCTGCTGAACAATGCCTTTTACCGCGGGAATATCCACAAAGATCTGCGAATCGGTCTTTTCCTTCGTTGCGGCATAGGCCTTGAGCGCTTCGTGCGTGGCTCCCTTGACATCAAAGAGCGTGTTCATCGTCATAACGATCGTACCGTAGGAGAACACTGCATCCGCACCGAACTTCTCCTTCAGAGCGTCCAGTTGAGCCTTCGGGAAAGTGGTTTCAAAGCGGATACCTGGATTTTCGGCATCCACACGGGCCACAACGGTCTGCGTGGGGCTGACCTTTGTGTCGGTTTTCAGCGGGAAGATAAAGAACATGAAGTATTCTTTGCCTTCATACTGATAGACCGGAGCAAAATCAGCATCCATGTTGGATTTAATCGATTTGGTGTTGAAGAAGTAATCCTGATCCTCGCCCTCCACCAGGAAGATACCGCCTGTAACGGTCAGATTGCAGGTCGTTCCGGAGCTGATCGTGCTGATAATGGCCTTGTTGCCCTTGCGCTCGTCAATGAAGGTACCGCCCTCAATGATAAGGTTGAAAGCTGCGTTATCTTTGTCATAAATCAGCGCGGCATCGGTGCTGTCGCCCTTCAGGAGTCTGAAAACGCCGCCCTTGATATTCAGAATCGGCAGGACATCACCCTCCGTCTTCGGGCGGACGCGGATGACCGCATCACCGCCAGAAGAGAACGTACCGCCAGTAATAGTCAAAGTCCGGTCACTAAAGGAAGCCTGATCGCCAAAGGAAATGCAGTATTTAGCTTCGCTGTAGAAAGTGCCGCCAGTAATGAGCGCTTGGCCGTGAAGTTCGGGCAGAATCATGGTAAGCGCATATTTGGTCGTGTCGATCGGAATGCCGCTGGTCAGCAAAAGCACATAAGCCGACTTGAGCGCCGTAAAGGTACCACCGTTGATCTCAATGGGAGAGCAGCAGTCACCATCGTGTGCGGAAACAATTTTCACATCCGAGGAGAATTCGCCGCCGTTGATAATGATTTTCGCACCGGCCGCATTAAAGCCGCCACGGCTACCGTTTCTGTGCGTGAAAGTGCCGTCGTTGATGATCAGCGTGCAGTTCCAGGAATCATTACGGACCCAGAAAATGTTTGAGTTTCCGCCGTTGGTCTCATTGATCATTTCGGCGTCATTGACCACAACACTGTAGAACGGGCCCGGGCATTTTTCCTCGATCAGCGTGCGCGCCTCTTCCAGGGTGTAGTCGCCTTTGGCATTCAGCACATCTCTCATGAGGGTGAAATAGGGCGTGCCCTGAATGTCCAGCACACCGCCGCTTCCGCCGATGAATGTGCCACCATCGATCACAACACAGGCTTTGTCCGGACGCGCGTCGGCCTGCTTGGAGAACGAACCGTTAAAGATCAGGATGCAGGCGTCACCGGTCGTTGTGAAGGTACCGCCCTTAATCTGAACAAAAGAACTGCTCGCCGCCTCTTTTGTTTCAGCATTACGCACAGTGGCGTAATTGCTCGTAAAGGTGCCGCCCAGGATGGTAATGGGGCCGCCGCCGCCGCAAACGCAACCGTAGAAAGTACCGTTCTTAATTGTCGAAAGAGCATCTTCCAAAGCCGTTTGGCCTTCTTCGGGATTCGGAGCAACAGTACCGATACCAATGGTAAGCCAGTTGCCGGTGGTAGAATATCTCTGATCGGTAACTACATTCAAAACGGGGTCAACGACATCAGCCCACGAGCCGGGCGCATAAAAAGTACCGCCCGAAATCTCCAGCACTGCACCGTCATTGTTCAGTTCGCCATAAAAAGTACCGTTTTCAATCGTAACATTCACACCGAAAGTCACTTTGCTGATGCTCAGCCATGTGCCATTCGGCTGGAACAGCGGCTCCTGAAGCGGATTGTGCGCCTCACTCCCATCCACGGTCTTCCATGTACCGCTGGATCTGAAGACGCCGCCCTTGATGACAAGCGTTGCGCTGTCGTTTGTCAGTTTTCCATTAAACTCGCCGTTTTCGATCGTCACAGTGGCAGCGTTCGCCTTTGCACCGATGGCCAACCACACATCCGAAGCAGAGAAAGAACCGCCTTTGATCGTCATTGAGGCGCTCACATTGTCAAGCAGGCCACTGTATGTACCGCTTTCGATTGTAATCGTAGCGCCGACCGCACCCTGAGTCACATACAACCATTTTGCGCCCGCGTCGGCCGCTGAAATCGTGACATTTTTGATGGTCAGATTGACAGCTTTGGTGACCGCAAAATTCTTATTCATCTGAATCGTGTGGCCATTACCATCCAGTGTCACGGTAACGCCCGCAACTTTCAGGTTTGCAACCGAAGATTCGGTTGCATCTTTTAAAAGTTTAATCGTGTAAGTTCCGTTTGCCTCACACACGGCAACCGCATCTTTTAAGGTTGCTTTGTACTCGATATGCGTACCTTCGGCATCCAGAACCTCATAAAAATCGGTATCTGCGGGCTCCGCGGGCTCCGCGGCGCAGACCGCCAGTGCCAGAAGGCCGACCATGAGGACAGTCAAAACCGCAAGCAGCGCAATGCGAAAATGCTTTTTCATGATTTTTTCTCCTTTTGTTACAGAAATATCACGGGGTTGTTGCAACGCCGGCAGGAAAACAGCAGACTGCTGACGTTACATTTTCACAACTCTATTGTATATTTTTTTTAACAAATAGTCAAGTCTTTACGAGCACTTTTTTTAAATTCTCAGTATTTCACAAAAAAAATGAGAAGATTCTGTTAAAAATTCCGATTTCACGGTCGGCGTACAGTCCGCGGAATTCCCTTTTCATCCTATGATGTACTTTACGCTTTGACAACGCAAAAAATCCGGGGCCGTTTCTGCCCCGGATTTTCCAAAGAGAAGGCCGGAAAGCCTTCTCTTCTGCATTGGAGTTAATTTTTGTGCGCCTGATAGGAACTGGTCACTTCGCTTTGAGTAAGCGCCCGGCTGTACAGGTTCACCACCGAAACAGTCCCCTTCATGTACAATTCACCGGTGCCGCGTTTGTACGCGTTTTCAAGCAGACCGGTCTCCATGTACTGTCTGTCCCAGTTGGCATCCGAACCGATGGTCAGGTTGAATGCGTAGATGTTGGGCAGGATCATGACACGGGTCTCGGCCACCGTATCCACCAGTGTGCCATTGAGGTAAAGTTTCATGTTCGCACCGTCATAGGTGGCCGTGACATGATAGGTTGTTCCCGCTTTAATGGCAGAAGACACCGACACCTCGGACACCGAGCGGTCGGAATTGATCATGGCAAAATGGAGATTGGCGCTGTTGGAACCGTTTCCGATGACCCGAAGCGCAAATCCACCCGTCTCGTAAGTGCCCACCGGCACGACTGTCTTGCCGTTTGCGGGCAATTCGGAAAGAGTGAAAACGGTTTCCAGCGTGTAGGAACGGTAGAGATACTCAAACTCGTCTTTCAGATTGTACTGATAGTTGCCGGCACCGGTGAAGGTCAGTTTGCTACTTCCGGCCGTGGCCGTGGCATACTTTTGGAGCGTTTCACCATTGACAGCGTTCTTGACGGTCGAACCGCTCACAGACAAACTGAAAATGTCCGGCGTCAGCGTGCCGGAAGCCGGCGCGGTGGTAAAGGTATAAACGAGCGGCGAACGGCTGCCTCTGCCCCAGCAGGTGTAAGCATACACTTTGACCGTGTAGGTCGTGCCGGCTTTCAGATTTCCAAGCGGCAGCGTCACCTCATAAGGAAGGTCATAGCGGTTGGTACCGGCCAAACGCCAGATGCGATAGCGATAGGAAAGGCTGTTGCCGCTTCCCTCGTACAGATCGCAGCAGAAACGTTGGAGATAATCATCGCCTTCCGGCTTCGGGATATCAAAGAGCGCATAGTTGGCCGAAATCACGCGGGGCGAGAGTTGATCCTCGGCGCTGTATTCCAGCTCGCCGGAGAAGTAAGAACGGTCGTCGTTGAAAGTAAAGAGCTCTTTGCGGCCGATCGAATCGACAAGAAGCGGTTCGCCGATAAACTGGCCGGACAGCACATCATAGCGGTGGACCAGCATCTGATTCTGCGCGCCGACCTCCACAATGTAGAACATGGCACCGTTCATTTCGCCCTGCTCGGTAATCCCGTCCATACCGCCGCCGAAGAGACCGCCCACCGTGTTTGTGGGCGAGCCGCCGCTGGTGCCGTAATAACGGAGCGTGCAGGTCTCAAGCGCCGTAAAGTTGAACTGATCAATGGCGCGGGGATCGTCCAGATTGGCGTGCGTGTGGCCTGAGAAATTCACCACCTGCGGCCATTGATCAAGCACTTTCTTGAGGCACAGATTGGAGGTTGTGTCGGACTCATACCCGTACATGGTGCCCGCAATACCGATGTGCTGGAAAACGAAAATCGGGCGTTCCGGATCATAATCGGCCTCGGCCTTGACTTTCAGCAGTTCGGCTTCCAGCCAGTCTGCCTTACTCTGACTGAATTGGTTGCAACGGTTGATATCAGGAGACAGACCGATGAAATGATAGGAACCGATCTTATAGTGAACATCGCCGATGTTGTTATAGGCGCTGCTGACATCCGAAGCAAGGAGCGAATTGACAATGCTCATAAAGTTGCTTTGCGCCTCGGCCAGCGCGGCGGACGGATTGCCGGGGTTGTGCTTTTCGCCCAGATAATATTCATGGTTGCCCATGACCAGCATCAGCTTGGCGGCATCGAGTCCGTTGCTGTTCAGTTCCCGCTTGAGCAGGTTGACAACACTCTGCATCTGATTGGGGTCCTCACGGCTGGTACCGTTATACTGATTGTTGAAGTTGCCATCGTCCGAGAAATCTCCGGCCACCAGAAGCGCATCCAGCCCCGTATAAGAAGTGCTGTCGGCGTGCGCCTTGATAGCGGCCATCATTTTGGCCACACGATCATACGCCACATCGGAAAAGCTGTTGGTCGAGCCGGCAGCGTTCGGCACGCCGGCCTCCGGATAGCACAGATGAATATCACTGGTGACGGCAATCCGGAGCACCGGTGTAAAGGTTCCCATGGCGGCATTATAGGCCGTGGCGGAAAGGCTGTAGGTGTAAAGATCGCGGATAAGCGCCGTGGCGGGATCGTTGCTTTCCTGCATGGCCGCGATGTAAGAACGGACGCTGTAGGTGACGGTCGAGCCGGCCGTGCCGTTTTCATAGGCCGTGACCGTGAGAAGCGTACTCACATCCGCGATGGAGAGCGGCTCGCTCAGCGCGGTATATCCGTTTTCGGTTGCGCTGTAGGAAAGAACACGCTCTTCTCCCGTGCCGATACGGATCTTCAGCACCAGACCGGTCGTGTTGGCGGCGGTAAAGTTGAAGCGGACCTGAATCTGACTGTCAAGGCGCAACAAGGCGGAGGTGAATGTCACCTTGCCGGTGTTGTACACGCTCCGGCAATCATCTGTGGCCTTTTCGTAAGGCGTGGGAGCGTAAAGCCCGAGATTTTCGTCCGCAGGGGTCTCCACATGATGCCCGGCGTATTTCTGCGCCTCGGCGCCATAGGTGAGCAGATCGACCACCAGCCGCTTCATGGCCGTGAGCTGTTTTCCGGTATACCCGTCAGCCACGGTCTTGGCAAGCAACTGGTCGCAATAACCGCGGACCGTAAAGTCCGGAACCGTATCCAGTGCCGCGCCGTTTTTCTGAAGCACGGCCGTAATGGTATCGGTCATGCACTGCGGCGTGACCAGCGGGAAGGTAAAGATCCATTCCCGGTCGCTCTGAATACCCGTCACGGTGAGCGTTTTCCCTGCCATGTTGAAGCACATGACGGCGCCGAAATCCTCCGGCGCGAGATCCACATGATACTGCACCAGAATGCTGGAGCCGAGCGAGATGGAAGCGCTCCGGATGCCGGTCATTACCGGCTTGACGCACACAAATCCCTTGGCGTCGGTAAAGGTGGTGTAGCCGACCGGCATATAGCGCAGTACGCTGCGCGGGAAGCGGCCGCCGGTGATTTCCAGTTTACCGCGGCCGTTGGAATCCATGAAATCGGCAAAACCGGGAATGAGATTTTCGTCCTCATCCAGCGTTCCGCCGATGAAAGTGCCGCCGGACACATACACATCCGAAAGGCACTCATAGTCGGTCATGCCGATGGCGCAATAATCCGAGGTAAAAGTACCGCCCGAAATATAAACGGTGCTGCCCGCGGCGTTGATGATGGCACGCCGGTCGGATTTATAATAAGTCTGGGTAAAAGTGCCGCCCGTGATGTAAAGCTTGCCGCCCTTGGACGCATTGCGCAGACGGATGACGCAACGGGTCTTTTCCGAGCCGACGCTGTTAAAAGCGCCGCCGTTGATCCGGACGGTGTAACGGGAACTGAAAATCTCGATTTTGCCGTCAATACCACCCTTAAAGGTGCCGCCGTTGATAACGAGAATTTCATGCCCGTCACTGCCGGCCGCGGCGTCATAAGAACGGCCGCTGGTATTGCGCACATAAATGATTGACTTGCTGACGCCCGGCTGTTCGGTGCCGGTATAGGTAAATACGCCGCCGTCGATTACCACACGGGAGACCGCAAGCGAACTGCCGATATCAATGATACCGTGCTCGCTGTTTCCGAAGAAATTTCCGCTCTTGATGTGGACCGTGGCGCCGTTGCCGAGGAAGTAACCGTAATAGTTGCCGCCTTCAATGGTCAGCTTGGCTTCCTGAGAAGCCGTGTCAAGGAAGAGCCAGCGCGCGCTCAGTCTGTCAGCGGCACCCACCTCTACCGTAAGGTTTCTGAGCGTGATCCGGCCGGTGCCGACAATCTGAATATATTTGCCGGAGGCAAAGGTCAGGGAGTGACCGTTTCCGTCAAAGAAATAGGTAAAATCGCGGCTGAACACCAGCGAAGAGCTCAATGTGTCATCCGCAAGCAGCCGAACCGTGCCGCCGGCCGTGACGGCCGCCAACGCCTGCTGCGGTGTTTTATAGTAGCCGGACGATTCGCCGTTTGCGGCCAATACCTGATAATAACCCAATGTTTCCAAGGATACGATCTCCTCTTCTTCGCCGTTTTTCGCCACGCCGTACCCGGAATCAGGCTCGGCACCGATGATGCCGCGGAATTTGCCGCCGGTCAGCGAGAATGTGCCCGCGGCGGTGTTACTAATGGCGGGTTGAATGCCGCCGGGCGCGAAGGTACCGCCCGTGATCCCAAGCGATGCGCCGGAATATGCCGTGGTATACAGCACGATCGGGCCGTTTTCGCTGTAAAATTCACCGCCGGAAAGAACGGTGTGCCCCTGCTTTTCGACATCTCTGCCGTTATTGGCCGCGACCATGCGCAAAACAGAGCCTGTCCCGGTGGCGCGGAAAACGCCGCCGTTCACAGTAACGGGGGAAACGCAGTCTCCGTCCGTGCAGTTGAAAACACCAACCGCAGAAGTAAATTCACCGCCCGAAACCTCAATCGTGGCGCCGGCCGCGTTGAAAACGCCGCGGCCGCCCTGTCCGTGGACAAAATTGCCGTCCCGGATGATGACTTTACTGCCGAAAGAACGGTTGCGGATACGGAAAATGCAGGCGTTACCGCCTTCGCCAAGGTTGGTAAAAGTGCCGCCTTCGATGACAATGTTGTATTTGGTCAGACGGCCGTTCTGGTCGGGATAACCGTCAAAATCAATCACCCCTTGCGGGCCGCCGGTAAAAGAGCCGCCCGAGATGCGTAGGATGGCCCGGTCGGCATCGGCTTCCGCTCCGGCGGAAGTGCCGCTTGACAGCGTGGCGACCTTTAGGCAGGATTTTGAGCCGGAATAGACAAAGGTGCCGTCCTCAATGGTGATTTTGGAAAACTTGGCGTTATCATTGATGTCGAAAATGCCGTAGTCATGCGAGCTTTGATAGCTGCCGCTTTTAATAAGGATGTCGGCGCCGGCCGCATGAATGTTGCCGAACAGGGTCACATTGGAAAATGTGAGCAAGCCCCCGGCCGAACTGTTGCCCAGATGAAAGAGCTTTTCACCCAGCGAGGCGTTGGAGCCGATGGTCAGGTTTTTAAAGACCGTGCGGATCGGCTTTTGGAGGAAAACGCCCCAACTGCTGAATGTCAGATTGTTGCCGTCACCGTCAATAATCAGTTCGGTGGTCGGCCATGCGTTGACCGTTGCCGAATTGTTCGGTTCGGTCACATTGTCCAGTAATCTGATTGTATAGCCATCGGCCGTACAAAGCGTAAAGGCCGACTGCAATGTTTCTGCCCTTCCGACCTCGGTTTCATTCTCATCCAGCACCACATAATGATCGGCGGCCGAGGCGGCCAGCGCGGTCAGTGTGAAAAGAAGTGAAACGGCAAAGGCAAGAAGGAAAAAACGAAGTGTTTTTTTTATGTTCATTTCTTTTTCCTGTTCCTTTCTTTTTTCCTTTTTATTGTAACGACTCGGTTTTGCGCGGTTTGTCTGACCGCGCCCTGTTTCACTGGTGTCACTGGTTGCGATCCCGAAAGGCCGTTTGTCGATTGCGTTGATCCGCGTTCCACCCAAAAAAACGCGTAAAAACGAAATTGACTGTCCAGGGTCAGCCATGGTTGTCCATTGCTATGAAAAAGGCGGATGGTCGGTCTCTTTTTCCTGTCGCCGGTATCCGTGGAGAAAGGACACTTTGCGACAAAAAGCAAAGAATTTCGAGCATGGGCCGCAAAGCCCGATAGCCCAACACCCTTTTGAGGTGTTGGGCGAGGGGGCGGGCGCCCGAAGGCGCCCGATGTGAATTTGTCAAATAACCTTACAGATTATCTTTCGGCATGTCGATCGGATCCGTGCTGTCCGTGCTGGCCGTAATGACATCCGCACTTGCGAAAAGAATGATTTCCGCTTCAGGTGTTACAAAATTCAGTTTTTTCATGATCTTACATTCTCCTTTCGCGAAGCGATTAAACCGTAGCAGCGGCGGCTACGCCGTAGAGCCAAATCGCCTTAAGGAAGTTGGCAATTGCGGTGTCGGACTGCATATTGACGATGTAGTTCGCAACGCCGTAGGTCAGCGTAGCAGTCTCTTCGCCCTTCACCACCGACAGCGTAATTCCGTCCGTCAGCTGGCTGGCAGCCAGATCCACCGTAATATCGTAGGTTGTTCCTTCCACCAGCACGGGCGTGACAGGGTTGCCGCCCACCGTGACGGTGTATTCGGCAAGATTACCGGTCAGTTCCACACGGAAGACCAGAGAAACCTTGTCGGCAAGGTTCAGACGAGCGCTCTGGAAGACAACACCCGTGATCTCAGTCTTGGAGACATCGCCGGGCGTGGGAGCCTCGAAACCTTCGGGAGCGGCCACTACTTCGTTTTCCACATACTGGCGGGCAGCCTCGCCGTAGACGAGGAGCGCATCCGCCACTGCGGTGAACTCGGGCTTATCAACCTTGACAGTTTCGCAATATGCCTTCAGGTTGAAGATTTCGGTGCCGGTACCGGCCTCGTCGGTGATCGTCACATTGGTGTCGTAGCACTGAGGAACCAGACCCTCGAAAGTGAAGGTGTATTCGGGAAGAGCTTCCGTCAGGTAGTTGTACCGGCTCTTTTCTTTGGGATTTCCATCTTCGTCAAGATCGTTCGGATCCAGATATTTCTCGTGCCAGGCTCTGTAGGCATTTGCTTCGGTCTGCACCGCGTCTGCCACATTCAGTTCAAACCGCTTGCCGGCAATGGTGACGACCAGCTTGGTCTGACCGTGAGCCAGACGAACGCCCTTGAACGAAACCACGATGTTGTCCTTAAGCGTGACCTGAGAGGACGCGATGACCGTCTTGGAGCAATCCATGGTAACGGTTCCCTCTTCAGGAGCGCCACCCAGCACGGCGCCGGTGATCAGCTCGGGATTGATGGCCTTGCCGTTCACATGAACCACCGCATAGAAGTTGTGGCCGGTGAGGTCAATGGCATAATTCTGATCTGCCAACAGCGTGATCTCGCCGTCTTCATAGCTATTGTCAAGGTTATTCCAAAGAGCTTCCACATCCTTATACCAGGTGGTGCCCGCCGCCGAAGAAGAGGAGGAACCATCTGCCGCAGGTGTGAGCATATGGAAGGTATTTGTGGCGATGCAACCGGCCGTCAGCAGTTCGATGCCGGTCAGCTGGCTGTCGGTGCACATCTTGAGCGGAACCTTGCAGGCAGTAAAGTCGCCGGCCGCCGTAATGGTTACCTGAGCCAAGTTGTAGATTGTGGTGTATTCAATGGCCGCGCCAAATTCGGAAGAGAATGTGCCGCCCTGGATGGTTACGCGGCCCTTCTTGGCGCCGTCATCCTCAATATCCGTCATCTCGCCGGCCAAATTGCGTTTAATGGCAGAAGCGCCGATCAGGAAAATCTTTCCGTTGCCGGTGGCATTGAAAACGCCGCCGTTGATCGTCACAGGGGACAGCACATCGTTATCGACCATCCGGAAGATGACATTTCCGGAAGTGAAAACGGGAGCAGGAGTGCCTTCTACCGTGCCGATGGTGATCGCAGCACCGGCTGCAACAAAGACATAGCCGTTCGGGTTGGTGAAAGTACCGCCGGTAATTTTACAGGTTGCACCGTAAGCGGCATTACCGAATTCTACAACAGCACTGCCGGTCGATTCAAAATCGCCGCCGCTGATGGTGATTCCGCACTTGGAAGCATTTTTACCGTCCAAGAAGATCAGTTCTGCGCCGGTAGATTTGAAAGTACCGTCGCTGATCGTAAGCGTATAAGGGCCGCCGTCACTGTCATGCATACCGAAGATACGGCCATTGGAGGTGAAGTTACCGCCCGAAATGATCATATTCATGCCGGCCGCATTGAAAAGACCGCGCCAGCCGCCGTTGTTATTGAATGTACCGCCACGAACAATAAAGTTCGTACCGACACTCGCGTTCCGGAAACGGAACAGCATGGCACCATCCTTATTTCCGCCCTTGCTGGTGAATGTGCCGTCTTCAATAACGATATGGTATCTGGCAAGTCTGGAATCAATCACGGAACCATCGCCGAGAACCGTGAAAGTGCCGCCCAGGATGCGGATGGCTGCCTTGTCGGCGTCCTCTTCAGCCCAATAGGAGCCATGCTGCGCCGCTCCGTAGGCATCGAAGATCTTTACCTGCTTCCGTGTCATATCGCTCATCAGGAAATCGCCGCCGTTGATGATATACTGGCCGGCATAATCGCCATCGCCCACGGTGAGCAGAACATCTTCATCGCTCTCAAAGGTGCCGCTGTTGATGGTGATTTTTGTGCCGCCAGTGTGCCACTTACCGTAGTAAGTGCCGCCGTTCACAATGATCTGCGCAAACCTGGCGCTGTTTCCGCAGTGGAGCCATTTGTAGTCTTTTCTTCCGCTGCCGGTGTTCAGCGTGCAATTGTTCAGCGTCAGAATACCCGTGTTGTTGGCATCGTCATTCATAAGGAAAGCAACGCCCCAGGTTTCGATGGCACAGTCGGTGAAAGTGACGCTCTTGAAGAGCCTGAGGTAAATCGCTTCGACGGAAGGCTTGTTGACATTCATTGTGAAGCCGTTCATGCCCACAATCTCCGCATCGGCATCATTTACCACGAACAGGCGGGTGGGGGTGCCGGCCTCGGTGCCGGAAGTGATCGAGCCACCGTCAAACGTGACCTTTTTGCCGGCGTTCATGACGGCACTCAAGTACACATTGAGTCCTTCAATGGTGACATCGCCCGGAAGCGTAAAGTCCTTGCTGACCCTCAGCGTATGTCCGTTGCCGACAATCGTGACCGGAAGGGTCAGGCCGGACAGGTTGATCGCGCCGTCTGCGGCAGCCATTTCGGTGTCCGCGTTAATCACAATTCTTGTGATTTTAGCAGGGGCAATTTCTTCCAGATCGATGGCCTCACAAAGGCCGGCAAAATTGTCATACTCTCCCGCAGGCGTCTCGCCATCCGTGTAGACATCAACCGTCGCAGCCGAAGCAGCCACGGCCAAGAGGCCTACCATGAGAAGCGTGAGCACTGCCAGCAGAATAAGCCGTGTGTTCTTTTTCATGTTTACTCTCCTTTTAAATATAATTTATTTGTGAACAAATGGGGTACTGAAATTGAATTAAAAGGAATCCTCCTTTCTTCTTCGGCGCGCACGCGCCGTTTTCGCGGGGCAGCGCCGGGCTTTTTCACGCCGTTCACATTTTATGCAAAAAGGACGGAAAAATTTGCGTGCAACCGCTGTTTTTGAGGTAAAAATACAATTTTTACAGATATATTCTAACATGCCTTTGTCAATTTGTCAATCAAAAAACTTTAAATTTTAAAAAATGGTGAAGTTTGTACAAATAATTTCGCCCAAAATGTTAAAAAGCACAAGAGAAGAAAGCTGTCGAAGGCTGTCGGATACGGTCAGAACGGGAAATCAGAATTTCTTCTTCCAAAATGCGCCAGCCCTTCTCTTCCCTGCGGGCATGCCGACGCGCACCGATAGCAAAAAGGGCACCCTTCCGGATGCCCTTTTGTTGTTGGTGCGAGAAACGGGACTTTTTCTCGCGGCCGTACGCGCCAATGGCGCTACCGCTCGGTCAGGCCGGCTCTGACACCCCACCGGGGTGTCATTCACTACCGCCCGCTTCAAGTCCCTCGTATATTAATGTTAAAAGGGCACCCTTTCGGGTGCCCTTTTGTTGTTGGTGCGAGAAACGGGACTTGAACCCGTATGGAAAAATCCACACGCCCCTCAAACGTGCGCGTCTGCCAGTTCCGCCACTCTCGCGTAGCAACGGATATATTATACTAAACGCGCGCGGAATTGTCAAGCCCTTTTGAAAAATTCGCGGAAAGTTTTTGCGGCGCAATGCCGCTGTTTCAGGAAAGGAATCCGGGGGGAAGCCGGACCTCTTCCCGGCGAATCTTATCGGGAGAAAATTCCCTGACCAGATCGGAAAGCGAAACCGATTCGGGCGCGGGCAAAATCCCCAGCGCCGCCGCCAACGCACCCAGCACAGGCCGGGGATCGGGATAGGACGCGCGGACACGCGCCATGCAACCATCTCCCTCGCTCTTGGAGAGCCGCCGCCCCGCCGCGTCGGTCAGGAGCGGAATGTGGCAGTATTCCGGCGTGGGCAGGCCCAGTTCCCTTTGCAGGTAGATTTGCCGCGGTGTGCTGGAGAGCAGATCGCACCCCCGGACCACCTCGCTGACGCCCGAAGCCGCGTCGTCCACCACCACCGCCAGCTGATAGGCAAAAACCCCATCCGACCGGCGCACGATGAAATCGCCGCAGTCGCGCTCCGGCTCTTCGCTGTATGTACCGAACACACGGTCGGTAAAGCCGATCCGCCCGGCCGGTACGCGCACCCGGTAGGCCGGAGGACGGGCAGGAAGCACTTTGGGCGGGTGCAAAAGACAGCGGCGGTCATAAACCGGCGCGGCATCTCCCCGATTGGGCGCGGTTGCGGCGTGCAGTTCGGCTCTGGAGCAATAACAGGGATAAATGAGTCCTTTTTCCTTCAACTTATTGAATGCCTGCTCATAGATCTCCGTGCGCCGGGACTGATACAGCACCTCTCCCTCAAAGGGGATCCCGAAATACGAAAGATCGTCCAGAAGCCACCGGGTGTTTTCTTCCATGGCCGCGCACCGCGCGGCATCCAGATCTTCTATTCTGAGCCGGAGAGCGCCGCCCCTTGCGGCCACCGACAGATAGGCCACCAACGCGCAGGCCAGATTGCCCAGATGCAACCGGCCGCTGGGGGTGGGGGCAAACCGCCCGACAGGTCTTTTGTTTGTTTGAACCATTTCCCTTTTCCTTTCTTTCTCTTTTCGGCTCTTTCCGGGGCGCAAATTTTTCTTACCATGGGTGAGCGTGACGCGCCGCGCATAGAATAGGGCGGAGGTGAACGCATTGAAAATTTCATTTTCACCCGGTGTGCTGTTGCTTTTTCCGGTGCTCCTTTTAAAAGGAGGGATGCTCTTTCCCGCCGCGCTTCTCGCGGCGGCGCTTCATGAAAGCGGGCATCTGCTGATGGGGCGATGGCTTGGCATCCGCTTTTCCAGGATGGAGTTTGACCTCTTGGGCGCGCGGCTGTATCCCACCCGACTCCCCTCTTACCGCGAGGAATTTTTTCTGGTGATTGCAGGGCCGCTTTTTTCGCTGTTGCCGCTCCTTTTCGCCCCGGTCTTGCTGGGATCTGCGTTTTTGAAATACTTTTTTTACAGCAGCCTTTCCTTTGCCCTTTTCAATTTGCTTCCGTTTCGCGGTTCGGACGGCGGGCGGGCGCTTTGCGCCGCGCTCTCTTTCTTTTTCCCGCCCGCCGCCGTGGACCGTATCTCGGCGGGCACCACCTATCTCACGCTGCTTTTTCTTTTTTCGCTCTCCGGGTGCATGCTGCTCCGATACGGGCAAAATTTTTTGCTCTGTCTTTTTTCGGCGTGGCTGTTTGCGCGTTTTTTTCTCAACTAAAAAGGGGCGCCTCGCCCCTTTTTATTTTCGTGTGAAATGAAACCGGTCGCGCCAGCGCAACACATAGGCCGTGATGAGACGGGTGAGAGCCAGATCGTACAGCACGAAAACCGGCGTACCGATGAGCAGCAGCAAATAGCGATAGGAAAAAAGCGAATTTTCCCCCACCGTGAAGAAACGCAGCGCCACAAACACCGAAAGCGCAAGCCCCGCATTGAATGACAGGATCTTGAACAACCATGAAAGCGGCTTTTTAAAATGTCCTTCAAAAAAGGCCTTGAGCATCGGATAATACCCGGCAAACAGAAAATAAATGAGCGCCGGGGTTTTGACGGGCAACAACAGAAGCGACAGAAACGAGGTGACCAGATAAACCGCCAGCGGATAACCGCCACGAAGTTCAATGACGGCAAAAACCACGCAGACCGAAGCCACTGCGGCCATGGTCAGATCCAGCACTTCCAGAAGCGCCCCCACGCCCAAAAACACAACCCCAAGCGCCGAAAGCACGGCGGCGGTGGCCATGCGGCGGGTCCGGGCGCGCCCTTCCTGCGGATTCATCAGCAACAGGGGATCAGATCCCCGCCCATGCACTCACAGCAGCAGTCCGCGCAGATGAGCGAAGAACAAAAATCGCATCCGCTGCATCCGTTTCCCTTTCCGTTTGTATCATATCCGCCCGAAAAGTTTTTGGCCTTGCTCCGCATTTTTTCCTTGAAAGTCCAGTATTCATTGTTGGTCGGCTCCATGCGGTAGGCGCTTTCAAAAGAACGCTGTGCATCGACATAGGCGCCGCGGTAGAGCTGAAGACAACCGTTCAGGAACACCCATTCTGCGCCGCGGTCGCTCTCTTCGATCTCCGAGAGAAGGCGCTCGGCTTCCGTGAGGTTTCCGGCATTGATGCAACTGCGGATGAGGGCAAATTTTTCCCGCGCGGCCTCGGAATACGAAGTGGCGTGATAGGAAGCGCCGGCGTAACTCCCCCCCTGAGTACCTGCGCCGGGATTCCCGGACGGACCTGCGCCGGTGCTCCCGCCGGGAGCCCCCTTTGGCTGTGCCGCGCCCTCGGCGCGCATCCGGTTGATCTCCTCGTAGGCGGCGTTGATCTCTTTCATCTTTTCTCCCGCCAGTTCCGAGAGATCCGTGTCCCGATAACGGTCGGGATGATATTTCCGAGCCAGTTCCCGATAGGCCTTTTTGATTTCCTCGTCATCGGCGTTAGGCGACACGCCCAGCACCTGATAGGGATTATTGTTCACGCTTTTCCTCCTTGTGGACGGCCGCGCCATCCGTGATCTTCCTGAGTGTATCGGTCATGCCGAGATACAGAATGTTTCGCAGAATCTCCTTTTGTTCGGGGCAACCGGGCGGGAAAAGATCCATGACCGGTTCGAGATCGGCCAATCCCGCGATGACGGCATTTTTCAGTTCTTCGCGCTCCTCCCTCTCCGGCATCCGGCCGTAAAGACAGAGAATGGGGTTGAACTCACCCCGCGCGGCGTCTTTTTCAAGATCATCCAGCGCGTCGGTTATATAAATGTAGCGGCCGATTCCCCGGCCCATGGCGCCGGCTATGACCGCCGTATTCCCCGAAAGGCCATAGGCAAAGATTTTCCCCAGCAACCGGGCAAAAACGCCGGCGGGCTCCTCCACCGAGGGCTTTTTTTCGCCTTCCAGCACCCGCAATTCAAAGAGCGCCGAGCGGATCTCCCCGGCGACTTCCGGCAAAACTTTTTTGGCTTTCCGGTAGGCGCGATGAAAAAACGCCGCCCGGAAACGCGCACGAAGCCGGCGAAAGCCGCGGCTGTCCGCCACATCATCCCGGCATTTTTCATAGGTAAGAAGCGCCGAAACACGCGCCGCATAGGTGAGCGCATCTCCGGGCTCCATCATTTTTCGCTTGTGAAAGGGATGCGCGATACAGCGCCGCTCCCGGATGACCGGTTTTTCTCCGGTCAGCGCCATGCGGAGCAACGCCAGATAGGCCAGATCGTAGCTAAGAGAAAGCCGGGAGCACTGGCCGGTGCACTGCCCCATCCGACGGCAAAGGCCGCAGTAAATGCTCTGATAATATTCATACTCCCGCACGCGCAATTCCGAACGGCGGACCCGGACATAGCCAAACACACATCTCACCTCACTTTATCATATCGCATTTGAAGGGAAAATACAAGGGGAACTTTGTAAATAAGCCGAAAATATTGAAAACGGTTCAGGCCTTTTCCTTCCCGGAATCCAGCTGTCTCTGGCGGTAGGAAAGCGGAGAGCAGCCGTAAAAGCGCCGGAAGACCTCGGCAAAATAACTGCCGCCGCCAAAACCGACGGCTTCCGCGATCTGTGTGACCGAAAGATTGCCCGATTCAAGGTAAGGCAAGGCTCTTCGCACCCGGAGATGAAGAAGATATTCAAAAGGGGTCCGGCCGGTGTAGCGGCGGAAGGTGCGGCAAAGCTCGCTGCGCGAAAGGCCGGAAGCCTCGGAAAGGTCGCGCAGGGTCAGTTTTTCGGAATAGTGCGTTTCCATAAAGGCAATGGCGGCCCGTACCGTGGCCACGCCGCGATCGGGCGGAACCGGCCCCTTTTCAAGCGACGCCTGATAAAGGAAAAACCAAAGACGGTAAAGCGCCGCGGTCATGAGCAATTCTCTGCCGGCGCGCTTTTCTTCGCAAAGCGCGAAGACCGCCCCGATCGCCGAACGCGCGGGGGCACATTCTTCCTTCTCCGCCGGGAAAAAAGCATAGGGAAGCAGTCCGTCCTCCGAAAGCGGCCGGACATAGCGACTGCCCACCAGACTGCCCTCGAACCCGGCAAGCAACCGGGGGCGGAAATCAAAAGTGCGATAAATACAGTGACTGTCTCCGTCCCGGAACCCGGCGTGTATCACATTGGAATTGACAAACACGGCGTCTCCCGCGACGATCCGGCGGGTCTCCTCGTTGGCACGGTAAAGCATCTGCCCCGAAAGCACCAGCGTCAGCTCGGCCGCCTCGTGAAAATGACTTTCAAACCGCGCGCCCTCGTAGTTGCATATGTCGATCGCGCCGCCCCCGCTGACCGGAAAAGCAAAATTTTCGCAATGGCCCCGCTCCCGGCCGGTACTGTCCAGATTCAGTTGCACGCTCTTTCCTCCTCCGGGCCTGACCTTTGCCCGCCTGATACGCAATATTGTTATCAAAAAGCGCCATATTCTGATTGACGGCGCTCTTTTTTGAGATTATAATAATTATAACAGAAAAATCACCGGTTGGCAACCGGTAAGGAGGATTTTTTATGGGAAAGATTACATTTATGGGCGCAGGCAGTACGGTTTTTGCCAAAAATGTGCTGGGTGACTCGATGCTCGCCCCCGCCCTCTCGGATTTTGAACTGTCGCTTTATGACATTGACGCCAAGCGGTTGGAGGAATCCAAAACGATGGTGGACGCGCTCAACCGCAACATCAACGGTGGCCGCGCGCGGGTAACGGCACATCTGGGCGTGGAAAACCGCAAAGAAGCGCTCCGTGGCGCGGATTTCGTGGTCAACGCCATTCAGGTAGGCGGTTACGAACCCTGCACCGTGACCGATTTTGAAGTGCCGAAAAAATACGGCCTGCGGCAGACGATCGCCGACACACTGGGCATCGGCGGCATTTTCCGGGCACTGCGTACCATCCCGGTGCTGGAGGACTTTGCCCGCGACATGGAAGAAGTCTGCCCGGATGCGTGGTTCCTTAACTACACCAATCCGATGGCCATGCTCTCCGGCTTTATGCAGCGCTATACCGGCATTAAGACCGTGGGGCTTTGCCACAGCGTGCAGGTCTGCACGAGTTCGCTCCTGAAACATCTGGAAATAAAGGCCGAAGGGCCTTTTTACGAACGGATTGCCGGCATCAACCACATGGCCTTTTTGTTGGAGCTCCGTGACAAAAACGGGCGCGACCTTTATCCCGAGATCCGCCGCCGGGCGGCCGAGGTACTGAAGAATCCGACCGAGGCGGCCAAAAACGACCTGGTACGGCTTTGGTATGTGCACCGTTTCGGCTATTACTGCACCGAATCCAGCGAACATAACGCCGAATACAATAATCTCTTTATCAAATCCAAATATCCTGAAATGATTGAGAAATATCATATTCCGCTGGACGAATATCCGCGGCGTTGCGTCCATCAGATCAACGCATGGGAAGCCGACCGCGAAAAATATTTGCACGGAGAAGTCACGCACACCCGCACCCGCGAATACGCTTCTTATATTATGGAATCCATTGTGACCAACACTCCTTACGAGATCGGCGGAAATGTGCTCAACCGCGGACTCATCACCAACCTGCCGCACAACGCCTGCGTGGAAGTGCCGTGTCTGGTGGACCGGCGCGGAATTCAGCCGACGGTCGTGGGAGATCTGCCTGAGATCTGTGCTGCCATGAACCGCACCAACATCAATGTTCAGCTCCTGACCATCGAGGCGGCCGTCACCAAGAAAAAAGAAGCCATCTATCAGGCGGCGCTTCTGGATCCGCACACCAGCTCGGAGCTTTCGCCGGATGAAATCATTTCGCTTTGCGATGACCTCATCGCGGCGCATGAAGGCTGGCTCCCGGCTTATCACTAAAACAGAAAAAACAGCCCGCGGCCAC
>CAJJIY010000004.1 GCA_905187695.1 uncultured Eubacteriales bacterium | reverse complement strand
CGGGCGCTTTCGCGCCCGCCTCCCCGGAACCCGGACCGTTTTTTCACCTTCGCGGCCGGAGGGACCGCAACCGGCAAAGAAAACTCCCGTTTTTCCGTCACTGACTTTTTATTTCATCTCGACCGGATCATCGTAACCGGTGGTGGCATAGCCCTCCCACATGCCGCAATAAATGCATTTCCGTCTTCTCGGTTTGGGTTTGGTACCGATCGATTCGGGATATGTGCAGCCGTCGATCGACGAACCGATACCGCCGCACTCCGTGCAGTGTTTCTTGTGATAGTTCACACCGGAACCGTCCATGTGATCGAATTCATAGGCCCAGTTGTGTGTGCTGTGCTGACCGGTGATGACTTTTGCACCCCACACATCCTTTTCGGTGGGCGTCTGCGCGGACGAGCCGGTGTTATAGTACATCAGCTTGTTGGCGTTGGAATCGGCATAAAGGTCAATCAGACCAATGGCATGACCCATTTCATGCGCAGCATCCGACTGTGTCGAACCGGCCCGCAGAAGGATGCGCCAGGAAGTCAAATGCCCGGTCGTGGAATAGACGGCAAGCGGCTGAAACGCACCGACAACGCCGCTGGGCAAAGAGCTGTCGACTGTGATAAAGCCAACAGAACTATCGTCGTAATCCACTTCCGTAAAAGTGATGCCCGCCGCACTGTTCCAGCTGTTTCCGGCTCTCCGCACGGAGGAACGGAGCGTGGCGTTGACATTCGTATCAAAGCGATAGGTCACCGAGGTTCCGTCCAGATGATAGGATTCATCGATACCCCAACCAATCGACTCGCCACCGACATAATATTTGTTCTGATAGGCTGTTCCGCCAGAAGGTTGATACTGTGTAAGGATTCCTTTTTGGGAATGGCTATGTGCGCTGGCTGACAGCGCGAGTGCGCCGACCAGGCCGGCGACCAACAATAAACCTGAAATAAACTTCCGCATTTTTTCTCTCCTTATTTAAAATTTTTAAACTGAAATGGTCCTCTGTGGGTGAATTGCCTTTCGGGGGGAGGGTCTTTTCGTTGGGCTCGGGTGTTGTTGATATACCGTTTATTCATTCCACATGGGTATCACATCCTTCCTTTTCAATATAATTCTCCACATCCGTCAGTAATGCGGCGGATTTTGTCTCGTATTTGATCTCGCACCAGATGGGATCGGATTCCTGCAAAGAAAGGAGCAGATTGGAAAGGAGAACCGGATCCTCGGTTTGCGGCAAAGACTTTGTATTAAGAAAGAAATAAGACTGTCTGGACAAAAGGTATTCCTTTTGATCATAGCTGACAATGTCCATCACCGTGGCATATTCGTTAAGGATTGAGTAGATGGTTTCCTGCGGGAAGCGATCGTCCTGAATCAAAAATAGTAAAAACGAATTTCCGGCCGTGAAGACCGGATATTTCCGACAGGTAAAAGTGGAGGAGGAATACTGTGCCAGCGTGATCTCTTCCGGCAGTTCCCCTTTATAGCACCGGACGACCTTTGCGCGTGAAAACGAGTTTTTTCCTTCCTCACGGAGCCATTCTGTGATTTCCACTCTGGCAATGGCAACCGACGCCGCCGGCGCAGTATCCAGCGTATAATCCTTTACGAAAAGAAGATCCGAGAAAAGAGATGCCGTCCGGACAGGCGGACAGACCGGTTTCTTTTTTCTGCCGGAACATCCGGCAAAAGCAGAAATCAACAATAAAACCACCAAAAAACAAGACAGACTTTTCAAAAATCGGGATGTTTTCATTTCTTTCATTTTCCTTTGCTACCTTTTTTTGGGATTTCTGACTTTAGATTACCATATTTTTACTTGCTTGTCAATAGTTTTCTCAAAAAATGTTAAAATTTAGAAGAATATGTTAATAAAGTCCGCCCCGGCCGGAAAATCTGCGGAACAGCAGATGCAACCACCCCACCGGAATTACCGAAAAAGCCACGCACAATGTGAAGATCAATTCGCGCGGCGTCAACGGTACAGTGCGAAGCACCCGGCCGCCAAGATAGACAAAAGCAATCTGCACGGCCGCGACCAATGCCATAATGGAAAGGAAGGCCGGGTTTTTTCCGATCCCGGAAAGCATCCGGATACGGTCGGTCCTGGCATTGAAACAGTTCAGCACCCCGGCAAAAATGAAAAGCGCAAAAAAAGCGGTCAGCAGACAAAGATCATCCTGAAGCACCCGGAAGTGATCCGTGAAAAAGGGCAGCCGGAGGAAGCAGACCGAAAGCGCGACCGTGAAAAGAGAAAGAAACGCGATGCGCCCGGCGATTGCGCCGGTAAGGATCGGTTCCGCTCTCCCCTTCGGCTTTTCCCGCATGTAAATTTTCATCGGCGCTTCCCCTGCAAAGGCAAGCCCACCCAATGTATCCATAATCAGATTGATCCAGAGCATCTGTACCACCGTCACCGGACTTTCAAATCCGATAAAAGGGCCGATCATGGATATTCCGACTGCGCAAAAATTCATTACCAACTGGAGCGTAATGAATTTCCGGATACTCTTGAAAATGGTCCGGCCGTAAAGAACCGCCCGGCAAACGGTGGCAAGATCATCCCGCAAAAGCACGATATCTCCCGCTTCCTTTGCCACCTGCGTACCGCTCCCCATAGCAAAGCCGACATCTGCCCGGCGGAGCGCCGGGGCGTCATTGATGCCGTCCCCGGTCATTCCGGAAACCAATCCCATTTCGCCCGCCAACCGCACCAGACGGCTTTTGTCCGCAGGAAGCGCACGCGCCACCACGCAAAGTCTGGGCAACAGCTTTTTGAGAGCGCCATCATCCAAGGCGGCCAGTTCTCCGCCCGACAGGCAGATCCCCTCTCCTGTCAGAATTCCGCATTCGGCGGCGATCCGTCTGGCAGTCTCCTTGCCGTCCCCGGTCATCATCACCACCTGTACCCCGGCGCATCGCAGTTTTTTGACCGCACGGGCTGCTTCCGGCCGCAACGGATCCGTAAAAGCGGCCGCACCCAGGAGAGTCAGCGTACCGGGCGATGTCTCGGTCGGCATTCCGGACGAACGGCAAAGCAAGATCACCCGTTCTCCGGCTGCCGTATGGCGCTGAAGCTGTGCCGTAAAAGCCGTAGGCGTAAAAGAGGCTGTGTTTCCGTCGGCATCCAGCGCGTCTTTTATATATGGAAGCAATCGGTCCGGCGCACCGGTCACAAAAAAGCCCTTTCCGATTGCTTCGGTTGCGGCATATTTCCATCGGCTGTCAAAAAGCAACCTTGCGCCGACCGTATAAGACGGCGCTCCGAACGAAAGGAAAGCAGAAAGCAGCGCCCGGTCGGTCCCGTTTCCGCCAATGGCCGTCCGTTTTCCGTCCCGCTCCCCCGGAACCGCCCCGTTGTTGGCATAGGCGGAAAGCAGGAAATGGTCGAACAACCCCGGCGCGTGCCGCCGGAGTTCCCGCGCGTCCCTGAAAGTACCGGGAAGCGTGATCAGCGCCGAGAGAGCCGGACTGCCACGGGTCAGCGTGCCGGTTTTGTCGGTAAAAAGAATATTCATGCTTCCGGCCGCCTCCAGCCCTGCGGATTTCCGCACAAGCACACCGTCCCGGACCATTCGCCGGATATTGGCCGACATCACCACGGCAATCATCATCGGCAATCCCTCCGGCACGGCTACAACCACAACGGTCAGCCCCAGCATCAGCGCGTGCAAAAGAAGCGAAAGCATACCCGGCACATCTTTAAAACGCTCCAGTAAAAGCGGCCACGAAAATCCGGTCTCCATACCAAGGTGATAAAAAAGATAGGAAAGAGCGCAAAAAAGGGCGGCGGCATAGCCGATCCGGCTGATCTGTCCGGCCAATACCGAAAGACGCCGTTTCAGGGGGCTTTCTTTTTTCTCTTCCTGAATCTCCCCGGAAATACCCCCTAAAAAGGTGGCGTCTCCCACCGCCGTCACCCGCATTTCTCCCTGCCCGGACAAAACGGTGCATCCCGAATACAGAGCACCGGGCGCGCCGGGTTTTACGGCGTCCCCCGCCTGGTACGGTGTTTTTTCGCTCTCCCGGCTCTCCCCCGTAAGCGGCGCTTCCTCCACAAGAAGCCGGCCGGACAAAAGCACCCCATCCGCCGGAATCTTCTCCCCGGCCGCCAACAGAACCGCATCGCCCACTACAATCTCTTCCGAGGGTAGTTCGATAATCTTTTCCCGCCGAACCCGGCAGAAAACCGCGCCGCAACTTTCAAAAAGCCGGTCAAAAGCCGCCTCGCTGCCATATTCCGAAACGGTGGAAATAAAGGTGGCAAGGAAAACCGAAAGCGCGATCCCCGCGCTCTCCAGAAAATCCCGGCTCCGGAAAAGCAAAAGCAGATTGACAAAAAGAGCCGCCAGAAGCACCTTTATCACCGGGTCGCCCAGATTTTTTAAAAAACGGCACCAAAAACCCGCTTTTTTCTTCCGGCTGAATACATTTTTTCCATGCGTCTGCCGGGAAGCCTCCACCTCCCGTGCCCGAAGTCCGCGTTCCCGCCTCAAATCAATCCCGGTCATGCCCTTTTCCTCCTTGGTTTTTCCTCCCATTTTATGCGGGAACTTGAAGAAAAAGAAGATTGCGCCAGGCAAAGCGTCCGGTCTGTGCGCTTGTGCCGAAAATATTTCTTTTTTGCCTTGCAAAACAACAAAGGGTGTGTTATACTGTAGCCGATATAGGCAGATTTCCTAAAATCTGCACTGTCACCGCCGGCAAACCGGCGGGTTACCGAAACAAGGAGGACTATATGGAAAGAAAACTCGGCATCGTCTGCGAATGTTTGCCCGGCGTTGCCCGCACAGACGCGCTCCCGCTCATGGCCGCAGCCGGCTTCAACTGCTTTTTTACCGAACTCATCGATGAAAAAGCCGTTGCCGAACTGCGAGAAAAAGGAGACCGGCTGGGATTAACGCTGGATTTCATCCATGCGCCGTTCCGGGGGATCAATGATTTCTGGAAAAATAACCTGGATTATCTTGACCTCTACAACCGGACAAAACAGGCGATTGACGCCGCCGCAGGTTGCGGATGCAACATGATCGTCATGCATCTTTCTTCCGGCTGGACGGCACCGCCCATCACCGACATCGGCCTTTCGCGCTTTGATGCGCTGGTGGAATATGCGGGAGAAAAGGGCGTGCGGATTGCTTTTGAAAACATCCGCAAGTTCGGCGTGCTGGCCGCTATGATGGAACGCTATGAACGCGTGCCCCATGTCGGTTTCTGCTACGATTGCGGTCACGAGCACTGCTACACCGAGGATATCCGCTATCTGGAGACCTTCGGCAAACGGCTTTTCTGCACACATATTCATGACAACTACGGACGGGACAAGGAAAAACCCATGACCGATGCCGACTATCATCTGTTGGTCGGTGACGGCAATCTGGATTTCGCGCAGATGATGCGTGAAATCAACGCCGTGGATTACAGCGGCACTCTGATCCTGGAGGTCGGAAAAAAAGCTCCTTACGAAGAGCTTTCAAACGAAGCCTACCTCAAAATGGCCTATGATCGCCTGAAGGCCATTTCCGAACTGAAATAACCGCAAAAGGAGAAAAAATCATGGAAAAGCATTTGGGTATTGTAAGCAGTTGCCTTCCCCATCCCGAGGTTGAAAACATCGCCAAGATCAAAGCCGCCGGCTTTGACACGGTCTTTACCGGCATTTTTGACATCAAAGGCGCCTGCGAGCTCAAAAACGAATGTGACAAACAGGGCGTTACCCTTGAAACCATTCATGCCCCCTTCTTCGTGGTGGATAACGGCCGTTTTTACAACACCAATAACTTCTGGAAGCTGGGCCCCTCTTACTATCACCTTTTCCGCCATTCCATCACCTCTATCGACGCGGCGGCCGAAGCCGGTATTCCGGTGATTGTGCATCATGTTTCCGGCGGGCGCGGCGTGGCCGATCCCTATAACGATCTGGGCGCGGAGCGCTTTGACGCGCTGGTGGAGCGTTGCATTCAGAAGGGCGTGAAGATTGCTTTTGAAAATCTGCAGGATGTCGGAAACCTGGCCGCCCTGATGGAACGCTACGAAAAAGTAGAGGAAGTCGGTTTCTGCTATGACTGCGGACACGAACACTGCTACACCGTAACGGTCCCCTTCCTGGACCTTTTCGGGAACCGTCTGCTGTGCACGCACATTCACGACAATTTCGGCAAAGACAAAGACGACCCCAAGAAGGATACCGACATTCATGTGCTGCCCTTTGACGGCGACATCGACTACAAGGCCATGATGGACCGCTATCACAAATACGGTTGCACCGCACCGCTGACGCTGGAAGTCGGCAAGGGCGCGAAATATGACGGCCTGACCGAAGAAGAGTTCCTTGCCACCGCTTATGAGCGGATCAAGAAGATCTCCGAAATGTAACTTCCCCGCCAAGGAGAAAAAAATGAAACAACATTTGGGTATCATCGCCTCCTGCCTGCCTCACAGCGAGGCCGAAAATATTGCCAAAATCAAAGAGGCCGGATTTGACACGGTTTTCCTCAGCAGTTTTGAGAAAAAAACGGTCTGCGAGATCAAAAACGAATGTGAGAAGCACGGCATTACGGCAGAAACCATTCACGCTCCTTTTTACACAATTGAGGATGGACGCTGGATTTCCACTAATGAATTCTGGATGGACGGTTGCGATTATTTTCATCTGTTTCGTCAGATCCTGGAAACCATTGACAGCGCGGCCGAAGCCGGTATCCCGGTGGTCGTCAGTCATGTGTCCGGCGGATGGGTGGCTCCGCCGCTCTCCGATATCGGATTTTACCACTTTGACCGCCTGGTGGAATACGCCTGGCAAAAGGGCGTGAAAATCGCTTTTGAAAACATCCGGAATGTCGGAAATGTTGCGGCACTGATGGAACGCTATGAGCGTATCCCAGCCGTGGGATACTGCTTTGACTGCGGACACGAGCACTGCTATACCGAAACCGCTCATTTCCTGGATTTCTTCCATGACCGCCTGCTGTGCACGCACATTCACGACAACTTCGGCCGGAGCAAAGAAGACCCGATGAAGGACACCGACATTCATGTCCTGCCCTTTGACGGAAACATTGACTACGCCGACATGATGAGCCGGTATAAAAAATACGGCTGCACCGTCCCGCTGACGCTGGAAGTCGGAAAAGGTGCCAAATACAAAGATCTGTCCGAGGAAGAATTCCTCGCCACCGCCTTTGAGCGCATCCAGAAAATTTCCAAAATGTAAAAGTAACCCGGAAGGCCGCAAGCCTTCCGGGTTTTTGAATGCAAATATTTTTTTGAAAAATTTGAAAAAAGTACTTGACAATTGATACTATGTGTTGTATAGTATTACGCGACAGGAGGTACTATCATGGATATTCAACTGAAACGCGGACTTCTGGATGTCTGCGTCCTTTCGGCCATCCGGAATGAGGATTCGTGGGGATATCGGATTGTCAAGGATCTGAAGCCCTACATTGAACTATCGGAATCCACACTTTATCCGATTCTACGGCGGCTGGAGGCGGCAGATTTTCTCAGCGTCCGGACAGCGGAACACAACGGACGCCTGCGGAAGTATTACCACATTACCCCGGCCGGGCTGGGGAAAATCGAAACCTTTAAAAAAGAATGGCAGGAAATGAACGCCATCTATCAATTCGTCACCAGGGAGGGAGACGCACATGACGAAAACTGAATTTTTGGACGGACTGCGGGCCGGTCTGTCGGATCTTGATCCCGCCGATATTCAAAAATCGACGGATTATTATGATGAAATGATTTGCGACCGCATGGAAGACGGCATGAGCGAGGAAGAAGCGGTTGCGGCCATCGGGCCGGTGGAAGACGCGGTTTCGGAAGTGCTGTTGGCAACGCCGCTCCCGAAGCTGGTAAAGGCAAAAGTCAAGCCGAAGCGATCCTTGCGCGGCATTGAAATTCTGTTGCTCGTGCTGGGCGCACCGCTTTATCTGCCGTTCCTTGTGTTGCTTGTTTCGCTGGTTCTGACTGTTTATGTTCTGCTTTTTTCCATGGTGGCCGTGTTGGCCGCCCTGCTTGTTTCCACGCTCATCACGGGAATCGGCGGACTGGTGCTGACCGTTATTTCACTGTTCGGCGGTGCTTTTTCCACCGCGCTTGCCCTCTTTGGCATCGGCCTCTTCTCCATCGGACTGAGTGTATTCCTCTCTTTCGGCATCGGCGGCGCGTGCCGCGGCCTGCTCTCGCTGGCGCGGATGTTTCTGCGTTTTCTTAAATCTCTTTTTATCGGAAAGAAGGTATCGGCATGAAAAAAGGACTTCTGATCGCGGCCGCCGCATTGTGCGGCCTTGGCATTGTGTGTTTCCTGATTGCGGGGTTACTCACCGGATTTCATTTTTCGCAAAAAGGCGTGTGGAAAACCGAAACGCGGACCTATGAGCTAAATGACAACAACTTTACAAAAATCAACCTCTCGACAGGCGATATGAATGTCTCTTTCTATCCATCGGACAACGGCAAAAACTATCTGGTCTGTGAAGAAATGCCCGACTGCGCCGTTGAAATGACGGTTTCGAACGGCACGCTCACAGTAAAAAAGACCGGGAACGGCCATTGGTTCGGCATTTTTGTCGGAGAAGAAAGCGCCACCTTCTATCTGACAAAAACGGCTTTTGAGGCATTGAACCTTGAATGCGGCAGCGGTTCCGTCACCATCGGTGCGGAATTCTCCTTTGAGAAGGCCGACATTACCTGCGGAAGCGGCGGAATCCTGTTGGGTGCGAAAACAAAGTTCCTCACCGCAAAAAACGGCAGCGGAGACCTTCAACTGGATTCTTTCAACGGAGAAACTGCCACGCTGACAAGCAAAAGCGGACAGATCACCGTAAAAAACAGCGTCTTTTCCGGTCTGTTGACCGCGGCAAGCGAAAGCGGCAAAACCGAAATAAATCATGTTACTGCCGGCAGTATAGAAATCAAGAGCACAAGCGGAGATATCCTGTTGGATCACGCCACCGCCACCGGTGAACTGACTGCGCAGGCAGACAGCGGAGAAATCTCTCTTGCCGGCGCCGATGCCGCCGGCCTGACGCTGAAAAGCAAGAGCGGGGACATTACCGGGACGCTTCAAAGCGAGAAAATCTTTATTACCAGCAGTAAAAGCGGCCGTGTGGAGGTGCCGGAATCACTTTCGGGCGGGAAATGCAAAGCGACCACCGACAGCGGCAATATCCGCCTTTCTTTTGAAACCTGACAAGATAAAAATAAAACCGCGCGTTTGCGCGGTTTTATTTTTATCTTTTTCAGATGTTCCCTCTTGCGCTCTTGCGCTTTTCTGGCTCAATCTCTCCGGCGGCCAACAGCGACCGTTTGGTCAGCATCGGGCCGGTCAGCTCATAGACCAACACACCGAAAAGCACGATGTTCCGGATCATCAGTCCTTCCTTTTCGGGGAAAGCGTTGAGCGCGCTCAGCGACATGCCCAGCGCGACACCCGCCTGCGGGAAAAGCGTAATGCCCAGATGCTTTTGCACCTGCGGTTCGCACTTCATGAGTGTGGAACCGCTCCACGCGCCCAGATATTTGCCAAAACAACGGCAGACAATATAAACCACACCGATGAGAAGATTGTTGAGATCTCCCAATACATTCAGCTGAAGTTCTGCGCCCGAAAGGACGAAAAACAGCACGAAAAGCGGCGCTGTCCAGCGGTCGATGCGGTCCATCAGCTCGGCCGAAAAATCGCAGGTGTTACAGAAAACGGTGCCCATCATCATGCAGACCAGAAGGCTGGAAAAGCTCAGGTGTAGTGCGCCGATGTCAAACTCCATCATCGAAAGCGCAATGGCCAGCAGCACAAAAGTGACCGAAACCGCCAGGCGCTTGGAACGCGAATGGAAAAATCGCTCGCATCGGGTGAAAAGAAGCCCCATCAGTGCGCCGCCGACCAGCGAGAGCACAATGTTCAGAAGCGGCTCCACCAACACGGAAAGCAGATTGATCTCTCCGGTGAGCGACCGGGCAATGCCAAAGGAAAGCGCAAAAACCACCAACGCAATGGCATCATCCAACGCCACAATCGGCAAAAGAATCTGCGTTACCGGGCCTTTGGCCTTGTACTGCCGCACCACCATAAGCGTGGCGGCAGGTGCGGTGGCAGCGGCAATCGCACCCAACGTAATGGCAGCCGAAAGCGGAAATTTCTCCTCGCCAAGGATAAAATGCAAGAGGATCAGCGCGACGTCAACCACCGCCGTGGCAGACAGTGCCTCGAAGAAGCCGACAACCACGGCCTGCTTTCCGATTTTGCGCAGGTCACTCATACGGAACTCGTTGCCAATGGTAAAAGCAATGAAGCCAAGCGCCACTTCGCTGATGATGTCAAATGATTTAACCGACTCATAGTCCGGAAAACCCAGACCCGGAATGCCAAGCCGCCCCAACACATAGGGCCCGATGAGAATACCGGCCAGCAAATAGCCTGTGACGGCCGGCAACCCCACCCGTTTGGCAAAACGGCTCATGGCAAGGCCGGCTGCCAGCGCGATACCCAAATACAAAAGAATGAGAGAATGTTCCATATAAAATCCCGTCCGATCAAATTACACCGCAAAGTGCGGGACGGCCGAAGCCGCCCCGCCAAAGGTCAGAACAAAATAATGAGGAATTCGGAAACCAGCACCACCGAAATCAGCGCGAAAGGATAGGTCGCCGCATAGGCAGAAGCCACCGATTCGGTGCCCGCCACATTAATGAGCGTACCCAGCGCAGGGGTGGAGGTCATGCCGCCGGTGATGGAACCGAGGTTGTTGAGAAGCGGCAGCTTGAGAACATATTTGGCAAAGAGATAGCCGATGATCATCGGAATGATCGTCATTATTGCACCATACAAAAAATCAAGTGGATTAAAACAATCTACAAAATTGATGCCGCCCGCGACGCCCGCGCCAATGAGGAAGAGCATGAGTCCCAACTCCCGGAAAACCTTGAGCGTGGATTCTTTGGGCATGATGGAGACCGGGCCGATGTGATTGAAATGGCCGAAAAGAAGCGCCACGATCAGCACGCCGCCGGTGGTGGTAAGATTGAAAACGCCGAAAAATTTGACCGCGCCCACCAGGATGCCGATGACGACCGCCAGTGCAAACGCCGCCAGACCGAAGGGATCCATTTCGATCCGTTTTTTGCCGGAATCCTCCCGGTCGCCGGTATCGATCGCCGTGATCTTTTCGCGTTCGGCTGCCATATCGGCCTTGGCCAGTTTCGGAATGAGCTGTACAAAAAGCACAACTCCAATTACACCAAAAAGATAAGCAACACCATGTCCAACCGTAACATACCTCTCATAGTCAATACCATATCGCTCCACGGCTGTGGCCTTTGCGGCCGAGAATGCGGGCGTGGAAGTCAGCGAACCGGAAAGAAGTCCAACAATTTTTGAAGTGATTTCTTTTGTGTCGCAATCCGCCCCCGCCACGGCACGGGCAATGTAAATGCATCCGACAGCCGAAAGACCGCCGGCCAGAATAATCAGCACGCCAAGGAGCACATAAGACTTATAATTCTTCTTGAAATTCTTGAAGAAACTGGGGCCGGCAATGAAGCCGACGGCCGCCACAAAAAGCACCAATCCCATGTTCTCAATGATCTTCAGCGCATTGGAAGGAGCCGTTACCTTCATGGTTTCCAGTGCGTCCGGGAAAAGTGCACCGAAAAGAAGCGCCACGATGAAAACGCCGGCCGTGCCGAGGTTGACACCCTTAATCGTAATGCGGCCCAGCGCATAGCCGGCCGCGGCAATGATAAAGACGGTCAACACAAGGAAAGACACGCCCGTCACAGAAAAAGACATAATAGTTTCCTTTCAAAATTCAAAACGGAGCCTCCGGGTGGCAAAAGCCACCCGGAGTGCCTCTCGTTGGACAGTTTTCAGAAGGATTTCTTTCCTTCAAAGTTGGGATTGCCGTGCGTATAGGTCGGCAGCAGTTTGGGAGATACAGCCGTGGTTTTGATGCCCGCGGCGCGGCATTCGTCGGCATACTTCTTGATGTGCGCCAGTGTCAGTTTGCCGACCTTTACGCTCTTGGCCTTGGCTGCGGCGTGCTGACCGGCGTTGCGGCCGAACACAATGACATCCAGGAGAGAGTTGCCCATGAGACGGTTGCGGCCGTGAATGCCGCCGACAGCCTCGCCCGCGACAAACAGGTTTTCCACCGTGGTGGACTGGCCGTCCGGCGTGATATCCAGACCGCCGTTCTGATAGTGCAGAGTGGGGTAAACCAGAATCGGCTCGCGGCGGATATCAATGCCGTACTTTTCAAACATCCGGAGCATGGCGGGAATCCGTTTTTCAATGGTTCCCTCTCCGTTTTTGTACTCGATCATCGGGGTATCCAGCCACACGCCAAGGCCGCTTCCGGTTGAAACGCCCTTTCCGCGCGCATCGCACTCGCGGATGATGCCGGAGGCGCAAATGTCACGGGTCTCCAGCGGGTGCATGAACACCTCGCCGTCCACATTAACCAGCTTGGCGCCGAGCGAACGGACTTTTTCGGTGACCAGCGCGCCGAAAATCTGTTCCGGATAAGCCGCGCCGGTGGGGTGATACTGGAGCGAATCCTCGTAAAGCAGTTTGGCACCGATCCGATATCCCAGTATCAGACCGTCGGCCGTTGCGCCGTAGTGGTTGGAAGTCGGGAAGCCCTGATAGTGCAGTCTGCCTGCGCCGCCGGTGGCAATAATGACCGTCTTGGCACGGGCGACCAGCAGCTCTTTTGTTTCCATGTTCATGAGCACCGCGCCCGCAACCGCGCCCTTGCTGTCCTTGATCAGTTCAATCGCGGCCGTAAAATCGACCACGGGAATGCCGCGGTTGAGCACTTCGTCCCGAAGCGTCCGCATGATTTCGGCGCCGGAATAGTCCTTGGCCGCGTGCATACGCTTGCGCGAAGTGCCGCCGCCGTGGGTGGTGATCATCGTGCCGTCGGGCGCTTTGTCAAATTCCACGCCGAGATCGGAAAGCCACTGAATGGCCTCCGGCGCATCACAGACCAACTTTTTCACCAGTTCCGGCTTGGCGGCAAAGTGACCGCCGCCGAAAGCGTCAATATAGTGAATGGCCGGGGAGTCGTTCGGCTTGTCGGCGGCCTGAATGCCGCCCTCCGCCATCATGGTATTGGCATCGCCGATCCGGAGTTTGGTAACGATCATCACGCTGGCGCCGGCCTCGTTGGCCTCGATCGCGGCCGAAGAACCCGCACCGCCGCCGCCGATGACCAGCACATCCACATCGTAATCCACGCGGGACAGATCCACATCGGTCGCCTTGATCCGGCTGTTGGCTTCCAGCAGTTCGGTCAGTTCAATGGGGGCTTTTTCACCCTTGTTGGGGCCGACGACGATCTCGCGGAACTGATCCTTGCGATAATCGGGGTGATAGGTCTCCAGCAGGGTGTCTTTTTCTTCTGCCGTCATACGGCGGGGCTCCAGCGCGGCATTTGCGGCGCGGTTGGCAGCCACCTTCTCCATAGAGGCAAGCATTTCCTTGGTATAACTCATTTCAAGCACCCTCCTTATTTCTCAATCTCGCGGTTGTTGTAAAGTTCTTTCATTTCGGAGATCGGCTTTTGCATGAGATCTTCGAGCAAAGCGGTGAAATCGCCGTCCTTGATTTCCTTTACGCGGGCGGCAAGGTGTCCGCAGGCCGGTGCCAGATATTTACCGTTGAGCCGACGGGCCAGCAGTGCCACCTGCGGGTGCGAAATACCGGCCGGGCAACGGGAGGAGCAAACGCCGCACATCACGCAGTCAAAAGATTCCTCGGCGCACTTTTCATACTCGCCGCGCTGTGCGTAGGCGATATACTGCATGACATTGAGTCCCTGCGTGCAGGACTTGGTGCAGGCGTTGCAGCCAACGCAGGCATAAATCTCCGGATAGAGCTGCATCATGATCTGCTCGGTGGGCTTCACCTTGTTGATGTCATAAACCTGTTTGACCAACGGGAAGAACGGCAGCGTGGCGATGTACATATCGTTTTCCACCTTGGTCTGGCAGGCCAGACAGACCTTCAGTTCCCGGTCGCCCTTGATGCGGTAGATCGTAGCGCACGCGCCGCAGAAACCGTTCCGGCATCCGCATCCGCGCACCAGCTGATATCCGGCATACTCCATGGCCCCCATAATGGTGAGGTTGGAGGGTACTTCGTACTTTTTGCCGAAAAGATAGATGTTAACCATGTTTTCCATTTTCCGTGCGTCTCCTTATCAATACTCGTTGGGAAGTTCGTCCAGCTCGTCAAAACGGAAGACCGGGCCGTCCTTGCAAACATATTTGTTGCCGATGTTGCACCGGCCGCATTTGCCGATGCCGCATTTCATGCGAAGTTCCATGGTGGTATAGACCTGTTCGCGCTTGAAGCCGAGTTCCATGAGGCCGGCCAGCGTGAACTTGATCATGATCGGGGGGCCGCACATGAGCACGGTTTTCTTCAGGTCGGGATTCAGCTCCTTGACATAGTTCGGCACGAAACCGACATGGCCGTCCCAGCCTTCCTGTTCCCGGTCAATGGTGAGATGCACATGGAAATCCTTCGCTTTTTCCCATTCCTCCACGATCTCGCGGTAATCCACCAGATCGTCCTTGGAACGCGAACCGTACACAATGTCCACCGTACCGTACTGATCGCGTTTGTCGCGCACATAGTTGATGACCGACCGAAGCGGCGCCAGTCCGATACCGCCCGCCACAAAGAGCAGATCCTTGCCGGCCAGCTCGTCATCCACCGGAAAGGGTCGGCCGTAAGGCCCGCGCACGGTGATCATCTGCCCGACTTCCATGGCGTGCAGCCACTGTGTGAGACAGCCGCATTTTTTGACGCTGAATTCCATGAATTCTTTGTTGGTGGGCGAAGAGGTGATGGAAATCATCGCCTCACTCACCCCCGGCACCGACAGCATGGCGCACTGACCGGGACGGTGCTCGAAGAGCTTGCCCCCTTCGGGCGAAACCACGCGGAAGGTCTTGACATCGGGCGTGTCCTGCCGGATATCGGTGACGATGCCGACATAAGGTATCAATGCTTCTTTATTCATCCTTTTCCCCTCCCAGCGTTTTCATCACTTTGACAATGTTCATAGAAATGGGGCAACGAATCAGGCAACGGCCGCAACCGACGCACCCGAACATCCCGTCATTCTTATCGGGAAAATAGACCAGTTTGTGCATAAAACGCTGGCGGAAACGCTCCAACTGCGTCGGACGAGGCTGGCCGGCTGACATTTTGGTAAAGTCGGAATACATGCAGGAATCCCAGCATCTGAACCGCGTGATGCCGTGGCCGGTATCAAAATCCCGGATGTCATAGCACTGGCAGGTGGGACACACAAACGTGCAGGTGCCGCACCCCAGGCAAGCCTCGGACAATTTGGCCCATTCGGGACGATTGAAGAGCGCCTCGGTCTTGCCCTGTCCGAATCCTTTGGTAGAAAGGCCGGACAACGGCAGTTTTTTCAGAATTTCGCGGGTCTTTTCCTGCTGCGCGGCAACGGCCGCATCATCGCCGTCCGTGAGAAGATCGCCCACCGACGCAAGCAGTTTTTCGCCCTTTTCGGTGTTTGCGCGCAGGTAAAGCGCATCCTCGGTCTCAAACACCGTCACATCTCCGGCGGGGTTGGCCGCGTCAATGCCGAAAGTGCCGCAGAAGCAGGTCTCGGCGGGGCGCGTGCAGGCCACCGTCACCACCGTGCCGTGTGCCCGGCGGTTCTGATAGTAGGTATCCACGGGATCGGAGAGATACACGCGGTCAAGAATATCAAAACTCTTTGCGTCGCACGCACGCACGCCGTAAATCACGAAATCTTCGCATTCCCGGCGGGTATCAATCACCTCAATTTTCTTGCCCTCGGTCTTGAAAGCCATAAGGTTTTCGGTCTGGGGGAAGAAAAAGTCCTTGGCAGAACGCACGGTGTTGAGCGCCGCGGAAATCTTTACGCCCTCTCTGTAGGGGCGGAACTCCGCCTTGCCGACCGCATTATCGACCGGCACATAGAGCTTCTCTTTTCCGGCAATGGCCGAAAGGAGTGCGTCTTTCTGGTTCAAAGCAATTTTCTTCATTACTTATTACCTCCCACAGCCTCGCCCGGCTCAATATCGCCCTTGGTATAAGTACCGAGCGGCGGTCTGGCGGACGGGTCGGCACCGGCCTGATATTCCCCGTAGAAATTGTCAATGTCGCTGATAAATTTGCGGTTGAGCAAATGGAGCGGAATGTGCTGAGGGCACACACGCGAACATTCGCCGCAGTCGGTGCAACGACCGGCCACATGGAAAGCGCGGATGATGTGGAACAGATTTTCCTCAAAGGAGTTGACAGCCGCCTTTTGCGAAACGCCGGAGGCGGGGTTGTCAAACACGCACTGCTCGCAGGAGCAGGCGGGGCAGACATTGCGGCAGGCGTTGCAACGGATGCACCGCGACAGCTCGCCGCGCCAGAAAGCATAGCGCTCGTCCGGCGTCATGGCCTCCAGTTTTTTCACCTCGTCAAAACGGCCGCAATCGGGTTCGACCTCGCCATCGTTTCCGATCAGCTCGTCATAGACCACGTGTTTTTTGCTCTTGCAGGTAAGGCACCGGCCGGCGGTGGCCTCAAAAGCCTTGACCGAACGGTTGCCGTAAACGGTCTCCACCGTGTAAATGCCGTCCTTGAGAATGATGCCGGTGATACCGGTCAGCCCCATGTCCTTCAGCTTTTCCACATCGGCCTTGCCATAACATTCAATGCCGATGACATAAACCTTGTCGCGGTCAATGCGGTGCTCGGCCAGCAGCTGGTTGAAGCTGTAGGTGTCGCAGGGCTTGAGGAACACGGCAATCTTCCCTTCCTTTTTGCTCTCTTTGATGAGATATTTGGAAAGGTTGGCACCGCAGAAATCGTTGTAAACAAACCCGTCCTCCAGTTCTTTCACCGAGTGAAAGACGGCGGGGGTCATGTCATAAGGGAACTCACCGGCCGCCCAGCCGAGCACCCGGTTGACCGTGCCGTCCGTAAGCAGTTCGGCGGCGCGTTTTTCCATTATTGCTTGCATCGTAAATCCTCCAGTCTCTTGTTCTCGCCAAGAGATGCAACGGTTTCGGCAAACTCGTTCATGGTCTTGGAGAATTTGGCGCCCTCGGCGGCGGAAATCCATTCCACACGGGTGCGCTGGCGCTCAATGCCCAGATAATCCAGCATGGAGAAAAGCAATGCCATGCGCCGACGGGCAAAATAGTTGCCGCTGGTATAATGGCAGTCACCGGGGTGGCAACCCGCGATGATCACGCCGTCCGCGCCGCGCTGGAAAGCGCGGAGCACAAAGAGCGGATTGATCCGGCAGGAGCAGGGCACCCGGATGATCTTGACATCCGCCGGGTAAGAAAGGCGGCTGGAACCGGCCAGATCGGCGCCCGCATAGGAGCACCAGTTACAGCAGAAAGCCACAATAAGCGGCCGATATTCTTTTATTTCTTGCATATTGCATCAACCTCCGCCATGATTTGCCGATTGGAGAAGCCTTTGAGATCCATTGCGCCGGAGGGACAAGCGACCGTGCAGGCACCACATCCCTGGCAGACCGCCTCGTTGACCGAGGCTACGCGGCGCACCAGCGTGGTGCGGTTCGGGCCGCGGAACTCCTTGTCGGAATAGGTAATAGCACCGTAGGGACAGACCTTCTCGCAGGAAGAGCACCCGTTACAGAGCATTTCGTCCGAATGGGCCACGCAGGGATTGCAGGTCAGTTTGTCCTTGGCCAGCAGTCCGATGACCTTCGCGGCGCAGGCGCTGGCCTGCGAAACGGTTTCGGGAATATCCTTGGGTCCCTGACACATACCCGAAAGGAAAATGCCTGCCGTCGGGCTTTCGACCGGGCGGAGCTTGGGGTGAGCCTCCGTAAAGAAATCGTTGGTATCCATACTGGCGGTGAGCATCGTTGCCACCGAGCGGGCGCTCTTGTCCGGTTCAACGGCGGTGGCCAGCACCACCATGTCGGCGTCAATGTGCAGTTGCTCGCCGGAAAGCAGATCGCTGGCCTGAACCTTCAGCTTGCCGCCCTCTTCGACAACTTTTCCGACCATGCCCTTGATATAATGAACCCCGTACTGTTCGACCGCACGACGGTAAAACTCGTCAAAGTTCTTACCAGGGGTACGCACATCAATATAGAACACATACACCTCGGTATCCGGGTACTTTTCGCGCACCAGCATGGCGTGCTTGGCGGTGTACATGCAGCAGATCTTGGAGCAATAGGTCTTGCCCTTCTTGTTTTCGGCATCGCACCGCGAACCCACGCACTGCACAAAGACCAGTGTGTGCGGGTGCGTCCGGTCGGAAGGACGGAGCAGTGTGCCCGCCGTCGGGCCGGCCGCGTTCATCAGCCGCTCGAATTCCAGCGAGGTCACTACATCGGCACAGGTGGCATACCCGAATTCATTATAAGCCGTTGGCTTGATGGGATTGAAACCGGTTGCCGCCACAATTGCGCCGTACTCGCGCTCGACAAGTTCTTCGGTCTGTTTATAGTTGATGGCTCCCGCCGTGCAGACTTTCTGGCAAATGCCACACTTGCCGGTCTTGAGCATCATGCAATAGTCCGGATCGATTGTGGCCACCTTCGGAACGGCCTGCGCAAACGGGATGTACACCGCATGACGCGTATCCAGACCCATGTTGAATTCGTTGGGCACTTTCTTCTGCGGGCATTTTTCGGTGCAAAGGCCGCAACCCGTGCACTTGGTCTCGTCCACATAACGGGGCTTACGGCGGATCTTCACACGGAAATTACCGACAAAACCCTTGACCTCCGCCACTTCGCTGTAAGAAAAAATCTTGATTTTTTCATTTTGTGCCGCATCCACCATTTTCGGGGTGAGAATGCAGGCCGCACAGTCCAGCGTCGGGAATGTTTTATCCAGCTGTGCCATTTTGCCGCCGATGGTCGGTTGTTTCTCGACAATATCGACCTCGAAACCGGCCTCCGCGATATCCAGCGCCGTCTGAATGCCGGCAATACCGCCGCCGATAACCAGCGCCCGCTTGGTCACGGGGCTTTCACCGGCCGTGAGCGGTGCGTTGAGGTGCACCTTGGCAATGGCAGCGCGGCCGAGGATCACGGCCTTTTCGGTGGCTTCCTTCATATCTTTATGTATCCAGGAATCCTGTTCGCGGATATTGGCGATTTCCACCATGTAGGGGTTGAGTCCTTCCATGGACGCCGCGCGGCGGAAGGTGGCCTCGTGCATCCGGGGAGAGCAGGAGCAGATGACCGCGCCGGTCAGCTTATACTCCTTAATGGCATTCCGGAGGATGGACTGTCCCGATTCGGAACACATGTACTGATAGTCTGTGGCAAAAACCACGCCGGGCTCGTGAGAGAGAGCCTCGGCCACGGCCTTCACATCCACGGTAGCCGCGATGTTTGTGCCGCAATGGCAAATAAATACGCCGATTCTTTGCATTTTGTTCTCTCTCCTTATTTACTGTATTTCCGCAGGGCGCTGGTGATGGCCTGCTGAGGCAGATCCTCATCCAGCAATGCGGGAATCGCATCGGGCTTCAGATAGTTCTTTCCCTGCTCGCGGATGACGGCAAGGCGCACCGCCTCGACCAGTTTGGCGGGCTCGACCTGCCGGGGGCACCGCTCAAGGCAGGCAAAGCAGGAAAGGCATTTGTAAATGGAGGGGGAGGCCATCAGTTTTTCGATCTGACCCTTTTCCACCATATAAACAAACTGATGCGGATGATATTCCATTTCATCAAAAGCGGGGCAGGTGGCCGTGCACTTTCCGCACCGCATACACTTGCGCACGTTCACGCCGGAGGAACGAAGAATGGCCTCAAGCGTCATTTCTTTTTTATCCATTGCGGCCTCCTTATTTCACACCCAGCGCTTCGGCCAGAAGTTCGGTGAAGTAAACCACGGGGAGCGCGTCGTGCCCGCCGTTTTTCTTAAGATTGTAAAGGCAGAGCGGGCAGGCCGTCACGACCGTATCCGCGCCTTTTGCCGCGGCGTCAGCGAGCACCGCGTGGCTCCGTTTTTCGGCCACGGCACGGTCGGAAAGCGTGAGATAGCCGCCGCAACACTCGTTTCTCATCCCGTAAATGACCGGCGTGGCGCCGATGGCGCGGATGAAATCCTCCAGAATACGGGGGTTTTCGGGATCGTCCATGGCCATTACTTTGCCGGGACGAAGGAGAAGGCAACCGTAATACGCGCCGATCTTCCGGCCGGTGAGCGGATTGGTGACCTTCTTTTTGAGTTCGTCAAAACCGATCCGGTCGCGCAACACCTCCAGATAGTGGAGCACCGTGGCCTCACCGTTATAAGGGGTATCCAGTTTTAAGTAATTGTTTACGCGAAGAGCGATATCCGCGTCGCTTTGCATATCGTGATTGACCTGTTTGATGACATTGTGGCAGGCCGAGCAAAGCGTGACCAGCTCTTCCCCGCGATCCCGGGCGCTGACCAGCGCGCGAACCGAGGAAAGTTTGGTAGCGATCTCGTCTTTGGCCATCGGATAAACCGCGCCGCAGCACTGCCAGTCCGGCAATTCCTGAAGTTCAAAGCCCAGCGCCCTGGCGCTTGCTCTGGCAAAAGCGTCCAGATCCTTGGCCTTGGTTTTCAGCGTACAGCCGGGAAAATAACTGAATTTCATCTTTTTCTTCCTTCCGCAGATTTTCGGTCATCAGACCATTTTTTCGGGGTGGAACACTTCGTCAAAACGCTCGGCCGTGAGGAATCCCAGCGCCACGCAGGCCTCTTTCAGAGAAATGTTCTCCTTATAAGCCTTCTTGGCGGTCTTGGCGGCATTTTCATATCCGATGTAAGGGTTGAGCGCCGTGACCAGCATGAGCGAATTGTAAAGATTGTCGTGCATTTTCTGCCGGTTGGCCGTGATTCCGACCGCGCAGTTGTTGTTGAAGGAGACCATCGCCTCGGCCAACAACCGCACCGATTGCAGGAAATTATAAGCGCACACCGGCATGAACACATTGAGTTCAAAATTGCCCTGCGACGCGGCCATGCCGACCGCCACATCGTTGCCCATCACCTGCACGGCCACCATGGTAACGGCCTCGCACTGTGTGGGATTGACTTTTCCGGGCATGATGGAAGAGCCGGGCTCGTTTTCGGGAATATGAATCTCACCCAGTCCCAGCCGCGGGCCGGAAGCCAGCCAGCGGACATCGTTGGCAATCTTCATCATGTCGCAGGCCAGCGCCTTTACGGCACCGTGTGCAAACACGATCTCGTCCTTGGAAGTCAGCGCATGGAACTTGTTCGGGGCGGTTTTAAAATCCTTGCCTGTAATATCGGCCACCGCCTTTGCCACCGCTACGTCAAAGCCTTTGGGCGTGTTGAGTCCCGTGCCGACGGCCGTACCGCCCAGCGCCAATTCCTTGAGGTGAATGAGCGAAAGTTCCAATTGGGCACGGTCGCGCTCCAGGCTGGTGCGCCAGCCCGAAATCTCCTGCGAGAAGGCGATCGGAGTAGCGTCCTGCAAATGCGTGCGTCCGCTCTTGATCACACCCTCGTTTTCCGCTTCCAGACGCTTGAAGGTCCCGACCAGCAGATCAATAGCCGGGAAAAGTTTGTCTTCAATGGCAGACACGGCCGCAATGTGCATGGCCGTGGGGAAGGTGTCGTTTGAGGATTGGCTCATATTGATGTCATCGTTTGGATGGCAGAGCTTTTTGCCGGCCAACTCGTTGGCGCGGTTGGCAATGACCTCGTTGGCATTCATATTCGACTGTGTGCCGGAACCGGTCTGCCAGACCACCAGCGGGAAATGATCATTGAGCTTCCCGGCAATGACCTCATCACAGGCCGCCGAAATGACCGCAAGCTTTTCCGCCGTCATCTTTTCGGGCCGGAGCGCCGCATTGGCCGTGGCGGCAGCCTTCTTCAAAATACCGAAAGCGTGCGTGATCTCCCGCGGCATGGTCTCAAGCCCCACGCCGATGCGGAAATTTTCGTGACTGCGCTCGGTCTGCGCGGCCCAATACCGATCGGCCGGGACCTTTACCTCTCCCATTGAATCGTGTTCGATACGATATTCCATCTTATCCTCCTGACAGAAGAGCCCAAGCGCAGAAAGATTTTCCCTACACGCGCGAGGGCACAAGTTAACATTATAATTATATCACATCTCCTTTGCTGCCGTCAAGGGTGCAATCCGTGAAATATCTGACAATTATTTAACATTTTTAAGAAAATTTCTTGGCTTTTTCGTTATTTTTGGCATACGCTCCGCTTTTTGGTGTCATTTCCTTGCAAAAAATGTGAAACTGTGGTATACTACACCTGAATATGTCAATGAGTCACAAAGGAGTTATTATGCTGGAACTGGAACACATCAGTTTTCGCGTGCCGGCCGAGGGCGGCGGCGAAACGGCGATTCTTTCCGATATCAATCTGCAGATTTCCGAGCGGTTTGTTGCAATTACAGGGCCCAACGGAAGCGGCAAATCCACGCTGGCCAAGATTATTGCCGGCATTGAAAAACCCACCAACGGTCGGATCCTTCTTGACGGGCAGGATATTACCGCCCTTTCAATTACAGAACGCGCGCGGCTGGGCATCAGTTTCGCTTTCCAACAACCTGTCCGCTTCAAGGGGATCACCGTCAAAGATCTGATTTCGTTGGCGGCGGGAGAAAAACTGTCGGTCTCGGCGGCCTGCGCCTACCTTTCCGAAGTCGGTCTTTGCGCCAAGGAATATATCAACCGGGAGGTCAACGCCTCGCTTTCGGGCGGCGAACTCAAACGGATTGAGATTGCCGGTATTTTTGCGCGCGGCACCCGTTTTTCGGTCTTTGACGAACCGGAAGCCGGCATTGATCTGTGGAGTTTTCAGAATCTCATCCGCGTGTTTGAAAATATGTATGAGAAGACCCGCGGCAGTATCCTCATCATTTCGCATCAGGAAAGAATCCTCGACATTGCCGACAAGATCGTTCTGATCTCGGGCGGACGCGTCACGGCGGAAGGCAGTAAAGAAGAAGTGTTGCCTCAACTGCTCGGTTCGATGAACGGATGCCGCTATACGGAGGGTGAAAAAAATGGCTGAACTGACACAGATTGAAAAAGACCTGCTCCAAAAGGTCGCCGGTATTCACGAAATTCCGCAGGGAGCCTATTCTCTGCGTGTGAACGGACAGATGTTCGGCAAAAACTCCTCCGAGCACATCCGGGTGGAAAAGAAAAACGACAAACCGGGCATTGATGTTTATTTTGAACCCGGTACCCGCCATGAAAGCGTACACATTCCGGTTCTTCTGGCCAGCACGGGCCTGAAAGAATTGGTCTATAACGATTTTCATGTGGGCGAAAACTGCGATGTGACCATTGTGGCCGGATGCGGGATCCACAACGGCGGCAGTGCCGAAAGCGAGCACAGCGGCATTCATGCCTTTTATGTCGGAAAAAATGCGAAGGTAAAATATATCGAAAAGCATTTTGCCCAGGGAGACGGCTCCGGAAAACGCACCATGAACCCTACGACTCTGGTGCATCTGGGAGAAGGCGCGTATATGGAGATGGAGACCGCGCAGCTGGGCGGCGTGGATTCGACCATCCGCACGACCAACGCCGAACTGGCCGACGGCGCCAGTCTGGTCATTCATGAAAAGATCCTGACGCATGGTTCTCAGCGTGCCGAAACCCACTTCAATGTGAATCTGAACGGAGCCGGATGCGGCACCCATGTGGTTTCCCGCTCGGTGGCCAAAGAAAACTCCTCCCAGTTGTTTGTTTCTCATGTCAATGGGAACAACCGCTGTAACGGCCATACCGAATGCGACGCCATCATCATGGATGAGGGGAAAGTCAGCGCCGTGCCGGAAATTTCGGCCAATCATCCGGAAGCTTCGCTCATTCACGAAGCCGCCATCGGCAAAATTGCGGGTGAACAGCTTATCAAACTGATGACGCTGGGGCTGACCGAAAAAGAGGCGGAAGAGCAGATTATCTCCGGCTTCTTGAAATGATGACGACCGCCGGATCTTCCCCTGAAAACGCACCCGTTTCCGCGGATTTTGAAAAATCTCCTGTCCTGCCGGATCTTGCGCCGCTTGCCGCCTGGTTTGCCGAAAACAAACGCGATCTGCCCTTTCGCCATACCAAAGACCCCTATGCCATCTGGGTCTCGGAAGTGATGCTCCAGCAAACGCGGGTGGAAACCGTTATTCCCTATTACAACCGCTTTCTGTCTGTTCTTCCGGATATCTCCGCACTGGCCGCCGCGCCGGAAGCGCTCCTTTTAAAACTGTGGGAAGGCCTTGGTTACTACAGCCGTGTGCGGAATATGCAGAAGGCCGCTGTAGAAATTACCCGGCAATACGGTGGGGTTTTTCCGCAAACTTTTCCGGAAATCCGGGGGCTTTGCGGCATCGGCGATTATACCGCCGGGGCGATTGCCTCAATTGCTTTCGATCTGCCCTACCCCGCTGTGGACGGCAATGTGCTACGGGTCACGGCAAGACTTTGTGACTATCGTAAAGACTGCCTTTCTCCGCTCGGAAAAAAAGAGCTGACCGCCGCGGTCGCCGCGGCGGTTCCAAAAGAACATCCCGGCGATTTCAATCAGAGCCTGATCGAACTGGGGGCTTTGATCTGTCTGCCGGGTACCGCTTTACGATGCGACCGGTGCCCGCTTGTTGACCGGTGCCTTGGAAAAAGTGTGGGAAGCGCGCCGGATCTGCCTGTCCGAAAAAAGCAAAAAGAGAAAAAAGTCCGATACCGGGGTGTGTTTTTGCTTCGGATCGGAGACAGAACCGTGCTTCGCCGCCGCCCCGGAAAGGGGTTGCTTTCCGGTCTTTATGAACCTTTTTGCACCGAAGAGATCCCCCATGATCCGGCCGCGTTTCTTGCGGGAATCGGCCTTTCCCCGCTTCGCGTTGCGCCGCTTGGGAAAGCCCGGCACATTTTCACTCATCTCATCTGGGAAATGGAAGGTTATGAAGCCGAGCTCCCGGAAAACGATGAAAACAGACTCCCCAAAGATTGCTTTCTGGTTCCGCGTGCCGAGATCGACCGGCACTATGCCCTTCCCAGCGCGTTTGATGCCTACCGACCTTTCTTTTAAAATAAATATCCCCCCGTTTTTTGCACAAGTCCGTTAAAAACGGACAATTGAAAAAAGAGCCTCCTATGGTAGAATAGATATATATCTACAATTACCATAGGAGGTTTTTGTTATGCCAAGAGAATATCGCCACATCGAGCAATATGAAAAGGAAATGATAGAGCTCAAAAAAAGGGATTAACAAAACGAGAAATCGGAGATGTAGAGTTACAATAGATGTGAGACTAAAAACGAAAAAAGCATAGAAAAAGTGATTGCGTTCTGATAGAATAGAATGACTTGAAAATTTAGTCTCACATCATTGACAAATATACACTTGAGGAATAAAAAGCTAAAAAAGAAAACGCCGGACGGTTTTGGGGCTTACAGCCTTGAGGCGGCCTTGATCTCGGCCGTAATGTGGGCGCCGATCTCCTCGTCGGTCTTTTTATAGATCAGATACCGGGCATTGCCGCCGGCCTCCGGATGATGGAAGGTAAAACCGGCATCGTCGATCGTGAGCTTCCCTGCTTCCGAAAGCGCATAATATTCGTTTTCACCGCTGAAAGCAAAATCCACCGTGATGGGGTCCCAGCTCGGACGGCGCATACTGCCCTCCGTATAGGCTTTATAGGCCATAACGATCGGGTTGTCGGTCCGGTCCTCCAGCCCCCGCAGATCAGTCATGGTGTGGATGCCTGTCTCGTGCGTAATGAAAATCAGCGGACGGCGGCAGTTTCTGAAGAAATAAACCGAATCCTCCGGCTTTTCGCGGATGTTGTACTCCAGATAGGCAGAATTATTTTCAAAAGAGCCCGCCATCACATACACGCAACGGACTTTCTGCTCAAACAACTCCGGCATGGCGCGATAGGCCTCGCTCAGGTTGCAGAAAAAGCCGATTGAGAGGATGCTGATCGAGTGATCAGGTGCGTTTTCGAGAATGTTTTTGTAAAAATCGGTCACCCTCTGCGTTTTCAAGGTAGCCTGTCTGTCGGCCGGCAGCGTGCCTGCCAGCTCCTTCAGATAGGGCGACCAGCGCTCCTCCTCTTTTTCGCAGATTGCAAGAGGAAGCTGCTTGTGACCCAAAAACGACAGCACAGCGTCCACGCCCGGGACAATAAAAGGCCGGTTGACATTGATTGAAATGCCCAGTATCGGCACATGGTGCGTGCTTTCGCGGCTGCACAAAAGAGCCAGTGCGCCGACATCATCGACATCCCCGCAGAAGTCGGTTTCCAAAATGATACCGGAATCCAGTTTTTCGGAAATCGGATATTCCATCTTCGCAATTCTCCTTTTGTTTTATGTTTTTTGTTTTTTATATTTATGAATATAAATATCTGCGGTTGCAAGGAGCGCGGGCGCTTTGAGCCGCCTGCCCCGTGTCGGTGCCGCCGGTGAAAGCGCCCGCGCCGCCCCGTTTATCCCCGGTTCAGCTTGGCAACCAGATAAGGAAGCGCCTTTTCAAACTTCGTGCCGTACCAGTGGGCCTCGTCTCCGGCAGTGGCCTTCATGCCCAAAAGCGTAAACTCTGCGGCAACACCGGCCGCCGAGAGCGGCGTGCGGCCGCGCAGGAGCGCGCCGGTAAAGGCCGCGGCAAAAATATCCCCCGTACCGTGGCTGTTTTTCGGCAGTTTTTCATGCATATAATAAGCCGGTTTTTCATCGCCCTTGGCAAAAACGGCCACGCCCAGCTTCTCCTCTTTATAGCTGACCCCGGTCAGCACCACCGTGCCGGCGCCGCGTTCGGTCAGCGCCCGGCAAAGCGAGGTAATATAAGCCTCGTCATATCCTGCGGCGCGGTAAGGAAGCCCGGTCATCAGCGCGGCCTCGGTAATGTTCGGCAGCACCACGTCGGCCGTGGCGCAAAGCCCGGCCATGGCGGCGGCAAAGCCGGCGTCAAAACCATAATAAAGCACCCCGTTATCGGCCATCGCCGGATCGACAATCCGGAGTCCGCCCGGCGCGAGCACGCGATCCGTGAGATCCTTTACCAGATCAATTTGTCTGATACTTCCCAGATAACCGGTATAAATCGCGTCAAAGGTGATCCCTTCTTTTTCCCAGTGCGATACAATGCCGGGTATGTCGTCGGTCAGATCCCGGAAGGTAAAGCCTTTAAATCCGCCTGTGTGCGTGGAAAGCACGGCGGAGGGCAGAACGGCACACTCAATGCCGGCCGCTGAGATAACGGGCAGCGCCACAGTCAGCGAGCATTGTCCAAAACAGGAAATATCCTGCACCGTAAGTACTTTTGCGTCTTTTTTCATCTTTTTCTTCTCCCCGGTCCTCCAGGCCCCTGTAAATTCATCCGGCGTCTGTTTTTTACCCAAAAGCAGACCCCTTGGTTTTCTTTCTGATTATCATAGCAGATTTTCGGCACCCCGTCAAGTACCGCAGTTCTCTTTTTTTCTTCCGGCGCATACATTAACGGTGGAAAACGAAGGGAGGGACACGCTTGCAACAGATCGTCCGTACCGGTGCGCGATTGCCCCGGATTCTCCAGCGGCTTCTTCCCGCCGCGCTCACACGCGAGATTACAGAGATCTATGAAGAAGGACTCTTTCCGGAAGAGATCCGGCTTCGGACCGGCCGCTCGGCTTCGGTGCGGACAGCCGGAGAAAACCGGCGGCTGGCCACCGTGCTGGAACGCGCCGACATGGAAGCGTTGCTTCTGTCCTTTTGCGAAGGCTCGGTCTATGCGCACGGCGAGACCCTGCGGGAAGGGTTTCTGACCTTGCCCTCCGGCATCCGGGTCGGCGTGTGCGGACGGGCTGTTTTTTCGGAAGGTAAATTTACCGGCATCTGCGATCTTTCCTCTTTCGTCATCCGGTTGCCCCGTCCGACGCCGCCGGTCGGCCGGGAAATCTGCCGTCTCCTTTATTCCTTTGATTTCTGCCGCGGGATTCTTCTTTTCGCACCGCCGGGGGTCGGAAAGACCACGCTGCTCCGCGGCGTGGCGCGGGAACTTTCGGGCGGAGAAAAGCCCTGCCGCGTGGCGTTGATCGACACCCGGGGCGAGCTTTCTTTCGGCCTGTCCGACCCCCATCTGCTCTTGGATATCCTGTCCGGTTATCCGCGGGGGCTGGGTATTTCGGTGGCCACCCGGACGCTTTCCCCCGATGTCATTGTGTGCGATGAGATCGGCGACCTGACCGAGGCCGGAGAGATTGTGGGCGCCACGGGCGGCGGTGTGCCGCTGGTGGCCTCGGCGCACGGCGCGGGACTGCGTGAACTGCTTGCAAAGCCCGGCATCCGGTTGCTTCACGAATCCCGCTGTTTCGGGGCATATGTCGGACTTTCCCGCGCGATGGTCGGATTTGATTACCATTATGATATCCACACATGGGAGGCCGCCGATGCCCTTCTTTGAAAAAGCCGGTATTTTTCTGCTTCTTTCCTGCGGTTGTCTTTCGGGCATTTTCTGCCGCCGGTTGGAACGGCTGCGCTACCGGCAGGCGCTGGCTTTTTTAAATCTGTTGCGCACCATCCGGCTGGAGATCGACTGTTTCAGCACCCCGCTTTCCCGGATCCTGCCGCGGTGCGACCGGGAAACGCTCCGGGACTGCGCCGCCGGCATGCCGCCGGAAGAGGATGTGCGGCGGCTCTTTTCCCACGCCGTGCTTCAGCCCCCCGAGATCCGGCGCTTGCTTGCGGAATTTTCGGCACAGATCGGCTCTGGCTATCGGGAAGAACAGCTCCGTTGCTGTACTTATTATCTGGAACGCCTGGCGCCGTATTGCGACCGGTTGCGCGCGGAACTGCCCAAAAGAGAAAAGGCGGCGCTGTTGCTCCCGCCCGCGCTTGCGCTCTTTTTGTTGTTACTCATCTGAGCAAGGAGGAAAAAGCATGGATGTCAGTTTGATTCTTCGGGTTGCAGGCATCGGCATTCTGGTGGCCGTGGCCGCCCAGATCCTGCAGAAAAGCGGCCGGGACGAGCAGGCAACGCTGGTCACCGTGGCGGGATTGGTCGTGGTCTTTTTACTGTTGGTGGAGGAGATCGGCAACCTCTTCGGAACGGTCCGCTCCACTTTCGGCTTTTAGAGATGGGGATTCTGGAGCTTTCGGGCGTGGCGCTGATCTCGGTCTTTCTCATTCTTCTTTTGCGGGAACTCCGCGGCAATTTTGCCCTTCCCGTCAGACTGTGCGCCACGCTGGTGCTTTTTGCCGCCGCGCTTTCTCTGTATCTGCCGCTCCTTTCGGCCGTGCGCGAATTACTGGCCGGGGCGGGAATGGCCGATTTCGCCGCGCCGCTGGTGCGCGGCGCCGGTGTGGCGCTCATCTGCGAGTGTACGGCCTCTTTTTGCCGGGATATGGGAGAGGGCGGCATTGCCGATGGGGTCCTCTTCTTCGGGCGGCTGGAAATTCTTGTGCTTGCTCTGCCCTACCTGAAAAATCTGCTGTCCTCGGCCGGGGAGTTGCTGTCATGGTCCTGAAAATCTTGAAAATCATACCCGTCTGCCTGCTTTTTCTTTGCTTTTTCATACTTCCGGCATCCGCCGGGACAACCGCCGGAAACGAAAACGGCGACCCGGTCTTTGAAAGCGGCGAATTTCAGGGGGCGCTCTCGGATTTTTACAACGCATTGCCGCCGGAAGCGGCCGAATATCTGCCTTCCGATTTCTTTTCGGGAGACCCGGAAAAAATGGGGACGGCCGTGGCCGAAAAAAGCGACGCCGCCACCCTACTCCGCTCGGCCCTGTCGGCGCTGGGGCTTTCGCTTTCGGAAAAGCTCCGTCTCTTCGCCGGGTTGTGCGGCATCTTGTTGCTCTCGGCCCTTCTCCGCGCGGTCTTTGCCGGTCAGGAAAGCGAAAAACAGCTCCGTTTTGCGCTTTCTTTGTGTACCACGCTGGCGGTCTTCGCGCTTCTTTTCGGGCAGGGATTCTCCGAGTTTTCCGCCATCCGGCAGTTTTTTACCCTGTTGGGGAATTTCACCGCCGCGCTCCTGCCGCTCATGGGCGTGCTCTTTGCCATGGGCGGAAACATCCGTGCGGCGGTGGCCAATCATGCCGTGTTGCAGACTTTTTTGTCTTTACTTTCGGGCGTCCTTTCCGGAAGCGTGCTTCCGGTTTCGGGGGTCTGTCTCTTTCTTTCGTTGCCGGGCGCCTGCGGCGGGCCGTCGCTCTCGCGGCTGTCGGTCTTTATCAAGCGGAGCTATACCCTTTCTTTTTCCTTTCTCATGTCCCTGCTTTGCTTTGTGCTGGGTCTGCAAAGCACCCTTTCAAAAGGCAGCGATTCCCTGGCGCTCCACTCGGTCCGCTTTGCCGCGGGCAGTTTTCTGCCGGTCGTGGGCGGCTCGGTCTCCGAGGCCCTTCGTACGGTCTCGGGCAGTGTGGTCTACCTGCGCGCCACGGTGGGCGGCGGTGCTATATTGATCCTTTTTTCGCTTTTTTTGCCCGTCTTTTTCTCGGTGCTCTGCACCCGGATCGTGCTTTTACTCGCCGCTTCGGCGGCCGGATTGCTTGACTGCGACCGGGAGGGCACGCTCCTTTCGGAAATTGCCTCGGTCTACGGTTATTTTCTGGCCGTCATCGCTTCCCTTTTTGTGCTGACGGTCTTTTCGCTCACGCTCTTTGCCCGTTGCGCCACAGCCATCTGAAAAGCGACCCGTTCTGCCGCTTTTTTGAAAGGAGATCTCATGAAAGCCACCCTGTTTTCCCTGCTAGCCGTTTCGCTTTCGGCCACCCTCTTCATGCTCATGGTACCGGGAAAGGACGGAAAAGGCACCCGCCCTGCGCTCCGGGTTCTTTGCGCGCTGCCGCTTCTTTGCCTGTTTCTTTACCCGGTCGGCACGCTTCTTTCCGGAGAAAACGACCTGACGGCGATTTTCCCGGACGCGGCCGAGAGTGAAACAAGCGCCTATGAGGAAATTTTCCTGAATACCGTCAACGCCGGAGGCGGCCGGGCGCTGGAAGAAAGCATTCAAAAATGGCTCTCTGCCGAATTCGGCATTTCCCCGGAAGAAAGCGAGGTCATCGTTTCCCTTGATCCGTCCGGAAAACCCGCGTCGGTATTTGTCCGTCTTTCGGGCTCGGCGCTGACACAGAATCCCCGAAAAATCAAAGCGGCACTGGCAAAACATCTGACCTGTGCCCTGGAGGTGCGATAATGGAAAAAACAAGCCCCGCGCAAGAAAAACAAAGCGTCCGCCGTCTGCTTTCCCGCCTTTCGGGACGCAGGAAGCTGTGCCTGATCCTCCTTTCCGGTCTGCTCGGCATTTTACTGCTGCTCTTCAGTCGTTGCGGCAGTGAAAAATCCGTCAAAACCGAAACCGGAGAAAATGCGGAAATTACGGCCGCCGCAGAATTGTCTCTTTATGAAAAGAAGCTGAAAAAAGAACTGGAGGCCCTGTGCGAAACGGCCGACGGCGTATCGGATGTCACGGTCACGCTCAGTTTTTCGGCGGGTTACACCGGGCATTATCTGACCGATGAAAAAGCCGCCCCCATCTGTACCGGCACCGGCTCTTCCCGCACACCGGTCCTGCTGTCGGTCTCTCCGCCCGCCGTTTCGGGGGTCGGCATTGTCTGCCGGGGCGGCGACAATCCCTTTGTGGTCAAAACCCTGACTGAGCTGGTCTCCACGGCCCTTGGCATTTCCGCCAACCGGGTCTTTATCACCGGAAAATAAATCAACTTTTCTTCACCCGTCCGCGGGCTAAAAGAAAAAGACCGGATATCCGGTCTTTTTCTTTTAGCTTTTTACATCGGCGCGGTGGCTTCCCGCAGATAATCCAGTTCCGCGCCCGAAAGGTGAGGAGAGAGCGCCTCCCAAACCTTTTTATGATAGGCGTTTAGAAGCGCCCGGTCGCCCGCGCCGAAACATTCCGGCAGAATACCTTCCTTGTCAAACGGCACCAGTGTGAGCGCTTCAAATCCGAAAAAGTGCCCATAAGGGGTAGTTTCTTCCTCCCCCACCAGCAAAAGGTTCTCATGGCGGATGCCGAAAGCGCCCTCCTCGTAATAGCCCGGCTCGTCCGAAACGACCATCCCGGCGGAAAGCGCTACCGGCCGGAATTTGCCGGAGATCCGCCAGCGGAGACTCTGAGGACCCTCATGCACCGAAAGGAGATATCCCACGCCGTGCCCCGTACCGTGCCGGTAATCCGCGCCGATCTCCCAGAGCGGCATCCGTGCCAGCGCGTCCAGGTTTGCGCCCGACACCCCTTCCGGGAAGCGGGCGGCCGCCAGGCGCAGGTGCCCGATAAGCACCCGTGTGTAAAATTCTTTTTCCCGGTCGGTCAGCGCACCCAGCACCACCGTGCGGGTGACATCGGTGGTACCCTCCCGGTACTGTCCGCCGGTATCAATCAGGCAAAGCCCTTCGGGGCGGAGCGGAATGTCCGTTTTTTCGGTGGGTTCATAGTGAACGATTGCCGCGTGTGCGCCAAAGGCCACGATCGGATCAAAGCTCGGCCCCAGGTATCCCTCTCCCATCCGGCGGTATTCTTCCAGCTTTTCGGCCGCACCCAGCTCGCTCAGCGGCTCTTTCCCCACATGGGTCTTCAGATAATAAAGAAACCGCGTCAGCGCCAGTCCGTCCTTTTCATGGGCTTTGCGGATGTTTTCACATTCGGCCGCCGTCTTGACGGCTTTCATCATGACCACCGGGCTGGTTTTTTCCAGAATATCCGTTCCGGAAAGCGCACAGAGCACCCGCTCGTTGGCGCTCTGTACGTCCAACCAGACGCGGCTGTCGCGGGGCAGATCCGAAAGCGCCGCATAAATTTCCTCATAGGGTTCTATCGTCACCCCGGCCGAGGAGAGCGCCGCGCGGATCTCCGGGGAAAAGGCGTCCGACGCGGCAAACAGCCGTGCCCCCTGCGGCTCCAGAAGCAAAAAGGAAAGAAAAACCGGCGTACAGGCCACATCGTCACCCCGTAAATTGAGCGTATAAGCAACCTCGTCCAGCGCCGTGAGAAGCAGATGCGTCGCACCCTCTCCGGTCATTTGGGCACGGAGCGAAAACAGCTTTTCCTCCCGCGTTCTGCCCGTCATCGCGGCCGGAAGCTCAAAGACCGGCCGGTGCGACAACTCCGGTCTGTCTGTCCAGATGCCGTCCGCCGGATCAGTCGTATCGACAAAACGGATTGCTTTTTTTGAAAGCGCCTCTTTAAGCTCTCCGTAAAGCGCAGCCGTCACGGTGCGCCCGTCAAAAGCCAGTCGCTCCCCCGCTTTCAGCCCGTCCGAAAGATACTCCGTCACCGTCGGCACCTCCGGCTCGCCCATTTTCATCAGCGTGATCCCGCTGCCGGAAAGCTCCTCTCCCGCCTGCAGGAAATAGCGCCCGTCGGTGAAAAGTGCGGCCGTTTCGGGAAATACGACCAGCGTGCCGGCCGAACCGGTAAAGCCCGAAAAATAGGCGCGGGTTTTGAAATAATCCCCCACATATTCCGAACCGTGAAAATCGTCCGTCACAATCAGGAAAGCGTCATAGCCCTCTTTTTTCATCCGCGCGCGCAGAGCGCCCAGCCTTTCTTTTACGGTCATGTAAGATCAACCTCCTTGTGCCTGCCTTCCGGCAAGACCCGTTTTTCATCTGTAATAAACATAATGCGCCACCACCGTGCGCTCCTCGCCGCTATGCTCCAGATCGGGCGCGGTGATCACCACGCCGTCCTTGGAAAGCAGTTCTGCGGCCTGCATCTGGGCGATTTTACACCGGAGCAGCACCTGCCCGGAAGCAAACACCAACAGCTCGTCCCCCCGGATGTTGAGCCCTCCGGAACGGCCGATGACTTCCTCCACATCGTCCTTGCGCTCGGTCACATATTTGATATGATGACCGCAGATCCGCCGCGCCATCTGCATCCGATAGCGTTTGCTTTCGGGATTTTTGCTCTCGGTGAGCTTTTGAAAGAATTTTTTAAACATTCCGCACCCTCCAGATGCCGTATTCGTCCGGGCGCAGGGTTACGCGCCCACGCACAGCCGTCCCGGTGAGAAGCTCGCGCCCGGGCCGGGGCAACCGAAAAGAAAAATCCGCCGTGCCCCGGTTGGCGGCCACAAACAGCCGTTCTTCTTTGTCCTCACGCAGGAAAACCAGCGCGTGCGACTCGCTCGTCAAAATCCGGAAATCTCCCCGGGACAGCGCCGACTCCCGCGCCCGGAGTTTTCCCAGTTTCCGATAAAAAGCCTGCAGAGATTTCTCCTCCCGTCCCCACGGGAAAGGACGGCGGCAGAAGGGGTCGTGATAGCCTTCCATGCCGGCCTCGTCGCCGTAAAAGACCGACGGCACGCCGAAAACCGTATACTGGATGAGTGCCGCCATACGAAGCAGCAAAAGTCCCCGCCGCCGTTCGACCGGGCTCATCCGGGCGCGGCAAAGCGCGTCATTGTCGCGCGTGCCGTCATCCGGCGCGCCGGCAAGCGCGGTCAGCACCCGCTCGGTGTCGTGCGTGGAAAGCAGATTCATCAGCGTATGACAGACCGGCGTGGGGTAAGAGGCCCACAGTTCGGAGAGCACCGCGGCCAACGCCCCGGCATCCCCGTCCCGGACGAACGAAAGAATTCCCCGGCGAAGCGGATAATTCATCACGCCGTCCAGCTCGTCTCCCCAAAAATAACGCCGCCTTTTTCCGTAGGCGCACTTGGTGGCGGCGTTTTCCCAAACCTCGCCCAGAAGCAATCCTTCCCCGCCGGTTTCGGCTTTCAGCCGGGCCCGGAGCGCACGAAGAAAATCTTCGGGCAGCTCGTCGGCCACATCCAGCCGCCAACCGTCCGCTCCCATGCGGGTGTATCTGGAAAGAATCCCGCCCTCTCCGGCAAAATACTCCGAAAGCGCCGGATTTTTAAGATTCAGCTTCGGCAGGATCGGCACGCCCCACCAGCACTCATAACCGGGGGCTTTGTCGGTAAAGAAATAATAATCCCGATATGGCGAATCCGGCGACTGGTACGCGCCCACACCCGGATAATGCCCGTAGCGATTGAAAAAAAGGCTATCGTCCCCGGTGTGGTTGAACACGCCGTCCAGCACCAGACGGATATCGTTTTTCCGGCAGGCCGCCGAAAGCGCGCGAAAAGCCGCCTCTCCGCCGAACTGCGCATCAATCTCTCCATAGTCGCCGGTGTCGTATTTGTGATTGGAAGCGGCGCGGAAAATGGGAGAAAGGTAGACCACTCCCACCCCCAGCGACTTGAGGTAAGGCAGTTTTTCCAGCACGCCCCAAAGCGTGCCGCCGAAAAACTCGTCGTTTTTGACGGGCGCGCCGGGATAGGCGCCGTACTGGCAGATCTCTTCATCCCAGCGCTCGTGGTAAAAAGCGTCCGGCCGCCGTTCTCCTTTCCCGGGCGCAAAGCGATCCACAAAAATATGATACATCACCCGCCCCCGGAACCAATCCGGCGTTTTCAGCTCCCGCGCATAAAGAAGCAGCGAAAACCGCCGGGCGCTCCTGTCGCTCAGCGTAAAGGCGGCGTTATCCGGCGTGTCGGTAAAGCGCGTGTCAGGTCCCGCCAAAAAAAGAATTTCATAAAAGTAAAGCCCCACACCGAACGCCGGGTCGCCCAGGGAAAGAGACAGACGGTATTCGTCGGTATCTCCCGCCGTCCCGAAAAAGGAAAAGGGCAGGTCGCGCTCACCCGCCCCGTCCCGGCAGATCCGGAGCACCGCGCCCGCCGCGCCCTGTGCGCGCGGGACAAACAGCGAAAAGGAAAGTGTACCGAAAGCCGGGAAAGCGTTCTTTCCGGCAGCGTCCCGCCCGCCGTAGCGCTTTGTCAGCCGCGGCAGGGGGACCAAAAGCGGTCGGACCGGTTTCATTCCCGGCCTCCGGAAAGCGGCGTAATGTGCCAGATGCGGTCGGCATATTCCCGCACGGCGCGGTCTGCCGCAAAATAGCCCGCTCCCGCAATATTATAAAGCGACATCCGGTTCCAGCGGGTCTTATCCGCATAGGCATTCACGGCCTTCTGGCGCTCCTGCCGGTAAGATTCAAAATCGGCAAGGCAAAGATAGGGGTCGGCCACCACGCCCTGCGAACCGGCCAGCAGATAGGTGGCAATGTCGGCAAAAGATTCTCCGGCAAAGCCGATATTGAGGAAATTGACAATGCGGGAAAGGCGCTCGTTGCCGGCATAATATTTTGCCGCCTGATAGCCCTTTTGCCACAGGTCTTCCACCTCGGCGGCCGAAAGACCAAAGACAAACATATTGTCCGGTCCGGCGGCCGCACGCATCTCAATATTCGCGCCGTCCAGCGTCCCCAGCGTAAGCGCGCCGTTGATCATCAGTTTCATACAGCCCGTGCCGCTGGCCTCTTTGCCGGCCATGGAGATCTGTTCGCTGATCTCGGCCGCCGGCACCAGCGCCTCGGCCAGCGTGACATTGTAATCCTCCAGGAACACCACGTTCAGCTTTTCGGCAATCCGCGGGTGGGATTCAATGTCCTTGGAGATCATGGAGATGAGCTTGATGATCCGTTTGGCCATCATATAGCCCGGCGCAGCCTTCGCGCCGAACAGGAAAGTCTGCGGTTGAATTGGCAGATCCGGATTATCCTTCAGATCCAGATAAAGCCCGATGATGTTCAGGGCATTCAGAAGCTGCCGTTTGTACTCGTGCAGGCGCTTGATCTGCACATCAAAAAGCGAATGTGTATCCAGATGCTTGCCGGTTTTCTCAAAATAATGCTGCTCAAAGCGCACCTTGTTGCGGTGTTTGATATCCCGCAGAGCCGAAAGCACCTGCGTGTCGTCGGCAAATTTGGCAAAGTCGGAGAGCCGCTCGGGATGCTTGCGATAGTCCGGACCGATGCACTCATCCAGCAGGGCCGCCAGCTCCGGATTGGCATAGCAGAGCCAGCGCCGGTGCGCAATGCCGTTGGTGATGTTGAGAAACCGTTCCGGATACATGCGGTAAAAATCCTTGAAAACCGTCTCTTTCAGGATGCCCGAGTGCAGCTTGGACACACCGTTGATGTGGTGCGAGGCCACCACCGCGAGATTGGCCATGCGCACCTGTCTGTAGGCGATTATGCTCATCTGGGAAATCTTTTCCCAGTTTCCGGGGTAATATTTCCAAGCCTCCCGGCAGAACCGCTCGTTGATCTCCTTCACAATGGTGTGGATGCGCGGCAATTTAAGGGCAAAAAGATCCTCGTCCCACTTTTCCAGCGCCTCCGGCATAACGGTGTGATTGGTATAGGAGACCGTCCTTGTCACCATGTCCCAGGCTTTGTCCCAGGAAAAATGATAATCGTCAATGAAGATCCGCATCAGTTCGGGAATACACAGCGCCGGGTGGGTATCGTTGATGTGAATGGCCACCTTGTCGGCGAAGTTATCCAGGTTCCCATAGACCGCCATGTGGTCGCGGATGATGCTCTGGCAGGAGGCCGACACCAGAAAATACTGCTGAGAAAGCCGCAGGAGCTTCCCTTCGGTGTGGTTGTCGGAGGGATAGAGCACCTTGGAGATGATGGCGGCGTTGTTACTCTCTTCCATGGCCTGTGTATACTGACCCTGCGAGAACAGATGCATATCAAACTGACGGGTGCTGCAGGCACGCCAGAGCCGGAGCTGAGAGACCGCATCGCTGTCCGCGCCCGAAATCATCATGTCATAAGGAACGGCCTCGATGTCCTCGCCGCCCTCGTACTGAATGTCCAGATGCCCCTCGCGCCAGACCTCCTTGACGCGACCGCCGAAATGCACGCGGTACACACGGTCGGTGCGCGGCACCAGCCAGACTTCGCCGCCCGGTAACCAGACATCCGGCAGTTCAATCTGCGTACCGTCCACGATCATCTGCCTGAAAAGGCCGTATTCATAGCAAATGGAAAACCCGGTGGCGGGATAATCCAGCGAGGAAAGCGAATCCATAAAGCAGGCCGCCAGCCGGCCCAGTCCGCCGTTTCCGAGCCCCGCGTCCGGCTCACATTCAAAAAGCTCCTCCGGCGTGACCCCGAAGGAGGTCAGCGCACGGCGGTAATTTTCCAAAAGCTCCAGGTTGCACAGATTGTTTTTCAGCGAACGCCCCAGCAAAAACTCCATGCACAGATAATAAACCCGTTTGGCACCCGCCCGGTTCACTTTTCCCTTGAAGGCGGTGCGTTTTTCGGCCAAGATGTCCTTGACAGTAAGCGCCACGGCCTTGTAAAGCTGGTCGCGGGAGGCCTCCTTGGGGGAACATCCGAAATGGCGGAAGAGTTTTTCGGTGATATTTTTTCTGATCTCCGTGGTGCTTGGTTTTTCGTTCATCAAAGCTTTCCTTTCAGTTTTTCATAAACACTCATGTATTCCCCGGCCGAACGGTCAAAGGAAAAATCGGTTCTCATCACCCGCGTGACAAACGCCCGGCGGCGCGTCCTGTCCCGCCAGAGCGCCGCGGCCGCGCCGGTGCGTTCCGCCAGCTCCGCCGCACTGTAATTGGCAAAAGTGAACCCGTTGCCGTGCATTTCTCCGTTTTCTTCCCAATACCCCTTGATGGAATCAAAAAGTCCCCCTGTCTCGTGCACCACGGGAATAGCGCCGTAGCGCGAGGCGATCATCTGTGAAAGTCCGCAGGCTTCAATGGCCGAGGGCATCAGGAAAATGTCGCTGGCGGCATAGATCCGCTTGGCCAGCTTCCGGTCGTAACGGATGAGCGCGCGGACCTGTCCGGGATACCGTGCCTCCAGCCCCCTAAAGAAGTCCTCGTACCGGCGCTCACCCGTGCCGAGCACCACCAGTTGGGTGCGCCCGTCCGCCAGCATCCGGCCGGCCGCTTCAAAAAACAGATCCATTCCCTTTGCCGCCACCAATCTGGAAATGACCGAAAGCATCGGAATATCCGATCCGTCCGGCAGGGAAAGCTCCGCCCGGAGAGCGCGCTTGTTTTCCTCCTTGCGTTCCGGCGTGCGCCAGTTGTAACGCGCAAAAAGGTCGGGGTCCTGCCCCGGATTATAATAAACATAGTCAATGCCGTTCAGAATTCCGGTCAGCTTCCCGCGGCAGAGCCGAAGCACGCTGTCCATCCCGTGTCCGAAGGCCGGCGTGCAGATCTCCTCGGCATAACGGGGGCTGACGGTCGTCACCGCGTCGGCGGTCATCACGGCTCCCTTCATAAGGTTGAGGGCCCCGTTCAGGTCCATAAGGTCGTGCGCCGAGGCGGGCAGGGCGAAAACATCCCCCAAAATGCTGAAATCATACTGTCCCTGATATTCGATGTTGTGAATGGTAAAGACCGTGCGGATCTCCTCATACCCCGGCTGTCCCCGGAAAAAGAGATTCAGATAGACCGGCACCAGCGCCGCCTGATGGTCATGCGCGTGCAGAATGTCCGGGAAAAAGCCGATCTGCGGCAGAGCCGAGAGGGCCGCCATCGAGAAAAAGGCAAACCGTTCCCCGTCGTCATATTCCCCGTACAGACGGCCGCGCTTAAAATAATATTCATTATCAATAAAATAATAGGTCACTTTTCCGCGCCGGAGCGAAAGCACGCCGCAATACTGCTCCCGCCAGGCAAGACGCACCGAAAAGACCGCCTCGGTCTTCATTTTTTTGCGGTATTCCGCCGGGATCTGCCCGTAAAGCGGCATCATCACCCGCACATCCAGGTCTCCCCGCGCGGCCAGCGCCGCGGGGAGCGAGCCCAGCACATCGCCCAGTCCCCCCGTGGCGGCAAAAGGCATGACCTCCGCGCCCACCATCAGAATTTTTTTCATACGCCCTCCTTTAAATCATCGAACCCTTGTCGATATAAAACGGCATGGCCTCGTGTCCGCAGAGCTCGTGTCCGTTCCGGATGGTCACATTTTTGTCGGTAATCACACAGCCCAGGTGCACCTTTTCGCCCACCTGCGTGTCCTGCATGAGGATGGAACGGCTGATTTTCGTACCCTTTCCGATGTGCACCCCGCGGAAAAGAATACTGTCCTCCACCTCGCCCTCTATCACGCATCCGTCGGCAACAAGCGAGTTTTTCACCAGACATCCCGGCGCATAGCGCGTAGGGGCGGAGTTGCGGATCTTGGTCAGCACCGGGAGCGAGCGCCGGTAAAAAAGATTTTCCCGCGCGTCGCCCGAAAGCAGGCGCATGGAGCAGCGGAAATAGCTCTCCAGCGAATTGATCCGCGCAAAAAATCCGTCGTAAAGATACGTGTAGATCCGCGCCTTGCCGATCAGCCGCGCCACCACATCCTGATAAAAACTGCGGTATCCGCGCGCCGTGGCGTCGGTCAGAATCTGCTGGAGGAAAGAACGACGCACCAGAATGATGTCCGTACCGATGGTCACCGTGCCGGTCTGTCCGCTGTATTCGGCAATGTCCACCAGACACTGTTTGTCATCCGAAGCCGGCACCTGAATGTGCGCGTCCAACTGATGACTGGCGGTGTCCACCTTGGCCGTGATCAGCGTCATGTCGGCGTCTCTGGCCTCGTGCAACGCCATCACCGTGCGCAGATCGATGTTGCAGATCACATCGCAATCCGAAAGCACCAGCACTTCCTCGGTACAGCGGTTGATAAAATTCATCACGCTCATGAGGGCTTCCAGACGGGTGTTGTAAAGCCGGCCGGCCGCCGAGCTGTCATAGGCCGTGATAAACGGCGGCAGCAGCTTGATGCCGCCCTCACGCCGCGCCAGATCCCAGTCCTTGCCGTTCCCGATATGGTCCAGAAGCGACTGATAATTGTTGTGGGTAATGAGTCCGACCTTGGAAATACCGGCGTTCACCATATTGGAAAGCGCAAAATCCACCAACCGGTAACGCCCTCCGAAAGGGATGCTGGCCATGGTCCGGCGGCGGGTCAGTTCAGGCACTGTCGCGTCATGGATATTGGAAAAAATAAGTCCTGCGGCTGTCATTTTCCTGCCCCCCTCTCAATCCTTGATCATCGCGGCCTCGGCCACGATCTCACCGGGCGCCACGCGCGTGCCTTCACCCAGCACCGCAATGCCCTCGGCCACACCGCGCGGACGGCCGACCGCCGCGCCTTCTCCGATCTCCACGTTCCGGTCGAGAATGGCATAATCCACCCGCGCCCCGGCCTTCACAACCGAATCGCCCATCAGCACCGAATCTTCCACGGTCGCCCCGGCCTCCACGCGGACATTCTCGCCCAGAACGCTGTTTTTTACGGTGCCGAAGATCTCGCACCCTTCCGTGACCGAGGTGTTCTCCACCACCGCCTCCGGGCCGATATACTGCGGCGGCGCGTCGTCATGCCGGGAAAGGATCCGCCATTTTCCCGCGCCGAGATTGAGCACGGGCTCCTCTCCCAAAATATCCATATTGGCCTCCCAGAGTGAGCGGATGGTACCGACATCCTTCCAATAGCCCGAAAAAGTATAGGCCATCATCTTTTCTCCGGCCGCCAGCATGGCGGGAATAATGTTCTTGCCGAAATCGTTCTGGGAGTGCGGATTGGCGGCGTCGGCCACCAGATAATCGGTCAGTTTCCTGCGGGTAAAGATATAGATCCCCATGGACGCCTTGTTGCTTTCGGGGTGTTTGGGCTTTTCGGCAAATTTCAGGATCTTCCCCGTCTCATCGGTAGTCATGATCCCGAAGCGGCCGGCCTCTTTCATCGGCACTTCAATGACGGCAATGGTGCAGGCCGCGCCGGTCTCCTTATGGCGTTCCAGCATTTTGGCATAGTCCATGCGATAAATGTGGTCACCTGAAAGGATCAGCACATAGTCGGCGTCATACCGCTCGATAAACTGCAGGTTCTGATAAATGGCATTGGCCGTGCCTTTGTACCAGTCCGCGCCGTTTTTGCCCTGATAGGGCGGCAGAATCTTCACCCCGCCGTAGTTGCGGTCAAGATCCCAAGGCAGACCCGTGCCGATATATTCGTTTAACACCAGCGGCTGATACTGCGTCAGCACCCCCACCGTGTCAATTCCGGAATGAACGCAGTTGGAAAGCGGGAAATCAATGATACGGTACTTGCCGCCGAAGGTCACGGCGGGCTTGGCTGTTTTGGCGGTCAGCGCGTGCAGACGGCTGCCTTGTCCGCCTGCCAGAAGCAGTGCCACGCACTCTTTCTTTTTAAACATGGATTTTCCTCCCTGTGATCTGTTTTGCCGGATGGTCAGTTTTGCTTTTGTCCTCCCTGATACCCCGTAACGGGTTTAAAAATCGGTTTTTGATTCATTGGAGCCGTCCTTACCCGAACGCTTTTTTCTCCGTCCGGTCGGTATTTTGCGAACGCACCGTAAAAAGACGGCGCCCAGCGGCGGCAGGGTCAGCAGGGTGGATTGCGCCTGCCCGTGCATCGGGACATCCTCGGTGCGAAGATCCGCCGTATTCACCGCGCCCGTGCCGCCGAAGGCCGGGGCATCCGAATTGAAGACCTCGCGCCAGATACCCCGCGTGGGCAGTCCCTGCCGGAAAGTATCGCGCCGGACCGGCGTGAAATTGAGCAATATCACGATCTCGTTTCCCCGACGGTCGATCCTTCGGTAGGAAAAGATGCTCTGATCGCGGTTGTCCGCATCCAGCCACCGAAAGCCTTCAAAGGAGCCGTCCACCTCATAAAGCGCCGGAGTCGAAAGATAGAAATGATTGAGCGCGGACACGAAATGCTGAAACTTCGCGTGCATCTCATAACCGAGCAAAAACCACTCCACCGAAGAGGCAAAATCCCACTCCTTAAATTGCCCGATTTCGCAGCCCATAAAGAGCAGTTTTTTGCCGGGATGGGTCATCAGATAGGAAAGGAACAGCCGGTCCGTGGCAAATTTCTCCTCATAAGTGCCGGGGCATTTGTCCAGCAGGGATTTTTTCCCGTGCACCACCTCATCGTGCGAGATCGGCAGTACATAGCGCTCCCCAAACGCGTATGTAAGCGAGAAGGTCAGGCGGTTGTGGTGATATTTGCGGAAAAGCGGGTCTTCCGAAAGATAGGAAAGCGAATCGTTCATCCAGCCCATATTCCATTTGAGCGAAAACCCAAGGCCGCCGTTCTCCATCGTGGTCACATTGGCAAAAGCGGTGGATTCCTCGGCCATCATCAGCACATCCGGAAAAGCGCCGCGCATGTGTCCGTTCAGCTTGCGGAAAAAGGCCTCGGCTTCCAGACACCGGTTGTTTCCGTAAATATTCGGCACCCATTCGCCGGGTGCGCGGTCATAGTCCAGGTACAGCATCGAGGCCACCGCGTCCACCCGCAGGCCGTCGGCATGATAGACCGAGGCCCAGTAGGAGGCGTTGGAAATGAGAAAGCACTCCACTTCTTCCCTGCCCACGTCAAAACAGCGCGTGCCCCAGCCCTTGTGCTCCATCCGGTCCTTGCCCTGATACTCGTAAAGCGGGCCGCCGTCAAATTCATAAAGACCGTGCGCGTCCTTCGGAAAATGGGCGGGCACCCAGTCCAAGATCACGCCGATCCCCGCGCCGTGCAGGATGTCCACAAACTCCATAAAATCCCGCGGCGTGCCGAAACGGGCGGTGGGCGCGTAATAAGCGCAGATCTGATAGCCCCACGAGCCGTCAAAGGGGTGCTCCATCACCGGCAACAGTTCCACATGGGTATATCCCATGGCCTTGACATAGGTGGAAAGATCCTCCGCCAGCTCCCGGTAGGAAAGATAGGAGCCGTCCTCGTGCCGCCGGAAAGACCCCAGGTGCACTTCGTAAATGTTGAGCGGCTGGCGGTAAGCGTCCTTGCCCATGGTCCGGGCGCGGTGGGCAAGCCAACCGGCGTCATGCCACTCATACCCCGAAAGATCGGTATAGACCGAGGCGGTTTCGGGCGGTTTTCCCGCACCGCGGGCATAAGGGTCGGCCTTGTAAAAACTGCCGTTGGGCGTATCCAGCAAAAATTTATAAAGCGAGCCCTCGCCAAAACGCCCGGCCGGGACCCGTCCTTCAAAAACGCCGCCCTCGCTGACGCGGGCAAGCGGATTCGTGCGCGACCATCCGTTGAAATCTCCCACCGCAAAAACCGCTGTGGCGCGCGGCGCCCAGACCCGGAAAACATAGTCGTCGTTTTCTTTATGCACGCCAAGATACTCGTATGCGCTGAAATTAGTTCCTTGGTGAAAATAGTATGCCGCCAGATCGTCCTTTTTTTTCAACGGTTCCGCCTCCTTTCGCGGGGGTACAACATTCCTTAAGTATATTATACACATAATAATTTTAGAATACAATATTTTTTTCAAACAATTTCACAAATTCTCCTCTTTCCCCCCTTTGGGGAGCAATTGCCCTTTTTGCAGGCGGGCCTCGCTTGACAAAGCCTTCCGTCCGTGCTATAATACGAAAAGTCAGGATGCGGCCGGGCGCGGACTTGCTTTTGCGCTTCGCGGCGCGTCAAAAAGCGTCCCTCCCTCGCTCTGCACCCGTGTGCGAATCCAATTTCGCCACACGCCGCCTCCCCACGCTCTGCGGGCGTGGCGAAATTGGCATACGCGTAAGATTTAGGATCTTATGTCTTTGACTTGCAGGTTCGATTCCTGTCGCCCGCACCAAAAATCAGCCGGAAGTGAGGCCTTTCCCCGCTTCCGGCTGATTTTTTACCTGCCGTTCTCCTTGCCGCACGCAGACGTTTTGCGCGCACCGGCTCCGCCGGCCGTTTTCATAGCGCTCCCGCGCTCGGCAGGCCGCCGCCCGGGGTGTAAATAATTTTTTAAAACCGAAAATTCGACATCTTTCCCCTTTGACAAGGCCGGAACAGAGTGTTATAATAAAAAGGACAGGGCGGGGCAACCGCTCCGCACGGCATCGGCCGCGTTTTATCTTAAAGGGAGAGAAAAATCATGCCAAACATCTGTTTTTCGGTGCGTGACCTGGTGGAATACGGCATCAGCCACGCGCTGGTCAAGGAAGCCGACCGCACCTATCTGACCAATTCCTTGCTCAGTGCCCTTCACCTTTCGGATTATGATGACAGCGGCTATCCCGGCGCCACCCGCGAACTGGAGGAAATCCTGGCCGACCTGTGCGATTACGCCGCCAAAGAGAACCTCATGGGCGGCGATTCGGTGGTCTACCGCGATCTTTTTGACACCGCGCTCATGGGTCTGCTCACCCCGCCGCCCAGCGCCGTGATTGAAAATTTCGGAAAGCTCTATAAAAAAAGCCCGCAGGCCGCCACCGATTATTTTTACAGGCTCTCAAACGACTGCAACTACATCCGCACCTACCGCGTGAAAAAGGATCTGCGCTGGACCTACGACAGTCCCTATGGCGAAATCGAGATCTCGGTCAACCTCTCCAAGCCCGAAAAGGATCCCAAGGCCATTGCCGCCGCCAAACTGCTCCCGCCCCGCGGCTATCCCAAGTGCCTGCTGTGCCATGAAAACGAGGGCTACGCCGGCACGCTTTCCGCTCCCGCCCGGCAGAACCTGCGCCAGATTCCCATCACCATGGACGGAAACGACTGGTACCTGCAATATTCCCCCTATGTTTATTATAACGAGCACTGTATTGCGCTTTCCGGCCGACACACGCCCATGAAGATCGACCGTTCCACCTTCCGGAAACTGCTGGACTTCGTTGAAATTTTCCCGCACTACTTCCTGGGTTCCAACGCCGACCTGCCGATCGTGGGCGGTTCGATCCTCTCGCACGACCATATGCAGGGCGGCCATCACACTTTTGCCATGGCCAAAGCGCCCGTCATAAAAGAACTGCATTTCCCCGGCTTTGCCAATGTCAGCGCCGGCATCCTGCGCTGGCCGCTGTCGGTCATCCGTCTTTCTTCCACCGACAAGACCCGTATGATCGAGCTTGCCGATCTCATCCTCACGGCCTGGCGCGATTATTCCGACCCGGACGCCTTCATTTTTGCCAAGACCGACGGCGAACCGCACAATACCATCACCCCGATCGCCCGGAAAAACGGCGACCGTTTTGAACTGGATCTGGTGCTCCGCAACAACATCACCACCAAGGAGTACCCACTGGGGCTTTATCATCCGCACCCCGAACTGCACAACATCAAAAAGGAAAACATCGGCCTGATCGAGGTCATGGGTCTGGCGGTGCTTCCCGCCCGTCTCAAAAAAGAAATCGAGCTGATGTGCGACGCCATCCTTTCCGGCACGGATTTTGAGACCGTTCCGGAAATCAAAAAACACAAGGATTGGTTTGCGCGCTTTGCCGGGAACTACGCTTTCACCAAAGAAAATGTCTACACCATTCTTCAGCAGGAGATCGGCCGCACCTTCACCCGCGTGCTGGAAGACGCCGGCGTTTATAAAACCACCGAAGAGGGGCTGGCCGCCTTTGAGCGTTTCTGCCGCTCGGTCATCGCCTGAAAAATTCCATAAGAAAAAGCCGCCTGCAGGCGGCTTTTTTCTTTCTCAAAAATTTTCACAGCAAAACCGAAAGCCCCCAAAGAGCCGCCAACAGCGCCGGGACGGACACCGCCGCGCCATAGCGCGTAAAGCGCCCGAAGGAAAGCGGCACGCCGTTTCCCCGGAGCATTGCCATCCACATGATTCCGGCCAGTGCCCCGACGGGGGTCAAAAACGCGCCGAGATTAGAGCCGATGACTGCGGCGAAAAGCGCGCCCTCCCCTGCGCCGGGCGCGGCGCAAAGGAATGAAAACAGCACGCTCATGGGGATGTTGTTGATGAGATTGGCCGAAAGAAAGGAAGCTATGCCGAAGGTAAAAATCTCGTTCCTGGAAAGCAAAAGGCCGGAAAGCGCCCCGGTCACGCCCGCGCGGTGAAGCGCAAGCACCAGCAAAAACATGGAAAGCACAAAAGGTGCGGTATCTAGCGGCGTGCGCAAAAGACTGCGCCGCAAAAGCGCCAGCCCCCGCCGCCGCCAAAGCAACTCCGCCGCCACCGCCAGATACAGTCCCAAAAAGCAGAAAAGCGCGATCCGCCACATCGGAAGCCCCAGGAAAGAGGAAAGAGACAAAAGCGCCACGCAGGAAAAAAGCGCCGTCAGACCTAACGCCACGCTGGGGCGATCCATCTCGGTTTTTTCAGGCGGCGACCCGGCAATCGGTGCGCGCAATTTCCGGCCGAAAAGAAGCAACAGCAAGGCAAACGAAACCACGCCCGCAAGAAGCGTCGGCAGCCACATCAGGCGCAGATAACCGAAAAAATCCACCCGCGCGGCCGAAAGATAGATGTTGGTGGGGTTGCCAATCATCAGTACCATGCTCCAGGTGTTCGCGGCCACAAATTCTCCGAAAAGGTAGGGAACGGGGTCGATTTCGGCGTGATGGCAGAAGTAGCAGATAAAGGGCGTAAAGGTCAGCACCACAATGTCGTTGGAGGTAAAGACCGTCAGCAGCGACACCGCGATAAAAAGATAGCAAAAAAGCCGGAGCTGGCTCTTCCCCGCCCGCCGGAGCACCGCGCCGGCCAGAAACGCAAAAAATCCCGCCTCATCCAGGAGCACCGAAAGGAGCGTCATGGAAAAGAACAGCACTAAAATTTTGAGCGGATTGACCGCCCCTGCCGCCGCCAGACCCGAAACGGCCTCCTGCGGGGTCAGATAGCCCAAAAACAATAAAAGGAGCGCGGAAACAAGCGGCGGCAGATAAAAAACGCTGACCGCCGCACGGCCGATATGCACGGCCGGGCGTCTGAAAATCAGAAAAAGCATCCCAAGGACGCCAAAAAGCGAAATGATCGCCACCGGCAGCATTTTTCTCCCCCTTTTCCATACGGGAGACATTGTAGCACATTTCGGGGAAAAATGCAAGCCGTCCGGGCGATTTGACCGGCGGAAAAGTTAAAAATCCCGCCCCTTGCCCGGTCAGCCCGGCGGAAGCACCTTTCCCTCCAGCAGATCTTCAAAGCAGTCGCCGTCCGGCACCAGAAAACGCACCCCCAGAAGATGCAGATACCGGGCGCCGGCATAGTCATAAGAGGAGAGCGGGCGGTCCAGCGCGTCGTTGGAATGTGCCGCAACCAGCGGCGTCCCCCCTTCAAATCCCGTCACCAACAGCGTGTGATAAAATTGGCCCGCCTCATCCGAGAGTTGGATCACATCGCCGGGGCGCAGTTCCCGCCCGGAAACTTCCCGGCCGATGGGTCCCGTCACCGCGCCCGCTTCCAGATTGGCGGGGGCTCCGGTCATAAAATTCCAGAAATAAGGCACCCCCGAAAAAGCCGGCGCGCGGTCGTCCGGATTCCGGTAATACCACCCGTAGACCGGCGTGTAGTCCATCACACAGGAACCCGCCAGCACACATTGAGAGACAAAATTGGTACAGTCTCCGCCGATACCGGTAAAATTATAAAAAAGCGGATTGCGGTCCAGCGCCCATCGCCGGGCATATTCCACGGCACGGGCGCGCAGATAGGGTCTTTCCAGGATCACAGGCATCCCTCCTTCTGATGAGAGCCTATGCACCGGACCGGCCTGCCGACAAAACCGCCGCCACCCGGAAATCAAAAAAGCCGGCAGATGACTCTGCCGGCTTTGATTTTTCGGTTTTTACACCCCGGACGGGTTCAGTTTTGGCTGTTTGAGTCGACTTTTGAATCGACGGCCGCCGCCACGGGTTCTTCTTCCCTTGCCTGCGCGCCGGCACCTTTTTCCGTTTCCTTTGGCAGCACTGTCCCCGGCGCCAGCCCCTGTTTCTCAATTTCCGTTGTGTTCATGGCATACTTATGTGCAATCGGCTGCCATTCCACATGAGAAAAGAGCGCAGAAAGCGAGATCGGGATATAAGTCATCATAAACAGCGGGAATGTAAAGAAAAGCAGAACGGCTTTGACCTTGTTGCAGTGGATTTTCCGCCACTCGGTAATCAGCGCGAAAATGCCCACAAAGAACAGGATACAATAACCATAGATGAAAAACGCGCCGAAACACTCCAACAACGCCCGCGAAATTTCGCGGTGAATGATAAAGTCGGCCAACAGCAGACCGGTGATGGAAATGATCTGAATGGTAGAGAGAATAAAGGCCGGAAGAATGTTCATGGTCATGTCGTAGCAGGCCCAATGCAGTTTGAGCGACCCTTTGAAAAGCCCCTTCCCATAGTTGCGGAAGACCTGGAAGAATCCCTTGGCCCAGCGCTTGCGTTGCCGCCAGGACTGCCGGAAAGTCTCGGGCTGTTCGTCAAAAAGTTCGGCATGATGGCAATATCCCACCCGCTCGCCGTGCAGAATGCAGTCGGCGGTAAATTCAATGTCCTCCGTCAGAAGGAAGTGCGCCCAGCCGCCGTTCCGGTCGATAATGCCGCTGTCCACCAGAAATCCCGTGCCCGAGATCGCCGCGCTGGTGCCAAGGATCGAGCGCGGATTGTTCAGATGCCGCGATTCCCGCATGAACCAGAGCGCATATCCCGCGCTGACCCAGTTCTTGCCGTAGTTTTTGGAGTTGCGGTAAGAGGTCAGAACCTTATTTCCGGCGCAATAGGCCTTGTCCATTTCCTCGATATAATTTTTCCGGAGCACATTGTCCGCATCCAGCACGATGTAGGCGTCATAGGCAAAAAATCCCCGGTCCGTCTCGTTCCTGATATGATCAAAAAGATACTCCAGCGCATACCCTTTGCCAACCAGTTCCTTGTTCTGCCGCTCATAGACCCGCGCGCCCATGGCACGGGCGGTGTCGGCGGTCTTGTCGGTGCAGTTGTCCGCCACCACATAGACCGCGATTTTGTCGGCCGGATAGGTCTGCCCGGCAATACTCCGCAGCAACTCCGGAAGCACATTTTCCTCATTGCGCGCGGCAATCACCACCGCATAGCGTTTGCTCTGGTCGGTGGCCGGATAGCGCAGTGGCCGCTTTATCAGCGCCACGAAAATATAAAAGAATTGATACAGATACATCAGGGTGAAAACGATGCCCACCGTTGTGCTGATATAAACCCCGGCGCCTTCAAGCCGGTTCATCCCCACCGTCAGGCCGGAAATCCACTCAAAAATATTCATAACTCCAATTCTGCGCCCTCAAGGCGACTGTTCTGCGCCCGCAGCCGATACGGCGTCGGGTGCCTCGGTCGGTGTGGCTTGCCGGGCAAAAAGCCGGTAAACCGCGTACACAAGGTAAAAAGGGACAAAAGACTGCAGCAACCACATGGCCACCGGAAAAACCGGGCCTGCGATGCGATAAAGAAGAGACACGGGCGTGCCGGGAAAATCCTTGGACAAAAACATCAGATTGGCCACCGGCCACCCGCTTAAACGGTCAAAGATCAGATTGAAAAGAAAGGCGCAAAGGCACATAACGCTGACCAGTCCGGCGTTGTAAAAAACATCCTGCCGCCGCAACCGGACCGTGCCTGAAAGAAGGAGCAACAGCCCCAGATAGACCATCAGTCCGTGCAGGAGAAAACTGTGAAGGGAGATAAAATGCACGGCCGGATAGCGCGGAAGCGAAGTGTTGGGGCAAAGAAGAAAGCAAACGCCCCCCACAATGCCGCCGCTGGAAAGGAACACATCCCCCACCCGCCGGAGAAAGCCGCGCCCCACCGAGGAAAGAAGCCCCGCATAAAGCACCAGCGAGCAATAATAAAGCGGCACAAAATCATTGGGGTTTTTCGAGCCGGTGGCAAACAGCACAAAAAAGATTTTGGAAATCTCCAGCGCCCAGAGGAGCGCCGTGACTTCCCGCACGATCCGCCGCACCCGCCGCGGGTCCGCATGGCGGGTCAGCAACAGTCCGCCGGTCACAAAAAACGCGGTCAGAAACAGCAAAATGAAGTGCGCCGGAGAATAAAGACCGGCCGGCGGGCAGGCATAGGGCGGTGAGAAAAACATCTCACTCCCCCTCCTTGGGGAAATTGAGCCGCCGCTCTTCAATCACCAGCGGCCGGTGCAGGATCTTGGAGCGGAGCGTCAGCACATATTCGCCGACAATACTGAGGAAAAGCAACTGAAGCGCGGCCAGGAACCCGACGAACGGAAACAGCCAGCGATATCCGAGCGAATGGCCGAGACAGGTATAAATCAGCCCTGCCAGCGCCCCCAGCACCGAGGCAAACAGGAAAAAGAAGCCAAAGCCCATGCAGGCTCGGATCGGCGTTTTGGTATAGGTGGTAAAGCTGAGCATGGCCGCGTCATAAAGCGAGGAGAAGTTGTTGTGCGTTTTCCCCGCCCGGCGGCGCGCCTGCTCATAGGGCACCTCCACACGGGCATAGCCAAGCTCCGCCACAATGCCCCGGATAAAGGGCGTGGGATCGTCCAGCCCCCGCAACACCTCGACAAAGCTCCGGTCATAAAGCCCAAAGCCGGTAAAGTGCTCGATCTGTTTGACGCTGGACATCCGGGAGATCATTTTATAGTAGCAGGTGCGCAAAAACCGCATCACCTTGTTTTCGCGGCTGGAGGTCTTCACGGCGCACACAATCTTATAACCCTCTTCCCACTTCTTCACCAGGGTGGGGATCATCTCAATAGGGTCCTGAAAATCGGCGCACAGCGGAATGGTGCAGTCCCCATGGGTCTGGCAGATTCCATAGTAGGGCGAGTTGAACTGACCAAAATTCCGGGCATTGAAAATGGCGCGGATGTTCGGATTTTCGGCACACAGCTGCGCAATCTTGGCGCGCGTGCCGTCCGTAGAGCAGTTATCGATAAAGAGGATCTCATAGTCATACTGCGGCAGAGCCGTGGCAAACTCGGCTATGATAGCCGCCGAAAGCGGTACCACATTCTCCTCTTCATTAAAGGTCGGTACCAGAATACTGATACACTTTTTTCTTTCTTCCATTTTTATTTTTCCTCACTGAGAGATTGAAGCATCCGCGTCACACCTTCCCGGAAAGAAATCCGGGGAGAAAAACCCGTGTCGGCCGTCAGCGCCGTCAGATCCGCCGAAAGATACATCGGCTGATGGGGATAAAAGGGACGCGCGCCGAAAGCAATCGGCACATCGGGCGCGACCAGGGCACCCAGCTCGCGGACATATTCGCAAAGCGGCCGCGCTTCTCCGCTGCCAAGCGGATAAACCGCACCGTCCCGGCCGCGCTCGCCGACGGCAAGCAATGCCCGGGCCGCGTCACCGACATACAGATAATCCCAGATCTGCGTGCAGGGGGTCAGCTCCGGGCTTTTCCCCTCCCGCAGCGTCCCGAGAAGATACATCATGAGTGTGCCCGGCGCGTCTCCCTCGCCGTAAACGCTCAGCACCCGCACCCAGCTGTGGGAAAGTCCCAGTTGTGCGCACAGGATCCGGGTCAGCTTTCCGGCCGCGTATTTGGCCACGCCATAGCCGCTTTCGGGGCAGACCGGCGTATCGGGGCGCAGCTTTTCGCTTACCGGGCCGTATTCGGCCTGAGAACCGACGCCGACGAAGTGCCGGCAGGAAAGGCGCGCCGCCAGGCGCACGGCCGCCAGCGACCCCGCGACATTTCGCCATTGGGCGTCGGTATCCTCTCTCCCCGCGCCCAGCGCTTTTTCCCAGGCCAGATGCACGAAAACATCGGCGCGCTCGGCCGTTTCAAAGGATTCCATGTCCGAGAGCGAACAGGAAAGCACCGTGAGAAGCGGAGAATCCGGCAACAGCGCCCGGCGCGGGCTGCCCGGGCGGACCAGCGCCAGCACCCGGTGGCCGTTCTTTAATAGTTGTTCCACCAGTGCCCGGCCGATAAACCCGGTGGCGCCGCTGACGGCATAAGTATTTTTCTTCATTCCGGTTCTTCCACCAACGGGATAAACATATTCCGTTTCAGTTCTTCACGCGGCAGGAAAGGCGCAAGATCCTCCAGCGGCGGGCTGAAAAGCGAACCGTCCGGCAACCGCTTGGTGGCGCTCTTGGGCTCAAAGACCTGCGCGGGGTCTACAAAGATCTCGCAAAGGAAGGGCCCCTCTTTCCGGAACACCGTGTCCAGCGTCTCCGGCAGCTCCGCGTTGGTATGGCAGGCATGATAGGGATAGCCGTAGGCCCACGCCAGCTTCTCCAGCGAGGGGAAAGACAGGTCGCCCGATTCCGGCCCGATGCCCACCTTGGTGTGTCCGGCAAAAATGTTGTTCTGAGTCTGCCGGATGGAGTGATAGCCGTCGTTGTTAATTACAAAAATCTTGATGGGCAACCGGTTGGTCAGGATCGTCTGCAGCTCCTGCAGGTTCATCTGAATACTGCCGTCTCCGCTGATACAGACAATCTCACGCCCCACCGCGCGGCACACGCCGATGGCGGCCGGCAGGTCATAGCCCATGGAGGCAATGGCCGAGTTGATGATAAAGCGCTGTCCTTTTTTAATGTGGTAGCCATGGCTGCCCACCACGCAGGCACTGCCGTTTCCGACCACCGTGACATACCCTTCCGGCAGTCGCGCCGAAAGGCTGTCGATAAAGGCATAGACATTGGTCAGCCCCTTGGCGGCGTAGTGCCGCGGCAATGTGACCGGATAGTCCTTTTTCCAGTGGCGGCAGGTGTCCTGCCAGCCGTTTTCGGGGTAAAACGCCCCCTCTGGCAAAAGGCTGTCCAGCACCCGCAAAAAGTCGGCCGCGTCCGCCTGAATCGGCAGATCGACATGGAGCGTGGGCTTTTTCAGCTCTTCCCCGTCCACATCCACCATCACCACCTTGGCGGCACGGGCCCAGGTCTTAAAACTGTATCCGACCTGCCGGATCGAGAGCCGGTTGCCCACCGCCAGCACCAGATCGGCGTTCTGCACGGCAAAGTTGCCGGGGCGGTCGCCCATGATACCGCCGCGCCCGACATAAAGCGGGTCGTCATCGGCCATCATGTCAATGTTGTCCCATCCCGTCACCACCGGGACATTCAGCTTTTTAACCACCTTTTCAAAGAGGTCAAAGCCGCCGGCCAGCCGCACGCCGTTTCCGGCATAAAGAACCGGGCGGGCCGCCGCTTTCAAAAGCGAAAGCACTTCGCGGCCGGTTTCGGGCGAAAAGGCAGGCGCAAGCGTGGCCGCGTCCTCGGCGGGATCATAGCCGAAAAGCTCGTCGGTTTCAATCGTCATGCCCTGATAGTTCACCGGAATGTCGATCCAGGTGGGTCCCGGACGGCCGTGGGTGGCAAGATAGAAGGCCTTTTCCAGCGCATAGCGGATGCGCCGGGGATCCTCAATCATCTCGGCATATTTGGTCATGGAGGCCACCGCTTTGGTAATGTCAAATTCCTGGTCGCCCCCCGCGCGGATGCCAAGACCCATGCCGCGGGCCGTGGTGTCATAGCGCACCTGACCCGAAAGAATCAGCATCGGGATTGAATCAAGGAACCCGCCCACCACGCCGGTGATGGCGTTGGTTCCGCCGGGGCCGGTCGTCACACAGACGGCCGCAATTTTGTTTTCAATCCGGGCATAGGCTTCCGCGGCAATGGCCGAGGCCTGTTCGTGATGATTGTAGGTGCACCGGAGCCCCTCTTTGTGCCCCAGCGCGTCATTGAGGTGCATCGCGCCGCCGCCGGTCACGGTAAAGCAATCGGTAATCCCGTGCGACACCAGAAAATCGGCCACATAATCAGCCAAACGAATTTTCAAAACGACTCCTTTCTCATCGCCCGCACCCGGCGGCACGCCATGCAAAGGCACAGCGCCAGCACGCCCGGCAGGGCAAGAAACGAAACAATAGCGGCCGACAGCGACAAATCTGGCAAAAATCCGAGCGGCAGCGGCACTGTCAAAAGCAAAAACAGGCAAAAGGCGAAAAACCGGGTCACGGGCGGAAGCATTTCTTCCTCTTCAAAAAAGCAGGTCAGCGGAACGAAGGCAAAAATGACAAGATATTCCGAGCCGACCCCCGGCACGGCCAGCAGTGCGCCAAGCAGCGAAAGCCAACCGAAAAAGCGGTTTTCGGACAGGAAAAAACACCCGATAAACAGCAAAACTGGTAGGGTCGTCAGCAAAATTTTGAACGAAGTTTGTAATACCAGATCGACCCCGAAAAACCCGGCCAGAACCGGCCAGACCGCGGGGAACGCCGTGCCCCCCGTAAACACGGAAGCCGGAGCCGCACGGTCGCCCGCAAAGGAAAACAGATTGTGAAGAAGCGCCCCAAACACCAGCCGCGGCCCGCCGAAGAAAAAGCTGGGCAGCACCGAAAGAAGGAGAAAATAAAGCACCGTCCGCCCGATCTCCCGGAAGCGCCGCTCCCGCAAAAGGAAAAGCCCGAAGAGCGCAGGATAAAGCTTGAGCGCCGCGGCCGCCGCCAGCGCCAGGAGCGAAAGCTCCCTTTTCACGCGGGAGGGCGAATCCCGATAGGCCGCGAAAGCCAGCAGGAAAGCAAAGGCGAAAAGCAGAATGTTGCCCCGCTCAAACAGATAAAGAAACGCATAGGAAAGCAGGAAGACCAGCGAAAGCGCGTTTTTTGTCCGCGCGGACCGGCCGCAGAGCAACGCCCGGAAAAAATACAGCGAGAGAAGCGCCGGCAACACCTGAAAAAGAACGGCCACGCTCATCATGTAAAAAGATTCCTGCGCCAGCAACCGGTCTGCAAAAGAAGTGTTCAGATACGCATCGGGCAACAGCCTGCCCACAATAAAGTAATAAAAATTGGCCAACGGCGGATAGATGATTCCCCGTTCGGTATAAGCCCCGGCGCCCTGCGCCGCATCGCGCGAGGAATTTAAAAATCCATAAAACAGTCCGCGCCGTTCCGAAAAAAAACCGGCGAAAGGAAACGATATTGCCCAGTTTTTCCCCAACCGGAAGACCCAGCAACCAACAAAAGGCCTGAAAAACGCAAAGCAGCAACATGACGGCCGAGAGCGCAAAGAAGATTCGGCAAAAAAGCGCCGGTGCGCGGTCTTCTTCAAGATTCAAAGGCCGGTTCATCATGACGCTCCTTTCTCAAAGGTGGGAAGATCTTCTTCCGGGGCGGGGTGCGCGGCGCAGTAAAAGCCAAGGAACAGCGCCAGCAAAAAGCGGACCAGATTGGCCGCCACCATGGCAAGCGCAAACCCCCAAAGCCCGAAAAGGACTGTGGCCGGAATACCGAAAGCCAAAAAGCAAACGCCGAAAACGCCGTTGACAAGCACCTGGAACGATTTTTTGGCAAAGCGGAGCAAAATGACGCAAAGGATGCCGGCCGTAAAGAACAGCACCTGCGAAAGACTGCCCACCCACAGATAGGGCGTGACCGCCACCCGCTCGCCGGGATAAAGAAGCAACAGCACCAAAAAGCCGCCTAACACGCAAAGTCCCGTGAAAACCGGAACGGCCGCCAGCGCCGCCAGCGTGATCTTTTTCATACCGCGGCGGCCGAAACCGCCCTCATACCGCGCCAGATAGCCCATCAGCACCCCGCAAAGCGGCGTGCTGACCAGCGACATGGTCTTGCCCACCAGCGTGGCCAGATAATAGACCGTGACGGCGCAGTCGTCAATGAGCCATTTGAGCAGCAACCGGTCGGCATTGAAAATCAGGTTGGAGATGCCCTCTGAAAGACACAGAAGCAGGATTGCGCGGAAGACCCGCGGGAAAGATCTGGTGGGTAAAAAGGCACGGCGGCGCAGAGTGTTGCCGTAAAGGAAGGCAAACGCCACGCCCGAAAGTTCGCCGGGCACCAGCGCCAGCGGCCAGACGCCTGTTCTCAAAAAAAGGAAAACGCCCCCGGCGTAACCCACGCTGATCATGAGATAGTAAAGAAAATAGCCGCGATAATTAAGCGTCAGCTTGAAGGCCACATCCGCATAATAGCGGAAGGCCATGGCCACGAAAAGGATATAATACCAAAAGGCCGTGCGCTGTGTGAGCGAAACCCCGCCGAACCGGCAGATGAGCCACACAAACGGAATCCCCAACAGGCAGACCGCCAAAAGGAAAAGATGATAATCGCCGTTATCCTGCTCGCGCTCTCCGGCCGGGGCGGTCATCCGCGCAAGCCCGGTAGCGCACCCGACCGAGACCGTGATGATGTTGACATAGGCCAGCAGATATTGCATCTGTCCGTAGCCGGCCGTGCCCAGACGCCGTGCCAGGAGCGGATAGACCGCAATCTGCGCCACCGCATTCATCAGCACAAGCCCCAGGATGCTGAAGGCCGAGTCGCCCAGCTGTTTTTTATATTTGCGGGCGGCCGTGCGGGCAGGCTTTAAAATTTTTTTCATGGCTTGCCCTCACCTCTTCCCGGAGCCGCGATATAGCGATAAAAAAAGCTGTTTTGGATGGGCTGAACGAAATTTTCCTCCCCCTGGGTCAGCATGAGCGGAAAGCTCCGCCTTTTGGTATTCCCCGCTCTGATCGTCTGATCCACCGAGCGCGCAAATTCGTTAAAAGGCGTGCGCGCCCCGATCAGCAGGCAAAGGCAGAGCAAGCCCGTGAGGATCCGCGCAGAGACCCGCGTTTCTTTTTCCGGCGAGCGGCAGTCGCGCCACATCTGCGGCAGCGTATCCGCCACCATTAAAAAAAGCACCAAAAGCCCCGGAATGGAGACCCGCATACAAAAATCGTACCCCAGCCCGATGGCCGGCAGGGGCGTCAGCAACAGCACCGCCAGCGTCAGATAAAACATCGGCTCCCGGTGGCGGTAAGGCCAGATGAGGATGAAATAAAGCAAAAACTCGAAAATGACAAAAAGCAGATAGGAGGCCAGAAACGACAGCGCGGAATCATATTCGGAAAAGACCAGATGAAGCCCCCGCCCGCCGTCGCTCTGCCCGCCGCCAAGACGCGCATTTCCGAAAAGATAGAGCGCCGAAAGAAGACCGGAGATCCCGCCGCCCAACAGATTGGGCAGCGTCAGCGTATCCCGGAAGAAAGCCGAAACCCGGGCTTTCCCGTGAAGCGCCTTGCCGTTTTCGTCTTTATAATGCCGGGAAACCATGAGATACACGGCAAACGGGAGAAGTCCCACAAAAGGAAAAGCGCTGCAAAGCGGCATCAACCCCAGGAGAAAAATCATATTCCGGTTGTTCTTCTGCAGAAAAAGCGCAAGGGTGAAAAGCCACGCGGGCAGCGCCTGATTGAAAGTCCAATAAAGTTGGGTGACAAAAGAAGAATACTGAAAAGTGGCCTCTCCCCATTCCAGGTGACCCACGCCCCAAAGCGCCGCGAAATTCCCGTTGACCAGATGGACAACCAGATCAAGCCCGCTGAAAGCAAAGAAAAAGATCAGCAAAGAAACCGCGTGACGGCGGAAAACGGCCATGAGCAGTTCCGAAAAAAGGAGCACCCCCAAAACCGTCCACAGGAAAAGAAACACATAACCCGCGCCCACGCCGAAAAGCTTGCCGAAGAGCGCGGCGGGAAGCCAGTAACCGATGTAGTAAATGAGGCCGACCTGAGTGCCGTCCCCCCAGGTTTCACGCACGGGAAAGCGGTATCTGACCAGCGCCTCGAAAATGGAATTGCGCCAGTAATGATCGTCGTTCTGGTAGGAAAACCCACCGATGCCCGAAAAAAACACCACCAGCAACACCACAAAAAGAAGAAGGCAAAAATACGGCACGGTCCGCCGCTGGACCGGAAGCGCCGGCACAGCCGGCGCCTCCCGGCAGGAAAGATAAAGGCAAAAGCACAAAAGAAGCGCCACCGGTATGCCGATGAAAAGGCGCATCCAACCCAACGCGAAAATGACGAAGGGAAGCGCCAGATACAGATAGGTAGCCCGCAGGACCCATGGGGTCCGCACGGCGCTTTCCCGGTCAGCCGCATCCGGCAGGAACACCCGCCGCACACGGCACAGTTTTTCGCAAAGGGAACTCATATATGCAGTGCCCGTCCTCTCATACAGGAATGTAAATCAGTTTGGAGATCATATGATAGCACCACAGCGCGGGAATCATCAGATGCGTCCGCTCGCAGAATGAGGGCAGGACTGTGGCCAGCCGGGCATAAAACCGGTTGCCGAATTTTTTGCGCAGGGTGAGATAGGGATTTTTCAGATAGCGCGGGAACTTTTCCCGCATCATGGCGTGCAGCCTCCGGTAACTCTCTTTCGTATCACGAAACGGCGCTTTCCGAAGAAACTGAAAGATATAGGCATAATAGATCTTGGTTATCTGCTGTTCGGCGCGCAAGCGATCTTCTTGATCGGTCAACGCCGCATAAGTCTCATACATTTCGGAAAGGATTACGCCGAAGGTCTTTCGCGGCACCTCCCACATCCCGTGATGCAGTTCCTTGTTGCGGGAGGTGGAATCGGTGTGCACCAGATAATTGTAACAAACAGGTTCCACAAAGCCGATCTTCCGGGCAACCCGGTTGAACGCGAAAGTTTTGATGGCATCAAGAAAAACCGAATCCACCGTCCGAAGGCCGTTTTCCACATACAGCGACCGGCGGAAAAGATTGCCCTGCTGCATACCGTAGTTCCATTTGCTCCGGTACTTCTCCGGCGAAACCCGCTGGGTCTGCAGAACCTTGCCGTCATCATTGACATCCCTGAAAGAACAGATGACGCGGTCGGCATCCGTGCAGCGCGCCGCGGCTGCAAGCAGTTCCAGACAGTTGTCGTCCATCCAGTCATCGGCATCGTGAAACAGGAGATATTCCCCGGTGGCGTGCGCCACCGCCAGATTTTCGCCGAACGCGTTGCTGTGGTCGGGATCGTCGTTCCGGAGCAGTGTGGCGCGGATATCGGGATGTGCCGCGAAAAATTCTTTGGCCACCTGCATGGAATTGTCGGTGCCGCCGTTGTCGATGAAAATTACCTCGAAATCGCGGAAGGTCTGCCGTCCGATGGCCTCCAGCGCCCGCGAAAGCAGGTGCGCGTAATTGTAGCAGACCAGCGTGATAGAGACAAAAGGGGCCTTTTGTTCCTGTTCGTTCATGGTTCGGATTCCTTTCCCAGTTCGTCTGCGGCCGCCGTCAGCGCCCGCCGGACAATCTGATCCATGTCGTAATACTTATATTCACCCAACCGGCCGCCGAAAATCACGCGGCGCTCCGCCTTTGCAAGCGCCCGGTAGCGGGCGCAAAGCGCCTCGGTCTCTTCGTTGTTCAAAGGGTAATAAGGCTCTTTGCCCGGCTGCCACTCGTCCGGATATTCCCGGCTGATGACGGTCCCCTCACCTGTGCCGAAGGTGAAATGCTTGTGCTCGATAATCCGGGTAAAGGGCACCTCGGCGGCGGTATAGTTGACCACGGCGTTGCCCTGATAGTTATCGGTATCCAGCACCTCGGTCTCAAAGCGCAGACTGCGCCACAGGAGCGGACCATAACAATACCCGAAGAACCCGTCCAGCGGGCCGGTATAGACCGTTTTTACGGCCAGCGCGTCGAAACCCGCGCGATCCGAAAGATAGTCCGTGAGAAGGCGCACCTCGCACCCCTCCAGCAACCGCGCGATCAGCGCGGTATAGCCCTCGTCCGGGACGCCCTGATAGCGATTGTTGAAATAGTTGTTGTCATAGGTAAAACGAACCGGAAGCCGCCGGATGATGAAGGCCGGCAGTTCGCGGCAGGGTCTGCCCCACTGCTTTTCGGTATACCCTTTGACCAGTTTTTCGTAAATGTCGGTGCCGACCAGCGAAATGGCCTGTTCCTCCAGGTTTTTCGGCTCGGTAATGCCGGCCTCCCGGATCTGCGCGGCGATCTTTTCGCGCGCCTGAGCGGGGGTGCGCACGCCCCACATGGCGTGGAAGGTGTTCATGTTGAAGGGCAGATTGTAAATTTCCCCGCGGTAATCGGCCACCGGGCTGTTGGTATAGCGGTTGAAAGAAGCGAAACGGTTGACATACGCCCACACTTCTCGGTCGTCGGTGTGGAAAATATGTGCGCCGTAACGGTGCACATCAATGCCGTTTATCCGTTCGGTATAAATGTTTCCGCCGATATGTGGCCGCTTATCCAGCACCAGGCATTTTTTGCCGGCGGCGGTGGCCTCCTGTGCGAACACCGCGCCGAAAAGCCCTGCGCCGACGATGAGATAGTCAAACGGCGGGCAACTCATACATTCAGTCCTTCCCGGATTATGCGGGCCATATAGTCGATCATTTCATCGGTCATGCCGGGATAGACGCCGACCCAGAAGGTCTTGTCCATAATCTCGTCCGTGACCGAAAGATCGCCCACGACGCGGTAACCGGTGCCGCTCCTGCGCAGGCTGTCAAAGCAGGGGTGCTTGATGAGGTTGCCCGCAAAGAGCATCCGGGTCTGCACGCCGTGCGATTCCAGAAAACCGATCAGTGCGTCCCGGCTGACCCCCTCGCGGCAGGTCATGAGAAAACCGAACCAGGAGGGTGCGGAATGAGGCGCGGCCTCGGGCAGGATCAGTTTGTCCGCGACCGGCTCCAGCGCCGCGCGCAGCCGCGCGAAATTGTGCCGGCGGCGGGCCACAAAGCCCGGGAATTTTTTGATCTGGGCGCACCCGACGGCCGCCTGCAGATCGGTGGCCTTGAGGTTGTAGCCGAAATGAGAATAAACATATTTGTGGTCGTACCCGAGCGGAAGCTCGCCGTACTGACGGTCAAAGCGGTGGCCGCAGAGGTTATCCCGGCCGGAGGGACACACGCAATCCCGCCCCCAGTCGCGCAGGGACCGGATGATCTTGTGAAGCAGGGCGTCCTTGGTATAGACCGCGCCGCCCTCTCCCATGGTCATGTGATGGGGCGGATAAAAACTGCTGGTGCCGATATCGCCGATCGTACCGGTGAAATAACGCTTGCCGTCGATCTCGTATTCCGAGCCGAGTGCGTCACAGTTGTCCTCAATCATCCAGAGGTCGTACCGGTTGCAGAACTCGCGTACGGCGCGAAGATCAAAAGGATTGCCCAGCGTGTGCGCCACCATCACCGCCCGGGTGCGGGGGGAGAGCGCCTTTTCCAGCTGCGTGACATCTATGTTGTACTGCGGGATGGTAACATCCACAAAAACCGGCACCGCGCCGAACTGCAAAATCGGCGTGACCGTGGTGGGAAACCCGGCCGCCACCGTGATGACTTCGTCCCCCCGGCGCACGGCGCGCTCGCCCAGAAGCGGGGAGGTCAGCGCCATGAACGCCAGCAGATTGGCAGAGGAACCGGAGTTGACCAGGCTGCAGTACCGCACGCCGAGGTAAGCGGCAAACGCCGACTCAAACTCCTCGGTATAACGCCCGGAGGTCAGCCAGAACTCCAATGAGCTGTCCACCAGATTGGTCATTTCCTCGCTGTCATACACGCGGGAGGCATAGGAGATCCGGTCGCCCTCCCGCCACTTTTTCTGATTGTGGTAAGAATCGCAATACTCCTTGACCAGGGACAGGATCTCCGCGCGTGCCTCGCTCTCGCTTTTTCCGTTGAAATGCATTTTCTCTTTTCTCTTTTCTTTTCTATACTTACCGGGCCGACGACAGGAAATCCGCGATCTCTCTGTCCATCTCGCCGATGACATCACCTTTTTCATATGCCCGCGTAAAATCGACCACGCGGGAAACCGCCCGGGGCAGATTCCACACCGGATGCCAGCCGAAAACCTTTTTCAGCCGGGAGCAATCCAGTTTGAGAAAGGTGGCCTCGTGCGGGCCGCCGTCCGGCCGGATGACCGTGCGGGCCGAGCCGCCGTAGGTGTCGGTGAAAAGCTTTGCCAGCGCACCGGTGGTATAGCAGTCGCCCTCGTCCGGGCCGACATTGTAACAGCCGGCAAAACGCCCGTCCTCATACTGCCGCGCGGCAATCATGAGATAGGCAAAAAGCGGCTCCAGCACGTGCTGATAGGGGCGCACCGAATGGGGATTCCGGATGACGATTTCTTTTCCGGCCAGCGCCGCACGCACGCAGTCGGGAATGATGCGGTCCGCGGCGAAATCGCCGCCGCCGATGACGTTGCCGGCCCGCGCCGTGGAAACGGCCACCCGCCCGTCGGAAAAGAAGGAGTTTTTATAACTGGCCGTAACCAGTTCGGAGCAGGACTTGCTGTTGGAATAAGGGTCGAAACCGCAAAGCGGCTCGTTTTCCCGATAGCCCCACTCCCACTCTCGGTTCTCATAGACCTTGTCGGTGGTGACATTGAGGAAAGAACGCACCGTGTCGCTTTCGCGCACACATTCCAGGATGCCCACCGTTCCCATCACATTCGACGCGTATGTACGCGCGGGCGCGCGATAAGATTCGCGCACCAGGGGTTGTGCCGCCAGATGGAACACAATCTCCGGGCGCGCCTCCCTGAAAGCGGCAGAAAGCCGGTCGCCGTCACAGATGTCGCCGATGACAGAAGTCATCCCCTCCGCACCCCGGGACAGTTCGAAAAGAGACGGGTCCGTGGGCGGGTTTTGCGCGTATCCGGTCACAACGGCACCGGCGTTTTTCAGAATGCGGCAGAGCCACGCACCCTTGAAACCGGTGTGACCGGTGACAAAGACGCGCTTGCCTTTATAAAAATCAGGATAAAATTCAAACATCTCAGTTCTCCCACCGTTTCCAGGGGGCTTTTCCCGCCGCCCAAAGCGATTCCAGCTTTTCCTTGTCCCGCATGGTGTCCATGCACTGCCAGAATCCGCGATGACGGAAAGCCATCAGTTCCCCGTCCCGGCAAAGCGCTTCCAGCGGTTCGCGCTCGAACACGGTATCGTCGCCCGCAATGTAGCCGAGTACCTCCGGCTGCAGGATCATGAAGCCGCCGTTGATCCAGCCCACATCCGCATCGCTCTTTTCGCGGAAAGCCTGAATCTGGTCTTTCTTGATATCCAGCACACCGAAGCGGGAATCGGGGTGAACCGCCGTGAGGGTGGCCAGTTTCCCGTTCTGCCGGTGGAAGGCCAGTTCCTTTTCGATATTGACATCCGACACGCCGTCCCCGTAGGTGAGGAAAAACGGCTCGTTGCCGATGTAGCGCGCCACGCGCTTGAGACGGCCGCCGGTCATGGTGCAAAGCCCCGTATCCACCACGGTGACGCGCCACGGCTCGGACTCGGTCGAATGAACCGTGATCCGCTCCTTTTTGGTAAAATCAAAAGTGACATCGCTGTGGTTGACATAGTAATCGGCAAACCACTCTTTGATGACATTCTGCTTGTATCCGGCGCAGATCACGAAATCGTTGAAACCGAACGAAGAGTACATCTTCATAATGTGCCAGAGAATCGGCATGCCGCCGATCTCGATCATCGGCTTCGGACGCAGATAGGATTCTTCGCTGATCCGTGTGCCGAACCCACCGGCCAATATGACAACTTTCATAAAAATCCTCCGGGCAGATAAACACCGAAAACAATGCTTTCTGTCTTTTTCATAATAGAAAGAAGGGCTGTTTGTGCGCCGTGTCGGACAACCCGCTCTCAGATAAAAAAGGCGTTGGCTTCTTCTTTTTTCCGCCATAGCCTTTTGCCATTATAGCACGCTTTGGCTCATTTGTCAACCCCACGGGAAAATCCGCCGTGAAAGGGAGAAAAAGAGGGCCGGAGCAAACGCGCTCCGGCCTTCTGTTCACGAGAATCCGCGGCGGTTTCAGAATACGACCACCAACAGCATTTTAAAGCGTTCCACCGCGAAAAGCGAATGCGGATGACCCTTGGGCATCACGATGGATTCGCCCTCGTGCACCAGGAATTCTTTGCCGTCAATGGTGATCCTGCCCTCACCCTCCAGGCAGGTGACGAATGCGTCGCCGCCGGCGGCGTGCGTGCCGATCTCCTCGTTTTTGTCAAAGGAAAAAAGCGTGACGCTGACGGCCCCGTTCTGCGCCAGCGTTTTGCTGACAACCTGTCCTTCGGCATAGGCAACTTCTTCTTTCAGGCAGAGCACCTTGGCTTTTTCGATGTTTTTCATGATTTTCATCCTTTCAGAAACAAAATTTCAAAGCACCACATCAAAGTATATCCGGAAAAGGAGATTTTGCACCGCAAGACCGGCCAACGCGTTGTATTCCGTCTCCCCGATCTCGTCCGCCGGCGTTTCCCCGGCGGCAAGCGTTCCGTTTTGCGCCCGGATGTGCGCATTGAGCGCCTCACGGGGTTCCAGTCTGACGCGGAACCAGAAATCCAGGCAGTTGGCCGTGCCGTCCCCGGACTGCGACGCGGCCACAAGGCCCGGCAGGTGCGAGGCCGCGAAATCCAGCGAACCGGCCGACAGGCCGTCCATGAGAAAAGCCTTTGCCGCGGCCGAAAAATCAAGCGTATAGGTCTCTTCTCCGTGGGCGATCGGGATCACCTCCACGGACAGCGCCCGGAGCAGGCGTGCGTCCGAGGCGGCCGAGAGACTGCCGAAATCCAGCGCCATGTGTATTTCGTTTTCGGCATCGCTGTTGTTTTCCAGCACAAATTTATAGGTGGCGCTCTGCCCCGGCATCAGGCCCGCGACCGACAGAGAAAGTTTCGTTTCGGTGTGCGTCCCCTCACTCAGGGCAAAATCCGAGACCGGATCGGTAAACTCATAGATTTCCTCGTAATATTTCATGGAGACCGGCGCGGCGGCCCTGTCCGGCACACCGTTTTGGTTGCTATCCACTCCCCGGTACAGCGTGACGGTGGAATTGATCTCCAGTAATTCAAAATCCACCCCCGTGCCGTCTCCGCGGCCGAACCACGACAGCGTAAAGGGAGAACAGAGAAGAACCGAGAGAAGCAACAGGAAAGAAAGGCTCAGCATAACCGCTCTTTTTTTCATCCTTCTCCCTCCTTGGTCGAAGAGAGCGACAGCGCTCCCACCGAAAAACGCTTTTTGGAAAGCATATTGGTCACCGTCCCCCGCAGACTGTAATACTGCGTGCCCGCGGCGGCATCCCCCAGATCCAGCGACACCCGGAAGCTGCAGCTGACGACCCCGTCCGAGGGCGCGGCGGTGCCGCTAACAATCTCAAAGGGATCGGCCGTTTTTACCGAACAACCGTTTTCGGTATCAAAAGAAGCAAAATAGGATCCGCTGTGCGCGCCGACCCGGTAATCCGGGGCGGCGTTCTGCTCGGCCGAAAGACTGACCAGTTCGGCGCGGAAAATACCCAGCACGCTGTAGGTGCCCGGCGTGTTGTTTTCCCCCTCCCCGATGGTAAAACAGCCGGCGCTGTCATCAAAATCCGACAGAGAAAGGCTGTACGGAACGGCTTGTTCCCCATAGGCGCGGAAACGGACCGTCACCAGCAGCGTTTCCCCCGGGAAAAGTCCGGTCAGCGAAAAGGGCACGCGCGCGCCTGCGGCATCGGCGGCAAAAGTATAGTCCTCGCCCCCCACGCTTCCGGCCGGATCGGCGGCGGTTTCCCCCGCAGGGACTTTGACAATCTGATAGTATCCCCCGTCCTGCGCCCGGCGGAAATACAGCGTTTCAAAAGCGCTGTTGCCCACGGCGGGTTCCACCGTGATGAGGTCTTCAAAGCGCAGGAAATCGCTCCGGGCGCTCACCTGCATGCCGGCGGCCCCGGTCTTCCGGTTTTCCGAAAACCACGAAAGCGTACCCCCGCGTGTGAGCGCGAAGGAGACGGCCGTGACCGAAACAAGCAACGCCGCCGCGATCACGCCGATGAGCGGGCGCAACAGCGATTTTTCTTTAAGTTTGGCAAAAAAATGACGCATAGCCGTCTCCTTTCCGAAAAAATCAGTCGGCAGTGACCGTAAAGTGGAGCACCATCCGGTAGGTATCCGTACCGACCGTGGCGGTATAAGTCAGCGTAAAGGTATTGGCGTCTGCCAGCGCAAAGGCAATCTTTACCGAATCTGCCGTGCAGGAATATTTTGCATTGGAAACCTCGCCGGACAGGCCGTAATCCGCCGGGTCGGTGCTGTATTGCGACAGCATCTCTTCGGTCAGCGAAACGCCGGCCGGAAGCTTGTTCTGATAGGAAAGACTGCGCAGACTGAGATAGACCTGCGCGGCGGAACGGCTGTCTGCGAAGAGCGCGGGGCCGACGAGCGAGCCGCCCGAATAGATCTCTACGCCCATCTCCGAAAGGCTTTGGTAGGTATCATAATTGGAAAGACCGTCCGAGCCGTAAAAAACATTATCCGCATCGCCCGTGCCGGGCACATTGTCGCTAATGTAGATTTTGGTCAGGTTACCCGCCACATTGCGGCAGAAATCCAACAGCCAGACAAAAGAGGAGATCCGGTTTCCGCCAAGCCGCAGAAGCGTAAGGCCGGAAAGTTCTGAAAGCGCAGGATCGCACCAGCTTTCAAAAGGATTGTCATCGGTGTCGCTCACGGTGATGTCGCAGGACTCCAGCGTGAGAGAAGTCAGCGATTCCATAGAAGCGATTTCCCGGATCACCGCCGCCATGACGGTCGCCCCCGTGAGGTTGACCCGCGTTGTGCCGCGCAGATACCGGATGCCGGTGAAATCGGTGACGGCCAGAAGGCGCGTATCCCCGGTATCGGCGCGGTCAAGCGGGAGATCGTTGCGGAGCCAGTCCGCTTCGATTACCGCGTCCCCGACGCTGTCGATCTCTTCCCCGGACGGGCGGAAACGGTTGTAGATCCACAAAAAGAAATTCTCATCCGGGATCTCTTTTCCGTAACGGAGCAGACCCGGCACCGTAAAAGCGCTGTATTGCCGGTAAGTTGTAAAAGAAGCGGCCGTATAAGCCATTTTATACTGATACACCAGCGCGATCTCGGTGTTGGCGGCGGGAGCCTCTCCGGCGTCGATCGTCACCCGGTAATAGGCTTTGCCGCTCTCGGCGTTGGCCCTGTACAGGGCGGATGTGGTGAGAATTTCCGCCAGCGAATCCGCAAAAGACAGCACCGTTACGGCCTCGCTCTCCCCCGCGGGGGTCAGCGATACCAGTTTGCCCGAAAGCGTGTGCTCCACCCCGTCTTTATCCACAAAAACCAGCCCCATCATGCCGGCAACGGCCGAAAGCGCGGCCTCGTCCCCGCCGATAACCGTAAAACCGTAAACCATGACCGGCATGCCGCGCTGATAGTTGAACGGCATCTCAAAGGCAGCGTGCGTCCGCCCGCCCGTCTGTGCATACACCGTGCGGTCCAGCACCGAATAGTAAGGAAGGAACCGGCTGGTGCCGCCTTCATCGCCTTTCTGATAACATTCAATCGGCAGTTCCAGCGTGACATCGGAAGGAACGCCGCCATAAGTCACACGCATTTCCACATGGAGATAGACCCGCCCGGCATCATCTTCCGGGTTTCCGGTGGCCACAAAAAGGCGCTCCCAGTTTTCCCCGGCGGCGGCCGCTTCCAACCCGTAATACTGCGCGGCCGTGTTCCCGTAGACCACCGAATAGGCAATCCGGCTGACGCCGGGACATTCGGCCGCAAAGCCGCCCTGGGTATAATACTCCAGTGTGTAAAGCGGGAAATATCCCACCGTGGGGTCGGCGGCCTGCGCGCCGGCGTATGAATAGGAGCCGTCCCCGTTGGCCGTCACCTCAATTTTCTGGCCGTACCATTTTTTCAGCAGATCTCCTGCCACCGTCACGGCACTGCGGACATTGGCGGTGTTGGTGCTCCGCATTTCAAAAGAGGAATCCGAGAGAAAGGTTCCGTCCGTGCCGGATGCCGTCACGGTCAGCGTGACGGTGTCGGCGGTGGGCACGAAAAGCTCGGTCGCGTCGGTGCGCAACGGTTCGCTGCCCGCCGCCGGGAAAGTAAGCATTCCGGCCTCGTCCGCGCCGGTATAGGAAAGCCGGACATCCGGCAAAGCGCCGAAAGTACGCGGCAGATAAGTGTCGCGGTTGAGCACCAGTCCCGTCCAGACCGTTTCCTCTCCGCTCACCGTCCCGCGGTAACGGGACAGCACCCGCCCGGCCAGCGTCAGCGCCGCCGAAGCCCGTGCGGAAAGCGTGGAAAGATCGGGAGCGTGCAACGGAAATTCACAGCTGAAAGTCGTTTCGCCTTCTCCGCCGTCCACGGTGACAACGGCGCAAAGCGTCCCGTCCCCGGCCGAAAGCCGGCGCCCCTGCCCGGAAATCACACTGTCGCCGGTATAGGCAACCGTCACCCCCGGATAACCGTATTCATGCAAAGGCAGATCCGCATCCGAGAGAAGCAACGAACAGGGACTGTCCGGATGTGCCGTACAGTAACCCGGCGCGACCCAGAACAGATCCGGCGTGAAACCGGTCTTTCCGGTCAGGCTGTCGGCCTCCGGCAGAGAACGCAAAAGCGTGGATTCATCGGCCAGCGCTGCGGCCACTTTGGAAAAGAAATGCGCGGCCACGAAAGCGGGATCGGTGGAGATCACCCGCAAAAACGATCCCGTTGCGGCAGTAAAATCGCCCGACTCACTCAGCGTGCCCACCGTAACGCCCTCAAAAAGGACGGCGGCGCGGGGCGTATCCGCCAGGATTCCGCCGGTCTGGCCGGCACTGAGGATCACACGGCCGTTGCGGACCGTCAACGCGCCGGCATAGGTGTGCCGGAAAGTCAGCGTATACCCGTTGAGGATCAGATCATGCCCGCCCAGATCAAGGCTGACATCGGCGCTGACCAGCAAATCGGCAGGCAGGCTGATATCCGCCGTCAGGAGCAGGGTGCGGCGCGAGACGCTTCCGTTTTGAGAGACCGGCGCACCATCATTGTAACTTTCGGCCTTGACAGCGGCAAACAGCGCGTCAAAATCCGGGATCTGCACAGTTTCGGCTGTGAAATCCAGGGAAAGCGCCGGTTCTTTTTCGGCCGAGAGCGTAAAATACGCCCAGACAACGCCGACCGTTCCGGCCAAAAGGAGCAAAACGGTCAGTGCGCCCGCCAGAATCTTGATTTTCAGTTTTCCCGATGCCGGCATTTTTTCAGCCGGAAGCGTGCTTTTTTTCATCCCGTTCTCCCCCTTTCTTTGGATCGGCCGAGATCAGCCGATAACCGTGATCCGGAAAATACGCCGGTATTCGGTGCCATCCACACGGATGACCGCCTCCAGCTCCACGATGTCGGTGCCGCCGGTGCCGGAATAGTCGCTGCCGGTGGTCAGGTAAAGCCGCCCGTTCTTAAGACGCAGATAGGCGTTGGATGTTCCGTTTTCATCCGTCCCCAGGAGCGGCGTGGCGGTGCCGAAGGTCTGAAGATAATAAAATCCGCCGTCCTCATCATAGGTCATGATGTAAAACCGATTGGCCGCATAAAAGCTTTGATTTTTGGTCAGATAATAGAGCCCGCCAATCTCGGCGGCACCGTAAGGCGCGGCGATAAAGTCGCTTCCGTTCACGCTCCGGCAGGTTCTCGCGCCGCCCCCGGCGTCATCATATACGATCCGGGCATGTGCGTCGTCCGCCCAGACCATCCGGTAAACGCACCCGCTGGTATAGGCGGTCGTCGTACTGCCGCTGTAGTAGACATACATCCCCAGGTAGTTCCCCTCTGCGGCCGTCCCCACCGCGCTGTTGGCGGCGGAAAGAAGAGAGGCCATGCTCACAAAGGTGCCACCGGTGCCGGTGGCGCGGGTGACGGGAGAAGGATACATGGTGTTGCCGCTGTTCAGGTGCCAGTAAAGTGTGACGGCGCCGGATTCGGTGTAGATCTTTTGCCCCAACTGCAGATATTGCCCGGCCAGTGTGGTCAGCTCCGACAGGAGCGCCAGCCACTCGGAATTTTCCGCCGCCTTACTGTAAAGAAGCGGCACGGCGACTCTGCCGTTTTCCGTCAGGTTGGCATCGGGCGTGTAATACAGCGTGGGATGATTCCCGTTATAGAGAATGTTGAGGGCAAACTCCTGATAATCTTCCGGCTGTCCCACACCCGAAAGATCCAGATAGGTCAGATTTTTATAGGAGAGCTCCAGCAACGGCCCGATATACCGGATGCCGTAATTCATGGAAAGATCCAGCTTCCGAAGCGCTGTAAACGCGGCGGCTCCCGAGAGATCGAATTCGACAAAATCCTGCGCGCAACCCGAAAGCGTGAGCGTGGTCAGTTTCCCGGCAAAGGCAAAGGCCTGAAGGCGGGTGTAGAAAGCAGAAAGCGAACCGGTATGCAGGAAAGCCGGAAGCCCCGCCGTGCGCGTGCCGTTCTCTGCCGTGACATCTCCGGCAATGACCAGTTCGGTCAGATCCGTAAAGCAGGAAAGCGCGGCAAGCGAACCGGAAAGTCCGGTCACAAAGGGATACAGTTTTCCGTCTTCGGCACGCGCCGCAACCGTATAGTCAAAGGGTATCCCCAGCGCCTCATAAAGCGTCTCGGTAAAGACCGGCGCGGCCTCCTCCGAAAGGTAGGTCGGCACCACACTGTAGGTGTCAAAAGCATTGCCAAAAGCCGTGGCATTGCGTTTATACCAATAGGCTTTCAGGATAATTTCTTCGCGTTCGCTGATGTATTCGGTGTTGTCCTCGTTATAGTAACCGCTTTTCAGCGAATCGCTTGCGGTGTTGGTAAAGCCGCTTCCCGTCCAGGACATCCCGCCCGTTTGCGTGAAATAATATTTGTTTTTGCTGGCGGCGGTAATTGAGATATTATAGGTAAGTTCGCCGGCATTGGGCGGGTTTCCGAGCGGATAGCCTTCAATAAGAGCGCTTTCCGGAAAGTTTTGTTTGTTGAGCGCCCAGCGCATCAGCTCGGTATGTTTGAAATAACAGTTTTCCCGAGTTACTTCTGATGTGGCCACCGCGATGCTTTGCACGACCGCCCCGAAAGCCTCTGGATCGGTAATCACCCGGCCGGGCGCGGTGATGCTGACGCCTGCAAACACCGTATCGAAATCCGAACGGCCGGTGATGTAGGCGTAAAATCCGCGAAGCGCCGAGATTTCCTCCGGCGTCAGATATTCTTTTCCGTCGCTTTGCACCATGAGGGCCGCGCGCAGATCATCCGAAATGTGTACCAGCTGTATACGGGAATCGGAAAGAAACCGAAGACTCGCCACCGTTCCGTATCCCGCGCGCTCAGTCAGTGCGGTGTAGTTGCCGCTCTCGTTTTTGTAAACGGAATACGGCCCTGTGAGCGTACCGGTCTTAACGACCGACTTTTGGACATCGGTCCCGGATTGGGGGGCATAACGAAAAGGGGAGCTGCTGCTCCAGCTCTGCTGGTATGCAATATAGTAGGTGGGCGTCCCGACCCGGCAGGACAAGCTGCCCGAATTCCATGTCAACGGCGCGGCGTCCGCGGCGCTCTCCGACATGGAAAGCGTGGAGGAGGTGCGCTTTTGCAGAAAGTGCCCGGTCTCGGGGCAATACAGATAATAAGTCTCCGAAGAATTGAGTCCGGCCACCGCCGTACCCAGCGTCAGACCGTCAGTGGGATTTTGCAAAGCCGCCACTTCCGCCGCGTTCAAAAGGGCAAAAGACGCGTTGGAGGCCCCGGCCGTGGTGGTATAGGCCAAGGTCCCGCCGGTTGTTTCATAGAGATAATATCTGCTGTAGGAGGCAAGAGAAAGCGTGAAACAGTTGAAGGTCAGCGTGTAGGAACTCGTCTCCGCGCCGGAAAGATTGTAATATTTCCACACGCCGTCCGATGTGTCATAATAGCGATAATCGCCGTTTTCCGTTTGCGCAGACGGCACAATTCCGGTTTCGACCGTGCCGGACGGCAAAGCGGCATAGCCGCCGTTTTCATAGGCCACGGGTAAAACGGTTTTGGTCAGACCGTCATAAGTGCCGGAAATCGTTTCCCACGCCTGTACGGAGCGGTTGCCGGCGCCCCATTTCAGAAGCGCGAGAAAATCATAAATCCGACTCTCCCGTATATCGGCCGCCGCGTCCGCACGGCCGACATAAAAGCGAAGCGCCGTAATGGGGGCGCCATAAGCGATGGTAAGCGCCGCGCCGTTATATTCCCCTTCAAACCAGTTCCCGGCGGCCCCGTTACACCGCTCGATGTCGCGCAAAAGGATGTACGCGGGCGTGCGGTTGGTCACTTTATTGCCGGACACGACAAAGGCCTGATTGCTTTTGACGCGCTCGGCCTCCGGCAACGCGGCATACATCTGATATTTCACGGCGTTGAAAACGCTCTGATTCCGGAACCCGTTCTCATCCGGGAGGATCACGGCCGGCACCGGGACATACAGAGTCCGCACCGACTGGACCAACGGTTTGTAGGTATAACGAACCGTCACGGTCACCGGCACCATCGTTTCATGAGGGCCGGCCTTGGTGAGATCCACACTGAAATCATAGGAGCCGTTCACCGGCAGGAAAATCTTTCCCGTCCCGTCGATCACGGTCTCACCGTCGGCACTGACTGCGGCTCCCGCCTCGGTCGCGCTGACATAAAAGGCTCCGGCATCGGTTTCCACCCGGATATAAAGTCCCGCTCCCGTCACAGCCTCGGTTTCATACCCTTCTATATCGTCCAGAAGCGTATAGGCCTGATAACTGCCGCCTTCATAAGGCACGCGCAGCCGCTGTGCCGCGGCGGAAAACACCCCGCCGCTCTCCCCCGCCGTGTAGGTAATGGAATATTTGCCGGTGCTCAGACTGGAGGTGTGGAGCGCATAGAGCGAAGAAAGCGAAAAATCGGCTCGTTCGGCGGCCATGCCGTCCGCCATTCTGGTTCTGATGAGGTTTTTGTAAAGATCCACCTCGTCTATCCGGCTTTGTACAAAGTCGAATACGCTATCCAGCAATTCTTCATAGTTGCCGGTTTCGATCATGATGTTGAGCAGACCGCTGTAAACCTTTTCGTCCCCCTTGAACTGTGCCGTTACCTGGATCTGCGCAAAGGTGCTGAACACCGGGGTGTTGAGATAGACCGCCTGCTCGCCGTTTGCGTTTTCATAAACCGACACATAGTTATAGGCGGTATCCTGCGCATAACGAAGGGAGGTCAGGCCGATGTTTTCATAACCGTTCCAGGTGAAATTCACCTGGGTCAGGGTGGTGTCGGCCGGAGAAACATAGGCCGTGCGATAGGAATAGGCCGAGTTGTTCAGCGCGTTCGGAAGGAACTGGTGCGATTTTATAAAATCCGCGCTGGATTCCTCGCCGCCCAAAAACACTTCTTTGAGGGTGATGGGACTCATGGCCGAAAGCAGATTGTTGAATCGCATTTCGTTGTCGATGCTGGAAACCGCAAATTTGTAGGAAAGCGTGTAGACCCTCTCGTTGATCCGGACCTCGGCAAAAAGCGTGATCGGCGAGCCGTCGCTCACCTCGTCCGCGACCTTGCCGGCATCCGACATGACCGCGCGGTCACTGCTCGTCCAGGTGATCGTCACGCCGGCATCCTTCACAGCGGTCGGGAGAAACAGATCGCTGGTGATGCGCTCGGTCTGCGCGGAAAGTGCCTCCAGGTGCGCCAGCGCGCCGGTTCGCAGCGCGGCAAGCTCGGTCTCCCCGTCCGCGCCGAAAATTTTGAACACGCAGGTCTGCGCTCCGATGGTGACGGTCGCGGTCGCCGTGACGGGAAGCGCGGCCGGCGCGGTGAAAA